>CAYJAD010000137.1:0-2527 GCA_964368075.1 uncultured Desulfovibrionaceae bacterium | reverse complement strand
CTCTTCAAGTTTTGTATTGTGTTGATCAAGGGTAAATTGTGCTTCGCTGGCTTTATAATTAATAGCACCTGAGGCTATGGACATGCCTGAAGACGTGGCGGTAGCTGCTCCTTCGACCACTTGCACACCAAGCATTACAGCTTGGCAACCTTTACGTACTAAGTTTGCGCACCCTTTTACAGCCTTGGCAGCACCAATACCACATGCCATCGAAATAAGCGTGGAAGCTATGGTAATAGCGGCGAGCACATACGTGGCAATCTTGGCCCCTTTTTCGCTGAGTTTTTCCTGAACTTGCGGCAAACTTAAGATAGAACTGGTAAAGCTTGAGGCTGCCGCCACCAAACCTGCAACGCTGGCTGCCAACGTCAGCGCGCCGCCGCCGCCTGTGGCAATGGTAAAGGCCGCTGATGCTACAGTAGCAATGACAGCTGTAGCCAACATAATGGCAGACAAAATAACATTGCCTATGGCCATACCGCCGTTGACGTCTTCTTGTTGGCGCATGGTTTCATAATACCCCACCATATCATTGGCTCTGGCTTCATTTTCTTGAGCCACTTGCACTTGTTGATTTTCGGCATTTTCCAAGCCGCCATCTACTGCTTCATTGTTGGCTTCGGTTTGCAAAGTCATGAGCATGAGCATCATAGAGCTGGCGCTGATTTTTGGGGCGCTTAAGGTGGGCGCAACAACCGGAATGCTTGTGGTGTTTACCGTAGGAGTGTCGCTGCTCAATTGTTGGCTGGCCTTGCTTTTTTGGGCTTTTTCTAGCTCTTGGCTGGCAGATATGGCCGATTGAGAAAGAGCTTGCGCATGGGAAAGCATGGCGTCGGTATCTCCAGAGCTTAGCAAGGATGCTATATCTGTATTGGTGGTTGCGGTATTGATAGTGTTCATAAAGATTCCTTATTAATAGTCTGTTGAAAAAATCAATTTCAGGCAGACTATGCAAAAAATACTCGATACAAGGAAGTGAAAAAAGGCAAGATGCGTGATGTGTTTTTGACACAGACGCCGTTTGGCTTTTTATCACTAAGGCCATAGACGGTACTTTTCAATGCGTGTTAGGCGTTGAGGTTGGCAAGCATCACTTCTGCTTTATTCTTCAAAGCTGTATGGTCTGCTGTGTTGGCCTCAATACGCTTCAATGTGTAAATAAGGGCAGATTTAGCACCTGCTGTATCATCCATGGCCATATAACACTCGGCGCTGTGGAACATGGGATTGGGGTCTTGTTGGTCTATGCCACAGGCCCATTGATAAAAAAGTGCTGCGTGCTCATATTTTTTTTGCATTTGCAAACTTGCCGCAAAACCTATGTATACTCTGGCATCAAAAGGCTGAATGGAAATAAGAACGCCAAAGAAACTGGCGGCATCTTCATACTTACCGGCAACATAGGTGTTGTGGCCCACAGCATAGAGTGCTTCAAATTGCTCTGGGCTTAACTGAAGGGCTTCCATAAGGGATTTTTCGCCACTCATAACCTTTTGCACTGTAGCTTGTAGTGTGGTGATGCTTTCTGTTGTCAAGCTTCCGTCTTCATTAAAGTCTAAATTAATCATTAGCGTAAAACTCCTTATCAGCCTGTCGGAAAAGTACACCGTACACAGGCCCTTTTTTGTTCATGAAATGTGAGGGACAAAAAAATTAAATGCGTAGAATATGAGATATATACGCAGTATAGCTTTTTTGTGCCCATGACGCAGGGTGCTGTTTTTCTACAGTTTTTATACCATGTTTTTAACTTTATGCACCTTCTTTGGTGCACTAGCCGTTGTCATTTCATGTGTAATGCTATCAATCTCATGCAAAGTATCGTTGAGCTTTTTTTGATACTCTGAGGGGAGATCTGCAGGTTTTTCTATGCCTTTATACTGTGGAAAAAGCTCCTGTGCCATGTCTTGCAAATTGTCTAAAAGAGAGCGTTGCTCGTCTAAAGTGCTTTTAAGTGCCTGAAGTTTTTCTGTTTGTTGGGTTACTATATCTTGAGATTTTTGGCATAAGTCATGCATATGGTTTTCCTTTTAAATGGGGTTAAAAGAGTAGACGAAATTGTCAATAACAAAGTGGTTACTCACCATTTAACTCCTAAAAAGTTAGTAAGGCAAGTTTTTTTTTACCATAAAAAATAGATGATTAGTTTGCATAATACAGATTTTGTGGCTGAAAAGGTATTTTACATTTGCTTGAAAAGAAAAAAAGTACGATATTGCGGCAAAATGAAAATTTCAAATATAATTTCATGGGAAGTATTTTTTAGCAAAATGGGCCCTCGCATAATGCATTATGCGAGGGCCCATAGAACATTAAAGTGAGTTAAGATGTATATGTGCAGAGCTTTTATGAAATTTGAAAACTCTTTCACGGTCGTCTATTCATGGGATTGTGACACTTTTATAACTTTCACGAAGCTTTGATAAAACACCGCAGAGCCGCCCACGGTATCGCAAAGGCCGGTATTTTTGAGCACAGGATCGAGGCGCATGGCGGCATTGGCGTGAAAACCTGTGGCTCGGCGTGC
>CAYJAD010000136.1:0-2536 GCA_964368075.1 uncultured Desulfovibrionaceae bacterium | reverse complement strand
CATAGCCATTTTCGCCCATGAATAGTTTGCGTACCTCATTGGCATAGTCCACCAGTTTATGAGCTATTTCTTCAGGTAAAGTAGCATAACTTGCTGATAGCAAGCTCTTCTCCACTTCCGGTGTGGGATAGCCCATTTCGCACAGCATAAAGCGGTCAAGCCAAGCCAGATTCTGCCTTTGTGTGCCTTGGTATAGACCGGTATCATCACCTGCGCCGTTGGTGTTGGCTGTGGCTACGAAGCGAAACATGGGGTGTGGCTGAATAAGTTCACCGCCATTTTCTGCTATGCACAGCGGTGCTCCTTCCAATATGGAGTTAAGCCCTGCTGCCACTTCCGGCGCCACAAGGTCTATTTCGTTGAAGAGCAAGAGGCCACCATGGCGCATGGCCAAAGCTAGCGGGCCATGCTCGTAGACCATATTTCCGTCCTTCACGGACAAATGTCCGGTGAGGTCCGCAAATTCTAATCGTCCGTGTCCGGTGATTTCAAAGACCGGATAGTTCAAACGTGCGGCTAACTGCTTGATGCATGAAGATTTACCACAACCGGTGGGGCCAAAGACGTATAATGGATCTGTAGGATTCATAAACCAGACAATGATATCACGGCTGCTTTCGTGGAAAATGTAATGAGAATTAAGACTTGGAGTATAGGTTGATGGGGCGGCGTAGCCTTCAATAAGGTTGCCTGAATTTTTGCCACTAAAAAGAAGCCCAGCGTCAAATGACGTGGGCGTGATTTGGGTGAAGTCCATAGTTTTTCCTTTCCAAACTGCTGAAAAAGCACCATCTACGGCGTCAGGCTTGCTTTTTTCTTCGGTCATGTATGTTTGGGATACGCTCCCTTCGTAAAAAGCTGTACCTTCCTTGTACCTGATACTTTTTGTGCAGTTTGTGCATAAGTTTATATGTTAGTTTAATTGTGGGATTGTTTTATTTTGTGGGGTTTTCTTGTGGTTTATGCAGGGGGCTGATGTATACCCCACGACCTGCGTCCATTTCAAAGGGGTTTTCGTGGTATGAGCCATGGGCAGTAATGTCTTCTAGCTCTTCGCCTATGGATACGAATCTGTATTGTTCGGGTGCATCATCGTCATCGCTAAGATTGCCTATAAAATCCTCAATAAACTTCACTTCGGGAAACTGGCTATACCACTTTATCCATGACCAATGATAAAGGATTGCTTCTTCGTCTTTACCCTTATTTGCTACGTACCTTTGAGCATGCATGAGTAATTCTTGCACTTCTGCTTGTGTGGCTTTGTCCTGTTGCATCAATTCTGCAAGCATTCTGTCGTGTGCGGCTTTGTTGAGGCATAAGCCTACTTCTGAATAATATCCCATAATTTTTCTCCTTTAGTTTATTTTGTTGATGGTGAGCTTTTGAAATGGCTTCCCTTCTTGTTCACAGGAAGCAATAAGGGATTTGGCATTTTCTATGGCTAATTTCTGTAAGGTTTGTTGCAGTAAGTCTTTGTTCAAGGTGCGTCGTCCTTTTTGTTGACTTACCTTGAAACGATAAGAACCGGTGTTAATCCAATCGCCTTGTAATGCTGTCAGGCCGTATGCGTCTTTTAAGTATTGCTCTTTCAGGCTGATTTCTACATCCAAGGCGGCACGAGCCTCCTTAAGTGATATAAGCTTTTCTAGTTCTGGCTCCCAATCTGGTTGATTGTCCCCGTCGTGAAATTTGGGGCAATCGCTATTCCAGTCACAATACCCACACAGAGCATGAAAGCCTGTGGCATGGGGTACGTCACTTAAGTGCAATTCCCCTTGAGACAAGGCTTCTTTATTTGCCCATAATTCTTTGGCGGTGCGCAAACACACATCCCGCATGGATGCATGCGGAATGTAGGGACCAAAGGGCTTAATATCGTCCATGGATAAGCAGAGCACCCAAGCTTCTATGTCCACCAAGGATGCGTCGTTTGGCAGTATTAGGCCAAAATGCCGATTGCATAACTCCGGCATGGTGAGATTTTCATGCAAAAGTGTACCGTCAGCATCGCGTAAGCTAAATGCAGATTTGTTCCACAGGGAGGCAAGAAAAGAAGCTTGTCCGTATAACTGCGTTTCATAAGCTGTGTACAGTGTTTCTGGTATATGTTTGGTGCTTTTGAGCTCTAAAATGCGGATGGCAGGACGTGGATTTTCCCAAGCAAGTACAAAATCAAAATGTGCTTTAATGGGCGTATTATTATACATGAAAGATAGTTCCAGTTGCGGGAAAGCATGTATACCTTGGGCATTGATAGCTTGCCCAATGCCGTGTTCTAACCAATGCCCACGTTGCAAGGTAAGCAATTTTTGTAGCGTTGCCGGCAGGCGGGCGAATACCTTATTGCATAAGGCAGCTCGAGGGCATTCCAAAGCTCGACCTATGTCTGATAAGCCAATATACTGCGAACGGTCGCCAAGATGCATGGTTGTGCTTTGGTCATCATGCAATTGTAAGCCATGCTGAATGCAGGCCAGTAGGTTTTGAGCCTTTTGCTGTATTTGGTCTTGAGTCATGATTTCTCCTTAATAAG
>CAYJAD010000135.1:0-2570 GCA_964368075.1 uncultured Desulfovibrionaceae bacterium | reverse complement strand
GCTGATTTACAAGGTGCATTGCGCACACATATAACCGTACATCGTGCCAGTATTACAGAGCCTAAACAAATAGGACAACTCTTAGTCAAGATAGATAACTATGATAAATATTTGCCAATAAAGTATGCTTTGTCACTTGCGCCTTTGTTTTTTGTGCGCCCATCAGAACTTCGTGCCGCAGAATGGACTGAATTTGACCTTGAAAATGCTGAGTGGCGTATTTCCGCCATGCGTATGAAAATGAAGCAACAGCATATTGTACCTTTGTCACGGCAAGCTCTTGAAATCCTATATAAGCTCAAGGAAATCACAGGTGGTGGTGTATATCTTTTCCCATCCCCTCGCACCGATGCACAACCAGTTTGTGAAGTAACCATGCTCAGCTCATTACGACAACTAGGTTATGCTAAACATGAAATGAGTATGCACGGTTTCCGTTCTATGGCTTCAACACGCCTTAATGAACTTGGCTATAATCGTGACTGGATTGAACGACAATTGGCACACGTTGAGCGAAGCGATGCAAGAGCGGCTTATAATTACGCTCAATATCTGCCAGAGCGTAGACAGATGATGCAAGAATGGGCCGACTACCTTCAAGGCTTAAAAGAACAAACCAAAAAATAATTTGCCCTTAGTTCAAAAATGAAGCGGTCTTTGTCAGTAGATGAAGACCGCTTTTGCGTGTTTAAATTTTTGATACTGACACACATAAAACGGAATACGTACTGTTAATATCCACCATATCACCACTATTCATGCACCATACTGACCATGCTTAAGCAAGATGCTGCATGTTAGTTTTCTTGATGGTGACACATCGCTTACTTCAAAAGTACCAAAGCTGAGCTTGAAACGACACAGTTATCCACAGCAAACGAACACGCCACGTACACCATATTGACACCAAACGACCCAAAACTTGCACGCAAACATACCCGTTTATCCAAGCTTCAGTCCGAATGCCAGCCTACGTTTTGTATAGACGCTTCGCTTTCTATACTGCACGGCTGGTGAGAAGGCGGGAAAGAGACAGACACACCCCGCCCCACCTATATGTTAGCCTAGGTTAGTGTAACGCGAAGAGTAACCTATGTGAGATTTGCGTAGGCTATGGAACGTTCGGTGCATGCTTCTCACGTTTTTCAAGGAAACACATATCTTCAATTTATCGTGCATGAAACAATATGCCCCAAAACTCAAAGCTTGCAGTTACATATCAAATAGACTACTCTTATTTTGTGTGATTGCCCTTCTTTCTACATCGGCAAGGTGTATAGGCCTGTTTTATTACAGGAAAGGAGGGTGATAAGCTATGGTGCGTCTATTTTTGACTGCTCTCGTTAGCTTGATACTTGTCCTTTTATTAGCTGTTAAAGCTTATTAAAAGTTGACCTCGTATCAAGTGACTTTGATACGAGGTCGAAATTATCGCAATACGTGGCAATCGCACATTAAGGGGGTGTTAACCACCTTGCCAGCCGTAATTTCTGTTAGAGCAGAAGCTACGGCTCCCTTTTTATATAAGGCTTGATTGTTCAAATGGCAAGTTTTTTTTGGGCATTTTGTGAGCATTTCCCAACCCTTTTTCCTATCTATCATTTTTTTGACCATCACCAAAAAATCCTATATGTCGCATAGATATGTTTTTACAAAGGCGCATTTGACCATACTATCTATAGCGCCGTACAGTGTACCTCATTATAAAAAATTGAAACTATCGTTTCATCGCGCTCAAAAAAGAAAATTTACATGCTCACAAAAAATGCCATTGGCAATCTGATTAATCGTTACAAGGCCGTTTTACAAAAGTGCCATATCTTAAATGCTTTTGGCACTCTTGCTATAGTTGGCACTCTTGGTCTTGGCGCTTTATGGTCCCTATTATAATGGCAATTTTTCGCTCATGGCCGATGTGGGCTATTCTTCCGTATATGGCGAAATAAGCCAAGATATGCCAAGCGGCCTAGGTTTATCTAAACTTGAAGCCCATACCCAAACCCATGTGTGGACGGCTGGACTCACAGCAGAATATACCTTTACTACCGATTTCATGGACATTACACCACATGCAGGCATACGCTATATGAATGTGAGTACTGGCGCCTATGACACAGAAAATGGCAAAGGCACCATTGCCCAAACCGAAGGCGACAGCCAAGGCATATGGTACTTCCCCGTGGGTGTGACCTTTAGCAAAGACTTTACTTCTGAGAATGGCTGGACATTCAAACCGCGCGTGGACTTGGGCTTCATCGCCGCCGCGGGTGATTTACATGCCACCAGCGTTTCAAGCATTCCAGGCGTGAGCGGCTCCACCGAATACACCATGAAAAATGTGGACGGCTTTGCCTTTAACGGCGGCATCGGCTTTGATGTGGCGCACCAAGGCGGCCTAAGCTTTGGACTGAACTATAATCTGCAAGCTTCTGAACACGAAACGGGGCATTTGTTGAATGCTACTATAAGGTATGAATTCTAAAATGCGCTGAAAAGCTCCTTGGGAAACTGAGGGGCTTTTTTTGTAAGTGGCTAAGGGGGGCTTGCCGCCCCCCTGCCGCCCTTACAAT
>CAYJAD010000134.1:0-2589 GCA_964368075.1 uncultured Desulfovibrionaceae bacterium | reverse complement strand
GTCCTGCTATTAACGTAGGTTTGTCTGTATCTCGCGTGGGCGGCGCAGCACAAATTAAAGCCATGAAACAAGTGGCCGGTACCATGCGTCTTGACCTTGCTCAATATCGTGAGTTAGCAGCTTTTGCGCAATTTGGTTCCGACCTTGACGCTGCCACCAAGGCAAAGCTTGATCGCGGTGCCCGTCTTGTGGAGCTTTTAAAACAGCCTCAATATGTGCCCATGCCAGTAGAAGAGCAAGTAGCCTCCATGTATGCCGCGACCCGTGGTTATATGGATGATGTAGCTGTGGAAGAAATCCGCCGCTTTGAAAGTGAACTGCTCACCTATTTGCGTGATGTGAAAAAAGAAGCCCTTGTTGCCATTAAAGAAAAGCAAGCTATTGATGCGTCCGTGGAAGAGGTTTTAAAGTCAGCCATCGAGGCGTTCAAGCAAGGCTTCCAGGCATAAGGCCGGGGGGTATATATGGCTTCATTAAAAGACGTAAAAATGAAAATTGTGGGTGTGGGGAAGACCAAGCAAATTACCAAGGCCATGAACATGGTTTCTTCGGCTAAATTGCGCGGTGCCCAAGCACGTATTGAGCGTTTTCGCCCCTATGCTGCCAAGTTCCAAACTATGCTTGTGGATTTGGCTGGCAAAGCAGAAGACAATGCTCACCCTTTGCTAGAAACCCACGATGAAAAAAAGGTGTGCACCATCATTCTTGTCACTTCAGACAGGGGACTGTGCGGTAGCTTCAACGGCAACTTGATTACGCAGGCTTTAAAGCTTGCGGCACAAAAAGCCAGTGAAGGTATGGACATAAAGTTCATCTGCATGGGCAAGAAAGGTCGCGATGCCATTGCCAAGACCAATTACGAAACCCTCCTTTCCTATGGGGATAAAATGGGTGCGTTGGACTTTGCCTTGGCAGGGAAAATGGGTAATGAGGTAATACATGGTTATCAAACCATGGCTATGGACGAAGTATATCTTATCTTTGGTGAGTTTCTTTCCATGGCAAGGCAAGTGCCTGTGGTACAAACTCTCTTGCCCATAAGCAAACCCGAAACGGCGGACGATGGACAAAGCGCTGTGAGCGAACAAAACTCACAAGGCCCGGGTCAACAGTATCTGTATGAGCCACAAGAAGAAGAGCTTTTAGCAGAACTTTTGCCCCGCTATGTCAAGGTACAAATATATCGTGGCTTACTGGACACATCAGCAAGCGAGCACGCTGCCCGTATGGCAGCCATGGACAACGCCACACGAAATTGTGACGATATGACCCGCTTGTTGACTCTCTTGTACAATAAGACACGTCAGGCCGCCATCACAAGCGACCTTATGGATATTGTGAGCGGCGCCGAAGCGCTGAATGGCTAACCATGGGAGCGTAATAAAATGAGTGCAAATACTGGTAAAATTGTTCAAGTCATCGGCGCAGTTGTCGACGTTGACTTTTCGGGCGGCGAATTGCCAAACATTTTCAATGCCCTAGATGTTAAAAACCCTAACAACGTTGACGCGCCTGACCTTGTGGTTGAAGTGGCTCAGCACCTTGGCGATAATGTGGTTCGTACCATCGCTATGGACGCCACTGAAGGTCTTGTGCGTGGTATGGAAGCAGTAGATACCGGCAAGCCCATCATGGTGCCTGTAGGCAAAGCTGCTGTTAACCGTATCATGAACGTGCTTGGTCGTCCTGTGGACGAAGCTGGCCCCATTGAAGCGGATAAATATTATCCTATTCACCGTCCTGCCCCTGAATTTACAGAGCAAAATACTAACGTTGAGCTTTTGGAAACAGGCATTAAAGTTGTGGACCTTCTTGTCCCCTTCCCTAAGGGTGGTAAAATGGGTCTCTTTGGCGGCGCCGGCGTAGGTAAAACCGTTATTCTTATGGAAATGATCAACAACATTGCAAAGCAACACGGCGGTAGCTCTGTATTTGCTGGTGTTGGTGAGCGTACCCGTGAAGGTAATGACCTTTATCATGAACTTAAAGATGCGGGCGTATTAGAACGCGCCACACTTGTTTATGGTCAGATGAATGAACCTCCAGGGGCCCGTGCTCGTGTTGCTTTGACAGCACTTGCTTGTGCGGAATACTTCCGTGACGAAGAAAACCAAGACGTGCTTCTCTTCGTAGATAACATCTTCCGCTTTACGCAAGCTGGTTCCGAAGTGTCCGCACTTCTTGGCCGTATGCCTTCTGCGGTGGGTTATCAGCCAACACTTGGTACTGACCTTGGTGGTCTTCAAGAACGTATTACATCCACCAACAAAGGTTCTATTACCGCTGTTCAGGCTGTATACGTACCTGCGGATGACTTGACTGACCCGGCCCCTGCTACCACCTTCTCGCACCTTGACGGTACACTCGTACTTTCACGTCAAATTGCAGAACTTGGTATCTACCCTGCGGTGGACCCTCTTGACTCCAGCTCCCGTATTCTTGACCCCAATGTGGTGGGTGAAGATCACTACATGGTAGCTCGTCAAGTGCAGTCTGTATTGCAAAAATATAAAGATTTGCAAGATATCATTGCCATTTTGGGCATGGATGAGCTTTCTGACGACGACAAAGTTGTTGTGGCTCGTGCTC
>CAYJAD010000133.1:0-2695 GCA_964368075.1 uncultured Desulfovibrionaceae bacterium | reverse complement strand
CTTTTCGAAAAATCGCGTGTTGAAATTCATGCCACAGCGCAAGGCTTTTTCTTAAAAGGGCGTGACGATGTAATCTGCCGCTTAAACGCCCCAGTCATGGAAGGAAATTATGTCACAGCCCGTTAAAAATGATAAAAGCGATGTTTTATTATGTGTATTTTCTTATCTATAATTCTTGAGCAGCGGTATAACTTCCCGATCCGGGTTTTTATATGCCAAAGACATCACCGTATGCCATTCTGAACTTTTAACATTCATATCGGCACCTTCTGACAGAATGTGCGCTACTGTTCCCCTAGAGGCATACTGCGCCGCAAACATGAGCGTCGTCTTACCCTTCTTTGTTTTAGCATGTATATCTACTTTCTTGTCCAAAATAAATCCAACTATGTCACTATTTCCATACTGCATTGCAAACATAAGCGTCGTTTTTCCCTCACGGGTTTTGGCATGCATATCAGGTTTGCTGTTTAATAAAATCAGGATTATTTCGTCAATCCCACGCTGGAAGGCAAGCATAAAAGCTGTTTGCCCTTCTTTATCTTTAGTATGTATATTTGCTTTATTATCCAATAACAGTTGTACTACTTCTGCATTTCCGGCTACGATTGCAATCATCAAGGCAGTTTGCCCATATATATTACGCAACTGTATATCGGCTTTATTATCCAATAAAAGTTGTATTGCCTTTGTATTTCCATTTCTTACCGCAAGCATAAGAGCTGTTTCGCCATAGATATTTTTAGTATGTATATCAGCGTTATTATCAAGCAATATTTGCATTTCATTTTCATAGCCTTCTTCAGCGGCATACATAAAAGCTGTTTGCCCATAAATATCTTTGGCATGAATATCAAACTTTTTATCTTCGAGTAATATTTGCAGTATTTCCCCCTGTTCATAACGAGCGGCAAGCATCAGAGGCGTTTTACCATCATGGGTTTTAGCGTATATATCAACGTTATTTTCTACTAACATATAAAACTCTTCTTTACGCCCCGAAGAAACAGCATGAAGAAAAGCTGTCCAGCCATCTTTATCTTTCACATGTATATCTGCTTTGTTATGTAATAATACACGTGCACCTCCTGTATTTCCATTACGAACAGCAAGCATAAAAGCTGTCTCGCCAATAGTATTTTTAGCGTGTATATCCGCACCATTATCTACAAAAGCTTGTACGGTTTTTTCATCCCCATGAAGAGCAGCAATCATAAGAGGTGTATCGCCATAAATATTTCTGCTATTGATAAGCGCTTTATTCTTTAGCAATAGTTGTATAGAACGTACACGTTCACTCCAAGCGGCTACGAAAAGAGCCGTCTCTCCATCTTTATCTTTAGCTTCTATATCAGCCTTATTATCCAATAAAAGCTGTATAACATTGTCACGCCCTTCCCCAGCAGCGTGCATAAGAACCGTTCGTCCTTTGTGTGTTTTGGCATGTATGTCAGCTTTATGATTCAATAAAAACTGCACCGTTTTTTCATGCCCGTCGAAGGCAGCCCACATCAGTGCTGTATAGCCGTCTTTATCTCTGTCATCTATTTTGGCGCCATTTTTTACTAAGAGTTGCAATATATTATTATTCCCTCTTCTGGCAGCGGGTACAAGTGCTGTTTGCCCATAGTTATTTTTAGTATGTACATTGGCTTTATGCTCTAATAAAAGTTGTACTATTTCTTCATAGTTCTTTTGAGCGGCCATCATAAGAGGCGAGGACTTAAAGGAATCCTGAACATTGGCATCGGCCCCATTTTTTAATAAGAATTCTACTGCTTTTGTATGTCCAGAGTTGACGGCCAGTATAAGGGCTGTGTCCCTATCCATACCTTCTTCATTGACTAAGTTAACGTCAAGTCCATTATCAATGAAAACTTTTAATGCGGCAACATCACCCGCCGACGCAGCTTTAAAGAAGTCCTCAGCGTCGGTATTTCCTTCGTCAGCGAAAGCACCATTGACACAAAAAACACAAAAAAGAAAAAAGCTTAACAATAAAGTAGTGCGCATATATCCTCCTTATATAAAAAAACCTTCCTACATCGCATTTAATGCAGGGGAAATCCATAAAAGTACTTATCTAAATGTATATGTACTGCCATTACCCTTAAAGTTTACTTGGAAAAAACGCACCGGCTCTGAGTTTCTGCCATAGCTATTGCCAACATATTCAAAAGCGCTGCTATTTTGTATTCTAAAATTCCTGTTGGCAGAGCTGCTGTTACCAAACCATTTTTTGCCACCAGCTTTTCCGTATAGATGAAATATGCTATTATTTGTGTTAAAATTAAAAGTTCTGCGTATTTAGGGCTTAAGATTAAACCAGCCGCGCGTTACCCATCCTTTTAGCGAATCTTTATAACGCACAGCCACAGAAATTGTTTTAGTGTAGCGATTGACAAGGTCGATTTTTTTAGCCTCGGCAGTATCTGCCACCACCATGTCCGTTGCCATAAAACTTACAAAAAGCGCACACATCAAACCCAGCATAAATACTCTGCGTTTCATCTCAAGGCCTCCTGTTATATGGTTAACAGTATGAGCCCTATATTTATTATATTTTTTATCGATGAAAGTGCATTCGCCCTACGTTTTCTTTTAACAGTCTGTTACCGAATAGGCCGCATCAATTATGAGACTAGCGTCAATGCTCCGTAAAACCTCACATAATGAATTATGAAGAGGTCTCTAT
>CAYJAD010000132.1:0-2732 GCA_964368075.1 uncultured Desulfovibrionaceae bacterium | reverse complement strand
ACATTTCTCTCTGGTCTGCACGTAAAAAGCTCACTTTAGAAGATTTTGGCAATGTAGAATTACCGCCCGATGATTTAGCTACCCTTGGCAGTAAGCGCATGGCACCACCTGAAAGCCTACGTATTTTCGGTACATTAAAAGCCCGTGCCTTCAATTATCTTGATAGGCATGGCGTGCGCTTCATGTCCGGATGGGCTATTCCCGAAGAAAAAGCCGCCGACATTATGCGTGAGCTTTTAGCCATTCGTGATGAATTTATGGTGGCAAAAGAGCAATTTCTTGTGGAATATCACAAAACCATTGAAGATTGGATTGAAAAGCATCAAGAATGGGGCAATATCATAGCAGATTCTGTGGTCAGTCCCGATTATGTACGGGCTCGCATGGACTTTAAGTGGCAAATGTACAAGGTAGCACCCCTCATACAGCACGTTGAAGAAGATGCCCTTCTACATGCAGGATTAACAGAAGAAGTGGAAAATCTAGGAAATACGCTTTTTGATGAAATATCTCGCACCGCCAATGACATTTGGAACCGCGTTTACGCCGGTAAAACGGAGGTAACGCATAAGGCACTTTCACCGCTGAAAACTCTGTATAACAAACTCATAGGTTTAAGCTTTGTGGAACCTCATGTGGCCCCTGTAGGCGAAATCATCCAGATGGCTTTACAGCATATGCCCAAGCGTGGCCCCATTTTGGGTGATAAGTTATTAACGTTACAAGGGCTTGTATGCCTATTACGAGATACTGGAGCTTTGCTGCATCACGCACAGCTACGCATTCAAGGCACAGAAGATGCCAATCTTTTAGACGCACTCCTACAGCATTCACAGCCAAGCATACATATAAATGATGTAGAAGAAAGCACAGAATCAACAGAAAGTATACCCATGCCAGATCTGCCACAAGTGACACATATCCCTAGTATGGGTCTATGGTAAGCAGGGAAAAAAGGAGATAATCCGTGGAGATATTCCTATGACACACAACAAAAACATTATGGCTGCCTTACCCCTGTTAGCAACGGTGCTAGGCGATAAATACGGCGTTCAGGTGCATATTGGCGGTGACAGAGCTTGCACCGATGGAAACATTATCTATCTGCCTGATATACCATTAGATTGTGATGCAGATTTTGCAACACAAGTACGTGGTTTTATTGACCATGAATCTGCTCACATACGCTATACAGATTTTGAAGCCTTAGCGCAGGCAAAGCTCAATCCTGTTCAAAAACACCTTTGGAATGCCTTGGAAGATTGGCGCGTAGAAAATGCTCTTGCCAAGATATTCCCTGGATGCAAGGGAAACTTTCATAGGCTCATTGAAGAGCACTTTGCAAGGGAAAAACACACACAAAACACAGAAAAGGCTGGGAAAAACCCGGCCTTTTCTCTTTTAAATTATGTCTTGCTGACGGTACGTTCTTGGGATGTGCCTAGTATTGAGGTGCAACGAAGGAAGGAAGCTGTCATCATTGAACGGCATTTTCCACATCTGCTACAAGCCATTGATACTGTACTTATAAATGTACAAAAGCATTGCCAAAGCACACATGACAGTATCGCTTATGCTCTAGAATTGTATCAAGCCATAAAAAGCTATGCACAAGATTTGTTCAACAATAATCCACAAAAGCCCTCAAAAGAAAAAGGAGAAAACACCCAAGAAAATATACAGAAAATGCTCCAATCAAATACGGAAGACTTACCTTCTGGACTTGGTGAATGTTTAGCGAAAAACCTTGAAGGAAAGAAAGAGCACAGCCAAAGGCACACTTTAGCCGTAGCCATAGAAGGGCATCGTTCTTGTGCGAGCTTTGCTCCCCATGTGCTTGAAGAAATTCGACGAAGCTCTACGGCTTTGCGCACACGTTTGCATGGGCTGTTGCAAGCTTCGGTACAGCAACCTTGCGTATTGGGACAAAGGGGAAAGATATATCCTGCTAAATTACATAATCTTTCCACTCACAATCCTAGGGTTTTCCTACGAAGCGGCCAAAAGAAAAGCGTATCCACAGCGGTGCATGTGCTCTTGGATTGTAGCGGTAGCATGGACGGCCCACGTATGGAACTTGCCGGCAAGGCTTGCTATGGCGTAGCTTTAGCTCTTGAGCAATGCCAAGGTGTTAACGTTGGCGTCACCGCTTTTCCGGCAAGTACGGCAAGTAAAAATCCCAATGCTGAGGGTGTTTTCCCTGTGGTAAAACACGGACAAAGGGTACATCCAAGGTTTGCTATTAAGGCCAGAGGTTGCACACCGCTGACAGAATCTTTGTGGTGGGTTATGCAACAAATGTATGTCCTCAAAGAAGAGCGAAAAATCATCCTCATCATCAGCGACGGCGTACCGGATTCCCTGTACACCACCAAGCATGCCCTTACTCATTCGCATAAGCTGGGCTTTGAAGTGCTAGCTCTTGGCGTAGAAGATAACAGCCTTGAAATGCTCTTGCCTGAAACCAGCCGCACCATCCACGACCTTAACACACTGCCCTCAGCCCTGTTCAGCATGTTACAACAAGCTTTATTAAAACAATGAGGTGTGTATGAAATTTCTTTCACATTGCTACCATCATCGTTTAGGCCTGCCCAGCAAGGTTTCACTCTGCTTTACATGTAGAAACGTATCTTGCTGTGCTTTTATGCATCTTGCATAAAGAATAGTATCATCTTTTAACCATAGGAGAAAACAATGAATTTCCTACCTTGGATTCCTGTTATTATAGC
>CAYJAD010000131.1:0-2739 GCA_964368075.1 uncultured Desulfovibrionaceae bacterium | reverse complement strand
AGAAGGGGATATGATGAATCTTGATAATAATGAAGATGCTTTTGATGTTTATAACAAAGTGTTACTTATTGGTGTGGGAGAAAGCGGTTGTGCTGCGCTAGATGTTTTCATAAAGCACATTGAAAACAATAGAGAAGCGCAAAAAACTGTCACAAGTCTTGCCATAGATTTTGTGTTGGAAAGAATTTATACATGTAAAGCAGCCCAGAAGCTTCTTGTAACCTAAGAGGATGCTTGTATTCTTGCAGAGTGTGCTACATTGCAAAATTGCGCTCAACAATATGATATTGTATTTATTTTTTTAGATTTTGCCAATGCGTATGAGGCCTCCATAGGCACTATGGTAGCAAAGCATTTCTTTACTGCAAATCGTGTAACTATCGGCATAACGACTTTACGGAGAGAAAATTATAGTGCTGAAATATTACAACGTATGAAAAACTTTGAAGAAGTTGCAGATACGCTTATTCGGCTTTTTCATCCCAAAAATGCTCTGGCTGTAAAACCATCGGTTTATGCGAAGTCAGTAGAAATAATGGGAACAGCGAAAACAACGCAGATTGCCATGGCTCAAGCAGCCCTTGCTTGCATGGAACTCTTTTTTGATAGTGGTCTTATATCTCTGTCTTTAATAGATTTTTGTTCTACAATCTGGGATAAAAAAGCAGGTGTTATGGGCTTTGGTTGTGCGCAAGGCCAAGGCAGAGCTCAAAAGGCTACAGAGCTTGCTTTACAAAATCTGCCTATCTCTCCAGAACAGCAAACAGGTGTTGCGTCCTATGCCTATGTTATTAAAGCGAAAGACGTTTCTGCAGAAGAAATGAGTATCGTAAAGAACATTGTATCTGCGGCTCTTCCTAAGGGTACCAATGCTTTGTATCAAGTGCCTTATCAATCTAATGATTATTATACTGAACATTCCCGTTCTGTGCTCATTCCCCATGATTTTCTCTCTGTATCTTTACTTATTTTGAATGAAAAATTTCCTCTATATCGTTTCTCATTCTGAAACGATAGCTGCGCATTCTTCTTGAGGAATAGTGAAGAGCAACTCAAAGGAGGAAAAACATGAGTCTACTTGGTAATGTATTTTGGTTTTTGTTTGGAGGTATTTTTACCGGTTTGTTGTGGTGGTGCTTTGGCGTACTTGCTTTTATATCCATTATCGGCATACCATGGGGTAAGGCCTGTTTTGTTATAGGGCAGTTTGCCTTTTTTCCTTTTGGCAAAATTGCTATCCGTAGGGATATGCTCACGGGTGAAAAGGATATAGGCACAGGCTTTCTTGGCTTTTTGGGCAATGCCATTTGGTTTATACTTGCAGGCCTTTGGATTGCCATAGGGCATATTCTTGCGGCGGTGGCGTGTGCCATTACCATAATTGGCATTCCCTTTGCTGTGCAACATTTGAAGCTTGCGGCCATTACCTTGTGCCCTGTGGGTATGACCATTGTACCGGCAGAAGTGGGGGAGATAGCACAAAAAGCTCGTGCGCAGGCTATCTTTGATAAGTATCAGAAATAGGCACTTTGCCGCTGTCTGTGATAATTATTTAACTTTACAGTACATATTTAGGGGGAGTAATGACAAAAAAACTCAGTTTAGATAGTAACGCCGCTGAAAATCTTTTGGCCCTTTACTCCTTCTTAATAACCGCACATCAAGCCTTTTCTCTCACGCAATTGGCAGAACGTTTTGCTGTGTCAAAGCCTACCATGCTACGTTATTTGCGAAAAATGGAAAAATCACATTTTGGCAAGGTGCAATGCGAATTACGTGGCCGAGAGCATTTTTACTGGCTGGAACGCCCACACTCCATACCTAAGATAGCTTTAAGCCCTCATGGTTTGCAGCAATTGGCATTGTGCCGCGATTTTATGGCGCATATCTTACCCCTTTCCATGCAAAAAAGCATTGATAGCACTTTGCAACAGGCCACGGCGTATTTGCCTGCGGCATCGTTGGAATGCTTGGGGACGCAATGTATGGATATGGGGCAATCCTTTCGTAAAGGGGCCATTGATTACACGCCTTTTGAGGCACGGCTCAAAGTGCTCATGCAAGCCATTAGCGAACAAAGTGTGTGCATTGTGTCTTATAAAAAGCATCGTAGCCAAGCACCAAGCTCTTTTGACTATGCGCCGCAAAGGCTTATATCTTATAATGATGCTTTGTATATTCGGGGCTGGAAGGTTACGGAGCGAGGAAGTGTTGCAACTCTACTAGAGCGCGGTACTGACCTTGCTTTGCACAGAATTGAGGACGTTGTGCTTACCGTTCGTAGCTCTCAAAGTTTGCCGCCCACACCAGAAATGGCGCAAGGGGCTTTTGGCTATATGGACATAGAACCTTTTCAGGTGAAAATACAATTTTCTTGTGCCTTATCAACCTATGTTGCTGAGCGTATGTGGAGCGCGGATCAATACATTGAAGATACGGAAGATAAGGGTATTATTTTAACCATGACCGCCAGAAGTGATTACGAAATTGTGCCTTGGGTGTTGGGTTTTGGCGCAGAGGCTACTGTATTAGAACCAACATGGCTGTGTGAAGCCATAAAAAAGGCAGGGCAAGATATAAGTGCCTTGTATGAGAATGTTGACGTTAGGTAAAGTATATCTAGCGAAGATATTTAACGTTGTAATCTCAAGGAGACTTAGTATGAATCCGTCTTATTTAGCAGAACAAAGTGTATTTAAAAGTTTCTTTTATCTGGCAGAAGCCATGCAATACTATTGG
>CAYJAD010000130.1:0-2819 GCA_964368075.1 uncultured Desulfovibrionaceae bacterium | reverse complement strand
GCACCGTCCACATAAATGGCACCGGCGGCGTCTAAGGTTTGCGGCGCGTAGATACCCAAAGCGGCGGTAATGCCGGCACTGCCCCATACTTGCCCCATGGCATTGATATGGCTTGTCAAGAGGTTAGGATCGTTGGTACCCAAGGCAATTTGAGCGTTTTGCCCTGCAAGCAAATTACCGTTAACTTTACCGCCCACAAATTCGCCAAAAGCCACTTTAGAGGCTGTGGCAGCGTCTTGATATTCTTGGCCTTGTATCCAACTTGGCTCAACCCACGCCGTAAGCCCCTTTGCATTCACAATATCGACCGCAACAACTCCAAAGGTATCCGGACTCCCCACATTCAGCGTAGCAAAAACATTACTAGGTATGCTCACAAGCAATTCTTTGCTTTTAAGCATGCCGCCCTCAAGAATGCTTAATTCTGCCCCTGCTTCTAATACAGTGCGTCCGGCTACACTTGTAAGATCACTCACAATGCGCGCGGCATCTCCGCCATTAGTCTCGATAATCAAGTCCTTCCCAATGCTCACATCGCGCAAATTTGCTACAGGACTACGCGGAGCGGAATGCCTATCAATTATGCGCAGATTGCCTGTAACAATGGTATTAACAAGACTCGTCACCCCGTTATCGCTCTCAACATCGCCTTCTACGGAGGTATTAAAGAGATTGGTTTGGCCTGCAGTTAACACGTCACCCTTAAAGGTTGTCCCCTCTGCAAAAGCAAAACCGTCAGGATCAATTGTCAAACCGCCGTTGACAATGCCGTGGCCAAAATTCCCTTCGCCGCCATTTTCCACAATAACAGGCACATTGGTCAATACGCCTTGTGCAGCGCCAAAACCGGTAAGGCCCAGAAAACCTTTAATAGTAATTTTATCTTTAGCAGGGTCGCCACCGGTAACGCCGCCCACAGTCAAGCTATGGTCAGCCTTTAAGATGCCATTACCAAATCCAATGATTTGGTCTGCTTCTTCAAGCACAAAACCACCAGGTAGGTCACTGACATCCGTCAGAAAGCTTCCGGCAAGGTCCACAATGCCGCTTATGCTCACACCAACGTTGCCATGTAAAGAGCCAACATTTGTATCAAAAATATCGGTTCTCATTTCTCCGGTAAGGTCGCCATACGCTTCAAGGGTAATTTTTGTATCCCCTTCATACACAAAAGAAACAGTAGAGTTTGTATTGTCTACCCCTGTCATAAAATCTGCGGCTACCTTGGCATTGGTATCGTCAAACTGGCTCCCCTTTGTGGCAGTCAAATCTAAGGTACCAAAGTTCGCAATATTTGCCAGTACGTCAGCATTGGTAAGTGTTACTGTGCTGCCTGCCCCCACAGAAAGGCCAGCCTCACGCACATTCAGTTGGCCGTAGTCTACGTCTAAAGCACCTTTGGCAATGTTCAAGTGCCCTGTGGTGCTAAGGTCACCCACGTTTAATGTGCTTTCAACGCTGCCAACAGCAGTGTCTAAAGTTAAAGCGCCATCAATAGTTGCGTTCCCGAAAAGATTAAGATTACCACCGACCATGGTAAGCGCTTTTGTACCGCCAATGACTAAAGAATCAGCCTCTATGCTACCGGCAGTGTGTAAGGTAGTATCACCTTCCGTAGCATCAATGGTTAAGGTGCCATTCACAACGAACGCGCCACCATACCCCATACCATCTGCACTAAACAAAGCAATTTTGCCTGCAGTGCTGGTAGCAGCAAATTGATTGGCATTAAAGGTGGCAGAGTCTGCAAGATAAAGAACACCACCCTCATTCACGTCTATGTGAGCTCCATCGCCAAGGCTTAAAGTGTAGGCATCTACACCGCCATTTGTTACCTTTATGTGCGCATCATTACTTAAGGCAAGATTCTTCGTTTCTAGGGTACCGTCCTCATGCACAGTAAAAGTGCCGCCTTGCAACGCTGTCGTCTCGGTCACATATAGGGCGCCACCGTCAAGCGTTACCGCACCGCCGCCTTGGGTAAAGGTGGAGGTTGTCGCCGAAGTGGTGTATTGTTGTTCTTCCTCCAAGAGGGTTCCGTTAACAGAAAATGTTGAATTTTCCCCTTCAATGCTGATACCGCCCTTAGATTCAAAGGCGTTACTAAAGTGTGCATCACCAGTAACCGCAAAGTCACCGCCGTTCTTTACTTGCGTACTGCCTTCTACGGTGACAATAGTACCGGCGGAAAGGGCTTTGGCAGTGGCGCCCACCGTTTCGTCCACAATAATATCGCCTTTCACCACACCACCTTGGGTGCGAATTTCACCGGTGACACCAAGGTGAAGGGTACCATTGTTTACGGTAATGCTGCCTTCACTGAGGGCCACATTGCCCTCACCGCTCAGAGATAGCTCTGCACCAGCACCATTGACCGTAGAATCAGCAGTGCCACTTCTATCGGCCACAATGCCGGCAAAGAAGCTCAGCCCACCATACCTATAGGTACCGGCGGCAACGACATCCTCTGAAGCGAAAGTGCTCTTGGCAATGTCACTTAAGGTTCTGTATTGGCCATAGCCTGTAAGGGTAACATAACCTTCAAAAGCCTCCCCAAAAATCTTGTCTCCTATGTCGGCAATCAAGGCATTGTAATTATCAAGCAAGGTAATACCTTCAAGGCCGCTATTCAAGACAAGTCTGGTGTGCTCATCTCCTTCTACTTCACCAAGAACGGTACCGCCTTGGGTAAAGGTGGCGTCAAAGTTGCTCAGGCTCACCGAGCCAAAGTCTTTCAAGTTGGCAGTGAGGGTATCGCCGCTGATATTAAGGCCGGAATTATCTGCAATGCTTAATGTACCCCCATCGCCCAAGGTAAT
>CAYJAD010000129.1:0-2845 GCA_964368075.1 uncultured Desulfovibrionaceae bacterium | reverse complement strand
CTTTTTTCCCCTAACTTCTTTGCCTTTTCCATATCACCTTGCGTCCATGCCGCATAGCTTAGCTCTCTTAAAGCCCAAGCATGCGCCTCAGATTTTTCAAGCGCTTGTTCACAAAAAGAGGTTAAACTGTCCCAATCTTTATTTATACGCAAAAGACGTGCATATTCACTCATAAAGGTGATTTTATCTGGTTGCTTTTGTAGAGCGACCTTCATATGTTTTATAGCTTGGGTAAAATCAGCTCTTGCTTCACATACTAAGGCTAAAGACATATGAGGCCAGCCTAGTAATGGAAAACCATGACTATAGTGTTGTGCCATATCTTCAAGCTTTGTAAGTTTTCCTTGTTCAAGTAAAAGTTTGCTGAAGAAAAGGCGTGGCGCGACGCTGTGTATATCAACTACAGTAGCGTGTTGTGCGCAACGTAAAGCTTCAGTAAATTTTTTTTCTAATTGTAATTTTTTTGCTGCCTGCATATATAAAGAAGCCCATTCTGGACGTAAGTCACTTTTTTCATCCATTATTTGTAATGCATCATCAAGCTTATCTAGAGCAAATAAGCGCTGGCATAAAAATATATATACCTCATACGAGTCAATAGATAATTCGGCTAGTTTATGTGCGTATTCTGTGCCCTTTTCAACATCATTGCTCGTCATGTTTTCTATATATAAACGTAAACATTTTTCCCAATAGGGATTTTTTTCTAGAGCCCTTTCTAAAGCTTGAACACGTTCTGCGGGATTATTTTTTAGCTGAATTAAAAGCACACTTTGCTGTAATGCCCATTCACACTGAGGATTGCTTTGTAAAGCTTTTGCCACAATATTTTGTGTACGTTCTATACCATCTTGTCCAGATTTAATGAGCAATTGGCATAATTTGTTGAGTTTTTTTTCATTATGCTGCTGAAGACTTGCAGCTTCTTCTAATAAAAGAATGGCGTCATAAATTTTTTCTTCTGCTTCACAAAGCAAAGCTTGTGCATAAAGGCTTTTAGCTTTCCACGGATATATATTTTCTAACTTTTGTAACCACAAATCTAAATGCTGATAAAAATCTTTATCATGTTTGAATATTTCTAATAAATCAACGTTTGCTATGATGTTTAAACGGTCTTGGATTAAGGTTCGCATAGCGCATAGAGGGTCTGTGGCATCGAGTAGGTTAAAAAGCTCTTTCGCAAGGGTGCATGTTTCTGGTAAATTTAACTTAACTGCACATTTAAATGCAAAACTTAAGAAGGAAGGACGTATCTCTACTCTAGCCATGAGCCAGTCATAAAAAGCTTTTATGCTTTTATTATTTTCTGTAGAAAGATAATAAAAAAGCATTGCTATTTCAAAGTCATATGTACAATTGTATATGGAGTCAAAATGCTCATTGGAAATAATTTTTTCAAAAATATCTGCAATGTGAATATATGAATTTTCTATTTTATTTACTTCTTTCTTAGAATGGTATATATTTTCTACACAATCTTCTTCAATCTTCTTGCGTTTTATTCTTTTTTTAAATTCCAAAACAGCATCTTCGTAAAGCTCTATGTCATCGCGATTTTTATCGTAAAAATACTCTAAAGCTATGGGGTCAATATTAGTGTCTTTTTTTGAGCCTGTTACATTTTTCACAGTAAATTCAATATCACAAAGCCCATCAATATAATTATTTAAAAGTTTTATTGAATGGTCAAAGTATTCAACAAAACCAAAGAAAACATAATTGTTAAAAAGGTTTTCTCTTGCAAAATGCTTATCTCCACGCCCTAGGTATTCTATAAAAATATTTTTAGTAGGCGATGTAAAAATATTTTTCTCAATGCTTCCTTTGAAATTATTTGAAAGTGGAAAAGTCTTTTGATTAAACAATATATTTGAAATTTCCCTATTAAGAGGGTGTCTCAAAAATGTAATATAATAATATTTATCAATATTAGAATAGTATTCAATTCCATCAACATGATGGGAAAAGTAAAAGTTAGCAGCTTTATTAAAATGATATGGGCTTAATATATTTCCATGAAGAACAGATTGTGAACTTGAAAAGCACTGAGCAATATTTTTATGCAAGGACGTTCCAGCACACTTTGGTATATGATTAAATATACAAGTTGCTGAAATGTCAGGTAGTTCGTGTATCAAGTCATAAGTTATTTGATGTGGCATACGTTACTCTACTATTTTACTTCGTTGACTGTTATTCTATAATTAGAAGTATAACTACTTTTTTTCTACTTTATTCATATGCATCTTCTTTTACTTTGCATAAATGGCAAGGAGCTGGGGGAATGCTCCCAGTAAAAGTCCGATATTTTCGATATTTTTCTGTATTGTATATCTCTAAAATATGGTGATTATTAACATCACCCATAACATGTTTTGCTTCTCCATCTATGCAACATAACACAGCTTGACCTATGCAAGTGATAGTCATGCCAGTAAAATTAAAACATTTGGTCATTGGTACTTTAGGCAGAACATGCGTATCTTCCATATCTCCAGTCCAAGTCATACATCTATTTACCACAGGGGTGAACTTGGGAAATCTTTCATGTACAAAATCTATAAAGCGTTCGTCATTAATGCTCCCATCTCCTACACGACTCAGCTGTATATAGGGGGAAATACCGTTAAAATGATTATGCATTTCATCTAAATTGGTAATAGTCTTTTCAAATGGTAAACCCATTCTTTTTTCATATTCCTCTTTCGTTGAGTCGTTAAGGGATATATTAATAATATTTACGTTAATATCAGATAATTCTTCACATACTTTTGGTGTGCATAGAGAGCCATTGCTAAAAATATGTAGGGATGCCATCGGCAGTTTATTATTAATGGCTTTA
>CAYJAD010000128.1:0-2873 GCA_964368075.1 uncultured Desulfovibrionaceae bacterium | reverse complement strand
CCTTAATTCTCGATTTTGATGCCCAAAGCGCACCGGAAACCCTTTCTTGGGTGCTGAGCTTTGGGATGAAGGCCAAGGTGCTGAAACCGCAATGGCTACGGGAGGAGGTGAAGCGGCAAGTACTTGCTATGCTTGAAGAATGTTGAGGCGTGAAGAAAATTTTAAAAAATCTTAAAAAAAATCGCCGCAATGGGCGTGTTTAACCGCTAATTGTACATGCAGTTTTTTTGCCTGCAAAAAATTTACAACACATTGGAGAAGTAAAATGTCAAATTTAGCAAACGTAGCATGGCAACATATCTATTTTAAGCCTTGGATTGGAAAAAACTATGCGGGACAAGAATTTAAAATTATGAATCTGACAGAATCGCATTATATTTGGGACATTGATTACTGTTGTAATATAGCTGGAGCAAACTTGCTTTGTAATACTATTTTAGACCATGTCAACGGACATTATCCTGTTCAAACATACAATAACGCCAAAGCCGTTGTAACTGGCGACTATAAAAGCGATAATCACAAATTTTGGGATCGTACTGTCATGCATACATACTTTCAAGATTTTGTCGGAAATAAAAATAATCCTCAAGGACATAGAGACAAAAGTTTTTTAAAAGCGAATGAAGATGTTTTTATCGACAAAGCTAGAAAAGCATTATTTGAATTAATGCATTACTTAGGAGATAAACAGCCAGATTTGGTTATTGTTTGGGGGAATGGTCGTGGTGATGATTCAATGCGTAAGTGGCTACCGGAAGATTATAAAAAAGTAAATACATGTGGCCAAAACTTGGACTTATGCCAATATGATGCATTTCCCAATACATTCTTTTGGTTTATTAAGCATCCTGCAGGTCATTTTAGTTGGAGGTCATATCATAACGAATATAAAAACGTAAGAGCGTGTTTAAGTAAGTATCATGGTAAAGTACCATTTAATCCGCGACAATTCATTTAAGCTTAAACTTCTAGCGCCCTTATGCAAAGTTGCATAAGGGCACACCTCTCATTTGACATAGTCCTCATTTGGTACTAACGTATTTGTAGTAACAAAAAGAGGAAATATGAAATTTGCATGGGATGCCCAGAAAAATCAACGTAACCAAAAAAAGCATAGGGTGAGCTTTGAACTGGCGGCACGTGTTTTTGCCGACCCTTATCGAATAGAATTTTATGACGCAGACCATAGCGACGATGAAAACCGCTGGCTCACCATTGGCATGGTACAGCAGGAACATTTTGGGGCCGTATTGGTGGTTGTATATACCGAACGTCATGGTACACAGCACGACGAAAAAATCACACGTTTAATCTCGGCGAGGCCAGCCAATGAATATGAAAAAAGATGTTATTACAACTTTTGAGTTGAATATGGATAGTCTACCCCCACTCACAAAGGCACAACAAGCAGAACTACAAGCTTTGTCGCTTACTGATGATGCTCATATTGACTATAGTGATATTCCGCCTGTGAACAATGTGGCTAACTTTTACCGTCCGGTAAAGGAAATGACCACCATTCGCCTTGATGCCGATGTGTTGGCGTGGTTGCGTTCGCAAGGTAAAGGTTACCAAACAAAGATAAACGCTATTTTGCGTCGTGAGATGCTTGCGGCTTCTCAGCATAGCGGGGAATAAGGCAGCCCTCATTTCACGACTGAGAAGTGGATAATGTTACATCGGCAAGCTCAAAATTGATGGGGTGAAAACATATTTCCCAATTTGATACTAAAATGGGAGCGGCTATGAAACTAAAACCCTTTATTCAACCTAGTGTTTTTATAGTGTTAGCTCTTTTTTTCGCACTTTTACCCATAAACATGGGGAAAAATGCCAATCAAGGCATACCCATTATAGGAGCCATTGAAAATTCAGCAAGTGCTTATACCGATGAAGCTTTACTCAAGGTTGGCGGAGCATATGCTATTTCAAAGATTGTCAACAAAAGTATTGCCATGATTCAGCGAGCGGAGGTTTCTGCTACGCCATTTGGAGTTGGCGTAACCTTTGCCCCAGGGGAGTTGCTTGCATCAGCATCTGATGCCATTGATAGGGTTGCCAATGCCCTTTTTATTGTGCTGGGTATTTTGCTTGTCCAAAAGCTTTTAATTGGTATGTTTTCATTTATTTGTCTTAAATGCCTTGTGCCTATTTCATTTGTTTTGCTTGCAATTTTTCACACGTGCAAAATAGTATATCCCTCCATCCCATATCTACAGAATATTCGCAAGCTTGGCTTATTTACGTTACGCATGGCTTTAATAGTATGGCTTCTTTTCCCCGTGTCAGCACTTATAAGTACTTTTTTAGAAACGAGCTACTTGGAGGCAGAATATACGCAACTAGAAAAGGCGTTAGCAAATGATGGTGAGGCTCTTAAGAGCAATACAGAAGAATTGAATTTACAAATATCTAAAGCACAAGAGTTAAAACAAGAACCCGTGACTCCTAAGGAATCCGCCAAGCTTGAAGACGAAAATGACGAAGGATTTAGCCAATGGATGATGGGGTCTTTTAGTGAGACAATTAACAAAGCAAAAAATGCTATGGGCGAATTTGCAGGCACTTTTTCCTTGCCAAATATTTCAGGAATAGCAACTAATGCACGGAATTATATTGATAATATGATTGATGATTTATTTATTATGTTATCGATTTTTGTGGTAACAAATATTCTAGTGCCGCTAGGGGTATATTTTATTATGTTAGGCATATATCGAACCCTACGACAAAATATAGCCCTGCCGTTGCAAAAAATGTGTTAGCAGCTTGGGGAAAATTTTTAGCTGATATTTGTCTGTAAGCTGCCTAGTCAAAGCAGCTTACAGACAGGCCTCTCTATTTGTATACACGTAAGAGTATACAAACTA
>CAYJAD010000127.1:0-2878 GCA_964368075.1 uncultured Desulfovibrionaceae bacterium | reverse complement strand
GCTTCTATATTGCTATTTCCAGCAAGCAAACTACCGGGCACGTCAATGGAATATTCTAAATTGCTGTCTACAGTACCTGTAAAGCTTTGACCACCCACGGTAACGGTTACCGTATCGCCAGGCTTTACGTCTTTGCCCACCGTACCAGTAATGGCAACATCTTCACCGGCTTCGGCGGCATTGATAACATTATCATCGGTAATACTATCAATAGTAATGCTAGCATCAGGAGGAGTAACGTCTACATAAGCGGAGTCTTCATCCTTCCCTTCTAGCCCCTCAGGCGTAGTTACTGTAGCTTCAACGTTAATATTGCCATCTTCAGCAGGTGGATCTACCCAAAGGGTCAAACCATTTTCAAGCATATCTTCGGTAACGACATCTTCATAAATAATGTTACCATTTTGCTCTATAACAATTTTATCGCCCTCTTCTACACCCTCTTCTAGAGTTACAGTAACTTCTACCTTATCACCATGAGAACCACCAAGGTCCTCTTTAGATACTGTACCTTCGCCATTATCCTTAATATTAACGCTAATTTTAGGAGGAATACTTTCCACAGGGTCTGAAGTTTCAGTTTTTTCTTCTGTGTTTTCTTCTTTCTTCTCAACTCCACGCTGCTGTGCTGCCACTGTAGCTGTGGTAGCAATGGTCGTACCTGCCTCGCTTAATTCAGAAATACTCGCAGTATTGGCTTGATCAAGACGTCCCAAGCTGTCGAGTCCGCCTTGTAAGGATGCATCTATGGTGTCCACGCCAGAACCACCACTCAAGAGTTGAGATGTCTCAGAACCTGCTGCCGGCATAAGTTCTTCACTAAGGGTTGCGAAAAAATCTTGACCGGAAATTTCAACCCCTTCAATGACAAAACTTGGCATAGCGTCCGCTGAGAACGCCGTGTAAAAATCTGATACAGTTACCTGCGAGCCATCTTCAAAAGAAAACACCAAGTCATCATCTTGACGAGAGAGTGTGACATCTGTGGCATTAAAATCCAAAACAAAATTGTCTTCAGCATGGGGCGTAATGTTTTGAGTGGTACCGGACACAGGCTTTACTATAGTAATATTAGCCATGAAATTTTCCTCTTTTTATATGCAGTTAGGCACAACAAAGCCCTTACTACATAGTAAGAAATGAACAACGTACTAAAACGTAAAAAAAGGGAATGTATGCGTTACAAGAATAGAATACGTAACGACGAGGATATTTCCTCGGGTCCTAAGACCCCAAGCCTTTATTAAGCAAGGCTTGAAAGATAAGGAGTGCTTCACATAAAGAACTCACACGCTCAAAAGAAGCGTGAACTACACATATACATTCGAAGCATATCTGTCAACATTTCCTTTGTAATAAAACCTTTTTTACTTTTTATAAAATAGAGCTATCACCTCTTTAATTTGAGTCTTAAAAGGCATTATCCCCGACTTACATAAGGGCTTGGCACAGCCCGCACTACATCTTTAGTAAAATCATCAATAGGATCTATAGCAGGATTTTTTGTAGGTTTTGTTCCAGGGGCATACACATGAGAACCTATAGCCACACGGGGCAATAAAAAAGCATTGGTTAATAACCTTCCATCATATAAACATTGAGGTACATTTTCATGATGCGCTTCCCCTACGCCAGGATAGGTAAGCGCACCACCTAAAAATTGTAAATCACGCAAAGCTACCATGCCATGCTCATTGGGCTTTCCACCAAAAGGATAAGATAAAATACGAGGAATCTTATCAAAGAGTTGAGCTTTTTTAAAATCTTCCATTTGGGCCTCAAGCACAACACGAATTTGCTTGGCATCCAAAGAAGAAAGCGACGTATACCACTTGGTTTGATAGCCAAACTCTATATGGGGCATCACTTGCAAAACGTCCGCAATATCCTTTAAAGGCATTATTGAACCAAAATACGAATTATTTTTTTTACCCTTGGGCATGCTCAGAAAAAAAGTTGCCCGCGGTATAGCTATATTTTGTAACGATGTTGCAAAAATCTCCACAAAAGATTGGGCATTTTGCAAAGGCCCCTTATCACTCCCCTTAGGTGCTGTGGTTGTAGAAAAAATCATGCTGGCATGGGCTCCATCACTGGTAATACCAATAGGCTTAAAACCAGCCGGCACAACAGAATCTACCCTATTTAATAAAATATCACTCATACTCACAGGCCGAAAACCCTGTGACCAAATATAAGAAAAAAGGCTTGCTAATTGCGTTCCGGAAATATCCTCGGGAAAGCGTGGCGCATCATGCACGCGGTGAAAAGCCAAAATAGGAATAGCCGGTACATGGTCTACATAACGGTCATACTGCTTTTCTGGTGTTGTTTGCCCATACTGCCTATTTTGCGGTACCTGTGGAATAAGCCCTGCTCCAAGCCCCTGAGAAGGAAACAAAGAATTGAGCGAAACAAAAGGCAAAGAAAGTAAAGCCCGCAAAAATACACGCCTTTGCATAAATTTATTCCTTAAATGCAGAGTTAGAATCATCACCCTTATGTATGGGCGCAGCACTTTTATAAGCCAATTGTAAAATCCATGGTACTAAAGGCGCGCAGGCAATAACCGTAGCAAAAAGTGGCCAACGCAAACCAGTACGAGCCCGAACATACCAAGCACATCCTAACAGGAACACTACAAAAATAGCCAATAAAACCTGATACCAACGATTACGCTCCACCGTGGCTTTAAGTTCTCCCCAAAAGCTTATTTTTTTTCCACAATGTGCGCAAAACTTATCTACAGCAGAAAGTTTTTCACCACAATGTGCACAAAGAATTTCCGACATATTCTATCCTTATGATGACAGTAGTTTTTTTATACTGAAGTTATATTTTTCTCTGGGGAGGGAAACTTTTTTTAGGAAAAAAAGTT
>CAYJAD010000126.1:0-2892 GCA_964368075.1 uncultured Desulfovibrionaceae bacterium | reverse complement strand
CAAGGTCTTGTGAGTCATTTACAAAACTTCTTGCTGGAGCTTGGTAACGGTTTTTCCTTTGTGGCGAGGCAAAAGCGCATCTCTTTTGATAACAAGCATTTTTATATAGATTTGGTCTTTTACAATTATATCTTGAAATGCTTTGTGCTTATTGACCTGAAACTGGGTGAATTAACGCATCAGGATTTAGGGCAAATGCAAATGTATGTGAATTTTTATGAACGTGAACTTATGAACGAAGGCGACACACCGCCTATCGGCATAGTGCTGTGTGCTGATAAAAATGATGCCGTGGTGAAATTTACCTTGCCCGAACATCAAAAGCAGATTTTCGCTTCCAAGTATAAGTTATATTTGCCCAGTGAGGAAGAGCTACAAAAAGAGTTGCAAGAGAAGTTACAGTTTTTGCAATTGGAAGAGAGTTTTAAGGATAAATAAAGGCTGTTCAATGATTAAAAGTAACTATAACTGTTCTTTGATGCTTATCCATGATTTGATTGGTGGAAAATGGAAGTTAAGAATTTTATGGCATATTTTAAATGGTGATAATCGATTTTCGTTATTACAAAAAAGCATTACTGATATAACACATAAGGTGCTTATTTCTCAATTAAAAGAAATGGAACAAAATGGAATACTTGTTAAGACTGACTTTAATGAAAAAACTCCTAGGATAGAATATTCTTTGTCACATAAATATCGACATTTAATTGTGATTTTGAATGAACTTGATATTTTTGCAAGGCAGTATGCTGTAGAAAATACTATTCATATTCCTCATACTTCATGTGTACTCGAAGAATAAATCGTACCTAAGTTTGTCTTCGTTTTTAGGATATACACTTTTTTCGTAGGAACAAAAAAGTACGTTATTGTATTTTTTCTTATGGTGTGTACCATACAGCATACTTACAGAGGGATATGGTCTGCTTAAATCATAAGCAGAAAGATGAATTACATAACATTTTGAAGGTATTTATGAAATTGTTTGAAAATAGTACGCTAAAAACGAAAGAATTTAAAAATAGATTTTTTAGGGCTGCCACATGGGAAGCTTTAGCTACTCCCACAGGTCATATGACAGAAGAGCTTTTTGCTTTGTATGAAAAACTTGCTCAAGGAGGCGTGGGGGCTATTCTTACAAGTTATGCCTTTGTTACTAAAGACGAACAGCCCAATCCCGGTATGCTAGGCATATATGATGATAGTTTTATAGATGATTATAAAAAGCTCACTGCTATGTGTGCTCAGCACAATACCAGGATTATTTTACAAGTGGCGTATGGTGGTTCTATGTCTTATATGCAGCCGCTTTCATCACGCATTTTGGCTCCCTCTGCTGTACAAAATGAGGCCACCGGTATACTACCCATAGCCATGACAGAAGAAGACATTGCTTTTATAAGAGAAGCTTTTGTACAAGCAGCGATTCGCGCTGAAAAGGCTGGCTTTGATGGCGTACAAATTCACGCTGCACACGGATATTTATTGAGCCAATTTTTATCGCCCGATTATAATACACGCACAGATGCTTATGGGGGCAGTATAGAAAATAGAGTGCGCTTGTTACGTGAAATTATTGAAAATATAAAAAATATCGTAAATCCTCACTTTCTTGTTATGGCAAAAATCAACTCTGAAGACTTTACAGAACAAGGGCTTACTCAAGCAGATAGCCTACAAGCTATCAAAATTTTAGAGCAAGCTGGCCTTGATGTCGTAGAAGTTAGTGGGGGAAATCTTTCGTCTGTGTCTGTTCAAAAAGAAAACTTAGGCTGTATGCGTAAAAAGGTTAGCCTACAAACGCAATCATATTTTGCTGAATTTGCAAAAAAATTAGTAAGGCATGTAGAAATTCCTGTAATACTTACAGGTGGTAATATTAACTGTGCGCATATGGAAGAACTACATACAGCTTTTGATATAGATTTTTTTGGAGTGAGTCGTCCGCTTATTGCCGAACCCGGTCTTGTTAGCATGTGGGAAAAACAACCAGATAAAAAGCCGCAATGTGTATCGTGTGGAAAGTGTTTTAGTAAAAAAGGTCAGTATTGCATATTGCATAAATAGAGTTAGGTGTCTTGCCAAACATGCTGAAAATTATAGCTGATTAGAATTAATTTTTTAAATCAAGATACTTATATGTATAAAAGCCCTTGTAGTCATTGGACTACAAGGGCTTTTTGCTTTCTCTCTTCCTGAAAAAAATCTTTCAAAATTTCATAATTATGCCACTGCCGCAAAGGTCTTTTATGTGCTTTTATCTAAATGTACGCAGTTACCTCAAATGGCCAGTGCCGAAACTTTTTATGAGGATATACATTTTCATAAATTCACCACTGACGGATTTTGTTTTCATGTGTTTTCTTGTCACTACGGGCTTTTATGCAGATGGATATTTTTTAATAGAATTTTACAAACCACATAAATTCGCCACTGCACAAAATATTTTTCTTGTGTTCAGATGGCGCTTTATGAAGGCAGTGAATTTTCCAAATAGGGTAATTTCGCCACTGCTTTTATAAAGTTTACTGTGGCAATATAGACTTTGCTTTGTATTTATTTTTTATGACAAGGTATTGTTTTAATAAAACTACATTTGTCACACGCTGTGTGATGATTTGGGAGGTGAGATGTATGTTTAGCTAAAATGAAAATATCACGCACTGCGTGACCAATTGCGTATTTAGGAAAACGCTATGCACAGTGTAGCGGATTAGAAAAGTAACATTCTGTAAACATTATAACAAGTAAGGAGAAATACCATGCAAGAAAACAAATTAGACACAAGACAAGCAGCTCAATTTTTAGGTTTGAAGCCCAACACTTTAGATGTATGGCGTTGCAGAAAGAAAGGCCCCAAGTACTCCAAGCTTGGCGGCAAGGTTTCGT
>CAYJAD010000125.1:0-2907 GCA_964368075.1 uncultured Desulfovibrionaceae bacterium | reverse complement strand
GCTTCGCCAAAGCGAGTTGGCTGTAATATAAAATCATCAAAGAAAGGAATGGCTAAGCGTATAACATTGATAATTTCTGCATATTCAGACGAAAAATTATTTCTCAAATGCAATAAAAATGGGGCAATATTTGCGGCATCATAGCGCAAGTAAGCTGTGTCTTGAATAATTTCTGGAAACTTCATTTTGGACGTGGGGCTTGTGTCGTGAAAATGGTAAATTTTCCAAGAGACTTCGCTGTTGGGGTTGGATTCTTCATTTTTACGCTCTTCAGGAGATAGCTTTTCAATGTTATTTGCCACTTCTCCTTCCCAATACGATGAAGCTCCACGCAGAGTGTGCGACTTTTGTGTTATGACACCTTGCTCTGTAGAACCAGCTTCAATGGTGTAGCTATAGTGATACATGCCGAAAGTGCCTTCAAAGACGATTTTATCGGTAACTTTTCTTCCATTGAAAAGAAAATCCCCCATGCCCCCACCTTTCAAAATGAAAGTATCAAGGTCATTGCGAATAACGGCACTTACCAAGCGAAAAAAATCTATGAAGTTACTTTTCCCTGCACCATTTCCACCAATAAGCAAATTCAAATTGGATAATCTAAAATTGCTTAAATTTTGAATGGATTTAAATCCTTGTATGGTAAGTGTACTTATGGCTGTGTTCATAATGTCCTCAACTTGTATGAGAAGAATTCGCAACTAAATGTTATTTCGTGCTTTATAGATTCTTATTTTTGAATGTGATTCTGCTTGTTGTGAAATATACGACCTTACCCTATGGGGGATTGCACCTTATTCCATATCGGCAGTTTTCCATGTTTTGCTTGATACTCATTAAGCCAAGTTCTTTCAAGTTTTTCTAGATTCAATTTATCACATAATAAATAGGAGAACCATATGGCTTTTCCAAAAGCTGTCTTGCTAGTTTTTTCGGAAGATTCAAGATGTTCTTGAAACCGCCTATGAATATTATTACTTAATCCGATGTAGAAAATTTCTCCTTCTAGGGAGGATAAAACATAACATCCACATTCTTTGGGTATTTTACTATACTCACAAAGTCGAAAAGATATTTTGTTATTTGGAAGAGGTGATAATTCAGATATGTTCATATCTCAATATCTTCTTCGCTTTGCTCATCGGCAGCATATAATGCATCAACAAGTGCTTTGTTTATTTTTGTCATTGCCGAAACGTTCATTGCGCTAGCGGTATTGCCTTTTTCCCAAAAATCAGCATAACCAACACCTGCGTAATCCCCTTCAACCAAAGAGAACGTTTTTCTCAATAATTTTTCCATTTTTTGAACCTTAAAATCTTTTTCGCGAAGTAATAAGTTTAAAAAAGGAACTGCAAACATCGAAAATAAATGTGCGCCGTTATATTTATAAAAAACAGAATCTTCTTCAGGCTCAATTACATTTTTAAGAGCTATCCAGTAATTTTTAAAAATTGGAAGCTCTTTGTCGCCAAATACGGCAGAAACTTGATTGCTATTTACAAGTATGTATTTTTTTATTGCTTGAACAAAAGATTGCTGATTTAGGCTTCCCTTTTTATCAGCCACGTTGGCCATATTGACCTTTCCATACCAAGGACTATCTACTTCAGTAACTATATAGTCAATATACTTTAAAGCTTTATCGTCATCGCCTTTATGGATAGTTCGTTTAATCCATTGTGGCAGTGATGGCATATCTTTAACGTCAATAGCGTTTGTTAGTCTTTGGTAAATTCTTTGCTCGACAGCCTTATCTACGCTTTTTTGTGTGGTATTAACGATTAAAAAATGACACATTTGATGTATATGTGGCAATTCTGCTGCAATATTAACGGGAATTTCAAAATCTTGAACCCTTTCATCCTTTTCTGCTGCCATAAGTAAGCCAGCGATTCGATGCTGTCCATCTACAACACTAAAAGGGCATACAGAAGCAATATCAATTTCAATAGTGTTATTTTCTTCATTGTACACTACTGCTTTGTCTGTAGCTAAAAATACGCTTGTAGGCAAAAAACCGTCTTGGGCATCTTGAGAATCTAAAATATATTTTGCAAGCTTATTTGCTCTTGCTTCATTTAATACTCGTTGATAGCCACTGCTACTGCTTGTAGGGTCAAGCCTTTCAATACTGAAAAATCCTTCCTCCATAAAATCCCGTACTCGTAGCGATGTCGTGTATATTTTTAATTGTCCCTGGATAACTCTTGCTGCTGGACGAATAATTTTCATATTTCCCCCTAATAGCTGAATATTGTGTACTGAAGGTTGTTGTTTACTTACTACAGAAGTTTCTGGTTTAAGCGTTTGTTGTGTAATGCTTTTTTCATTTATTTCTAATTTTGTACGCACTCCTGCCCCCTTAAAATAAGACCATTTTTTGTTAATAATCTTACCATGCAAATAAGGTGAATGTTCGTCTACAAAATCTCTGAGTTTTACGCTTGAGCCTAAGCCCCACCAAGGCTGAATAACAAAGCCACCAACTTGTGGTCGTGAATGAAACATTTTTCCTCGAGTTTCTTCAAGCCGATTGAAAAGCGTTGAAAATCCCATGCCATCTTCAAGTAGAAAGTCAATTTGCCGTATAAGCTGTAGCCTTTCTATGGAAGGACTTTCGTAGGCTTTTTTAGCATGTCCAGAACTGGTATAATCCCAAGCTTGCAATAGGCGGACAGCATTTTCAAAATCGCCATCCTTAAGTCCGAGTAAAGCGTATACTTCAGAAGATAAGGTTGATGTCATTATGAAGTGCTCCTTTCTTGACGCAGCAGACCTTACATTTCATGCTACACGCTTAATTCAAAGATAGTAGAAATAACTTTTTAGCCACTCTGCCTCAAAAGGCTAAAAAAGACAATACTAAGCCCAATTGTGCCAACGTAAAAAAGATACCCTGTGCAT
>CAYJAD010000124.1:0-2968 GCA_964368075.1 uncultured Desulfovibrionaceae bacterium | reverse complement strand
CCATGCGGATAAATTCTTGTTGTGGATGCTTACGCCCCCCCTTAGGAGGAATATTTGCTTCTGTGCCTTCGATGATTTTTAAGAGGGCTTGTTGCACCCCTTCGCCGGATACATCGCGAGTGATGGAAGGCCCGTCGCCTTTACGAGAAATTTTATCAATTTCGTCAATATATATAATACCTTTGCTAGCAGCTTCAATATTATAGTCGGCATTCTGTAACAATTGTACAAGAATATTTTCTACATCTTCCCCCACATAACCGGCTTCGGTTAAGGTGGTGGCGTCTGCAATGGCAAAAGGCACTTTAAGCGTGCGTGCTAAAGTCTTTGCCAAAAGAGTTTTACCGCTACCGGAAGGGCCTACCAAGAGAATATTGCTTTTTTCAATTTCTACTTCATCGCCCAGGGCTTCAGCATAAAAAACACGCTTATAATGGTTATGTACCGCCACAGAAAGAATTTTTTTTGCGTCATGCTGGCCAATAACATATTCGTCCAGACGTTCTTTAATTTCCATGGGCGAAAGCAATACGCCATCATCATGTACTTCCGTAATATTTTGCTGTGCTATAATCTCGTTGCAAATACCGACGCATTGATCACAAATACGCACATCACCTTGAACGATAAGATTTTTTACACTATATTCACTCTTTCCGCAAAAAGAGCAACACACGTCCATATCTGTTGGGGGGGTTTTAGCCATGCTCTATCCTTAAAATAATGGCAAAAAATACACACATTTCCTAAAGCAACACCAGCGTTTTCTTAGGTTTTTGGGGGTAAGCTTCTGCCTTATACTTTAATATAACTACCGCAAGCCTTTATGCAAGGTCTTTGCGCGAAGTTATTACTTTGTCAATAAGACCAAACTTTAAGGCTTCTTCAGCACTCATAAAGTTATCACGTTCTGTGGCCTGAATAATTTTGCGTACATTTTGGCCAGTGTTCTCTGCTAAAATTTCGTTTAATATTTTCTTAATACGCAAAAGCTCTTGAGCGCGAATTTCCACATCTGTGGCTTGCCCGCTGGCACCACCCAAAGGTTGGTGAATCATAATTCGACTATTAGGTAAAGCAAAGCGCATGCCTTTTTCACCTGCTGCAAGTAAAAAAGCACCCATGCTGGCAGCTTGTCCCATACACACAGTGGTTACGGGGCAAGATATATAATTCATGGTATCAAAAATGGCTAGCCCTGCCGTTACCGAACCGCCAGGAGAGTTAATATACAAATTAATTTCCTTTTCTGGATCCTTAGACTCCAAAAAAAGAAATTGCGCACAAATAAGCGCTGCCACATGATCATTAACCTCGGTGCCAAGCATAATAATGCGGTCTTTGAGCAAACGAGAAAAAATATCATAACTACGTTCACTGCGTCCGTCACCGTCAATGACATAAGGCATACTTATATTATACATAAAAAAAACTCCTCTAAAATATCGGGCATGAGTTTACAAGCCCCTAGCCCAAATACCATGGCTTGCCATTACACAAAGAAATTTTGCGGGGCAGGCTTCCCGTGTGGCCTCCTAAAACTTTAAGAGACCACACAAGCAAGCCATGGAAAATCAAATCAAATTATTTTTCTGCTTTTTCTTCTTTTTCAGCAGATTCAACTTCTGTAATTTTAGCTTTTGTATAAATGGCTTCCATGGCTTTATCTGCAAGCATGCGATCGCGCAAGATAAAGATAGAGCCAGAATTTACATAGTCATCTTTCAATTGCTTGAAATCTTGACCACTGCGTTGTGCCATATGATAAATGGCCATGTCCACTTCTTGATCTTGTATGCTTAATTCTTCTTTTTTAGCAACACTCATAAGAAATACCTGAGCGCGGGTAATGTCTTCAGCTTCTTTGCGGCATTCTTTCGTTAATTCTTCTATGCTCTTACCAAAAGATTCAAGGCTACGACCTTGTTTTTCGGCTTGATGTTGTTTTTCAGCAAGCATGGAACGAGAGTGAGTATCAATCATAGATTCAGGAAGTTCAAAGTCTACCATTTTCAAAAGCTTATCTAATAATTGCTTTTGTGTTGTGCCCTTATGTAAATTGGTACGACTGCGCACATAGCTATCTACAAAGGTTTCACGCAATTTTTCTACGCTTTCTTGACCCAAAGATTTAGCAAACTCTTCATTTACTTCAGGAAGTTTACGTTCTTTAATAGCATGCACCGTTACTTTCATGGTAATGGTTTTTCCTGCTAAATCAGGAGCTAAGAAATCTTCAGGAAAGGTAACTTCGCCTTCTTTTGTTTCACCAAGGGGTGTTGCTTTTACAAGCTCTTCAAAAGATTCCAAGGCTTGGCCTTCACCCAAATTCATTTGGAAATTTTGTGCACTAATGCCTTCTAAAGCAACGCCATCTTCAAAAGCTGCAAAATCAATTTCAGCTACTTGACCGTTCACAGCAGGGCCTTTGCCTTCAGCCACGACAAGCTCAGAGCGATCTTTGCGCAAACGCTCAATAAACTCTTCGATTTCAGCATCTTTTACCACAGCTTTTTCTTGCTCTACTTCAATACCTTCGTATTGTGGAATATCAAATGTAGGAAGCACTTCAAAGCCAATGCTGTACACAAATTCTTCATCGCGAACTAAGTCATTGCCATCAAAATCAATGCCAGAAACAGGAGATACATCCAATTCTGTTACGATTTTATTGATGTGCACGTTGACAAGATCTTGCTTTGCTTCAGCATAAAGTTTGTCGCGAAAGCGGCTTTCAATCACAGATGCAGGCACTTTGCCCTTGCGGAAACCATCAATTTGTACCGAAGTACGATAAAGAGCCACAGCCCCCATAATGGCTGCCTCTACTTCTTTAGGGTCAACGGTCACATGAACTTTTTTTTTCACTGGGGATAAATCTTCAACTCTATATTCCACACGGGACTCCTTTCTTTAGGGCAAGGCCCAAATAATTTTTCTGTAACGACACAGTATAAGTGCAATCGAA
>CAYJAD010000123.1:0-3059 GCA_964368075.1 uncultured Desulfovibrionaceae bacterium | reverse complement strand
TAAAGAACCTCACTTGTGGATATGAAGAACAAACTATCTATAAAGAACAAGGCGTAAAATAAGAATGGTGAAGCCAAGTAGAACAATGTGCCTATAGAGAACAGATCATCCATGCAAAACAGGACACAAAAAACGAATGGTGAAACCATGTAGGATAAAATGCCTATGGAGAGCAGGGCGTTCATACAGAATGATGTGCCCGTGGAGAACAGAGCATCCGTGTATACCGAAGTGCCCACGGAAAACAGGGCATCCATGTATACCGAATTGCTCACGGAAAACAGGGCATCCATGTATATTGAAGTGCTCACGGAGAACAGGAGATAAAACAATACTTTCCGTTTTTCCGCGTTTTCGCTTCCGTTAATCGCGACCAAAGTTTGGGGTTGATTCACCGTTACAGTTTTTTTTCTGGAGGAAGGACCCGCACCAAAAGGGGTAAGTGTTGCATAGGTAGCATGACGTAATGGACTTTTCTGGTATGTGTTGCCTTTTGCAATGGGGGGACAGGGGGAAAAGTATCCGAAAGGGGTATCAAAAAAGCAAGCGCCCACATTTTCCCATGAATGAAACGTCGCATTGAACAAGACGAGCATTTGTTGCATGGGGGAAGATGTGGGCGCTGATAAAAATTTACGAACCAGGAAAAGAGGGGCTACAGGGCGTAAGAATTGCGCTCTAGGGTAGCAATAGGGTAGCACAATAAAAAAGGAGCTATGCTGCATTTGCAGATAACTCCTTAAAATATATGGCGCGCCCAGGAAGATTCGAACTCCCGACCAAGAGCTTAGAAGGCTCCTGCTCTGTCCAACTGAGCTATGGACGCAAGGATTTCCTTTTAGCCTTTCACAGCTATGAGGTCAAGGAAAAAAATATATTTTTTAAGTATATAAAATTACTCAAAATATATTGCCATGCAAGCATGAAAATTTGAACTAGCCTAACTTATCTAGCTCAGCTTTAATATTATCCATATTCGCATCACCGCCGCTTAAGCGACTTACATTTTCGCCATCTTTATAAAATAAGAAGGTAGGAAGCCCCATAACCTTCATAGACATACAAAATTTACGATTTTCAGAAGCGTTTAATTTACAAAATTTAACCTTTCCTTCATAGGAAGCTTCAAGAGCTTCTACTTGGGGTAAAAGTTCTAAGCATGGGCCGCATTGAGGACCCCAAATGTCCACCATGGCAGCGCCTTTTTGTTGTAAAACCTCTGCATCATAATTATCTTGAGCTACGACAAACATTTCTTTCTCCTTATTGAAAGTTAACTTTTAAATATAAATTACTCATAAGAATATGTAACAATAAACATAGTATTAATGATTTAAGTAAGCATAGGCTGACATAGCAGCACGCGCTCCATCAGCTGAAGCGGTAATAACCTGACGCAGATGAGTATCGCGCAAGTCGCCGGCAGCAAAAATTCCGGGCTCAGAAGTGAGCATATCTGCATCGGTTTTAATCCAACCACCTTCTAAGCTTTCGACAACATCATTAACATAGCTTGTATTGGGGCTAGTACCCACAAACATAAAGACGCCATTAACTTCAAGCGTAGAAATTTCTTGTGTTTTTACATTTTTTATTTTGAGGCCTTCCACAATTCCGTCGCCATAAATTTCTTCCACAACGCTATCAAGCACCGGAACAATTTTTGGATTTTGTAAAGCACGATCAACAACTAATTTGTCGGCTCTAAATTCATCACGGCGATGAATAATGTACACTTTATCTGCAAATCTGGTCAAGTAGCCTGCTTCTTCTACTGCGGTATTTCCGCCACCTACCACGGCAACTTCTAATTCTTCAAACATATTGGCATCGCACACAGCACAATAGCTAACGCCTTTGCCCACATATTCTTGCTCTCCTTTACAACCAAGGGGGCGGAAATGCGCTCCAGTGGCTAAAATTAAAGCTCCGGCTTCTAATTCTCCATCTTGCGTTATAACAATCTTTTTTCCATCTCGTATTTCAATACTCTTCACATGGCTTGTACGAAATTCTGCTTTTAAGCTTTCAGCATGTTTTCTGAAATTTTCAGACAAATCTTCTCCTGAAGAATGTATGGTACCAGGCCAATTTTCAATTTCATTGGTTAATAAAATTTGTCCGCCTGGACGACCTTTTTCTAAAACAAGCACATCTAGTCCGGCACGCTTTGCATAAATAGCTGCAGTCAAGCCCGCAGGGCCCGCACCTATGATGATAAGTTCGCGTTTTTCCATAAATCCCCCTTGTATAACAAGAAAAATTCTTGTAAAACTTTATAGATTTTTATTACACATATATTTTAAATAGTAAAATATCATATGTAAATTTTATAAAAAAGCTAATAGGAATGATAATAATTGTCAATAAGAAAAACTCTAATAAAAAACCCCAGAAAACTGGGGTAGATACATATTAAACTTAAAGTTAATCTTGAAGTTTTTGACGAATTTCCAAATGCACTTTATCTGATTCCTCAATGGGGATTTGACATGTACCAGCATTTAAGTGTCCGCCACCACCATAACTAAGCATAATCTCACCAATATTAATAGTGGAAGAGCGATTTACAATGGATTTACCTACTGCAAAAACAACATTTTTCTTATGCAAACCCCACAAAATATGCGCTGAAATGGTGCATTGAGGGAAAAGAGCGTAGAGCATGAAACGATTTGTCGTCCAAATGGTTTCAACTTCACGCAAATCTAACTCAATGAGATTTCCATAGATTTTGGAGCATTCTTTCAGTTGAGCTTCAGATTTTTCTTTATGCTCATTATATAAATCTGTACGCTCTCTAACATCAGGGTCTTCCATGATTTCTTCAATGCTAAGCTCTGTACATAAATCAATGAGCTTCATCATAAGTTCATAGTTACTGATGCGAAAATCTCTAAAGCGTCCTAGACCAGTGCGTGGATCCATGATGTAGTTAAGCAAAATCCAATTTTTTGGATTTATAATGTCATCCATGGTTAATTGCGCTGCATCAGATTTATCCACAGCTTCCATCATATCATCAGAAATATTTGTGAAGCGTTCTTTACCGCCAAAGT
>CAYJAD010000122.1:0-3063 GCA_964368075.1 uncultured Desulfovibrionaceae bacterium | reverse complement strand
CCTTTGTTGCTAAGAATTTAACATAAATCAAATTGAATGTCGACACAACCTAGTGCCGCTATGGGTGTCCGTACCCGTAGAGGGTGATATCAGTTGAGCAGCGGGCTGGTTACCTGTAGCAGCACCTGCGTTGTTTGCACCGCTATGGGTGTCTGTACCCATATGGGGCTGCATCTGCTGATCAGTAGACTGGGTATTAATACCATTACCATTTGTTATACTCTTAATACTCATAATTATCTCCCATCACCTGTGCTTGGAAAGCACAGGTGGCTAAAGTTTTACAAAAAAAGCTATGACTATCCCAAATTTGCGCTATCATCAGATAAGATGATTTTATTGCTTTCCATGTAAGCAATAATATCCACCATGCTGTAACGCACAGCACGCCCAACCTTAGAATAGGGGATGCCTTTTCTATAAAATCGGTGTTTTTGTATCGTGGACAGGGATAGCCCAGTTATTTTTGAGACAGTTTTCTCTGACAGCCATTGACAAATTTCTTGGTGTACCGTATGGTTCACGATGAGACTCCTTATCAAATAAAAATACATGAGCAAGATTGCTCTTGCGTGAGTTGTTTTAAAAAAAGGTCGTTAGGTTGTAAGCGGCGATTTAGAAAAAAACTTTCAAATATGCAGATAACATATTAAAAATAAATAAAAAAAGAAAAATAAAATGCAGAGTTTTTTGATAGACCCTATTCTAGTTGTAGAGCCTGATGCCATCACTTGTCGTGAAGTGACGCCTGAAAATCAAAAAGAAAAAGAAGAGTTGGAAGAAATTGAGAATTTGAAAGAAATTGAAAATTTGAAAAAAATAAATAACTATAGCCTAGCTGGGCAAATAGTTCCAAATACACTTCGTAAAAAAATTGTTGAGGCTCTTAATTTACTAGATTACCAAGAAAAACTAGGAAGAGGAAAATACGCAAGGAATAGTGTGCTGGACTATAGTGATAATTCAAAAAGATTTTGGCTTGATTTTTTATTTGAAAAAAATATTTCTAACTCCGAGCTGCATAAATTAATATTATTCTTGCAGTTTTCTCTTCATAAAGAGTATACAAAATACGCAAATAGGTTTCCAATACTCTGTGGATTTATTACAGAAATTTTATTAAACCAGAAAAAAATATTTTTTGTGAAAAAGATATATCTATATCAACAATTAATTCAAATCTTTCAAGAGAAGATGTTCGATGTATATATATACATGATGTTGATTACTCTTCTATAATAAATATTAATATAAATAGACCTATTATATTTTTTGATAATTTATGTGAACCATTAGCATATTTTATTTTTCAGAGCAGCAAAATTAAGAAAAGTATTTTAATTGAATATTTAACATCCGCTGGTTTCACTAAAGAAAAATCAAAAAAAATAGTAAATTTATCATCTGAATTATACAAATATATAAATGAGCATGTTGAACGAAAAGTTTCATAATGCATTGAAAAAAATAAATCTTTATCAAATACAGAAAAAGAAATTAACTATTTTGAATTTTTTCATAGAGAATGCTGTAAAAGAAGGTTTTATATTGATTTAGTGAATAATGAAAATAATTTGATATATAAAGTAAATAGTTTTGTAAATATTTTTTGCAATGGAATTATGGGGAAACAAAAAAGATGCACTTCATGCATATTTGATAATAAAGATATGGATGAGGGTATAAAAAATACTTATAAGTCAGATCTTGCCATTCAATGCGAGCGTGGTTTTTGCAAGCTAAAGTCTAATTTTGTGAACATTTACCTACATATTTTGCAGAACGATAACTTAGGAATTAAAAATAGCTCTTTTCCTGGAGAAATGCTAAAAATAATGAGTGAACTGAAAGATATCTATGACACGTATGGATATAGTTTATTTGACTTGTTGTCACTGCAAAACCCTGAATATATTTGTAAATATTACAAAAGGTATGGTGTTTTGCCGTACAAAAATTACATTCATAAAGAGATAGAAACTGTATCGAATATCTATTGTTATAGTGAGTTTGATAATGGTGATATAAAGTCTGAGAATACAGGGAATAATTATAAAAAATATAAAGATTCTTTAGTTTTATCTATAAAGATGCAGAAAAAAGATGGTAAACATGTAGTTGATGTTGATAGTTTTTTAATTGGTCTTTATATTTGGGATCAAAAAAATATATTCGAAAGTAAAGATTCTATTTTTAGAATAGTTGATGGAATGAGACTTACTGGATTAGGAGATATAATATCTGAAAGACATAACTGTGCAACAGCAAATTCATACGAGAAAAGAGATGAAGATACAGAAACTAAGCAAGTAAAAGATTATTGCAATGATTGTTATATTAGGGTTAAAGAGTCTATTTTTAATGAAGGGTGCAAATTACTTAGTATTGAAGAAGCACGCAAAAGACATCGCTCTTGTAGGGGATAATAAAAGTAAATTATTTTTGTTTTATAAAAATGTCATCCACAACCCCGGCGGCTCTTTGCATGGCTTCATCGGCTAAATGGGCATAGCGTTGCGTCATTTGCGGGCTTGAGTGTGTTAAAAGTTTTTGTAGTGTGTATAAGTCTACCTTACCACTTGAGGCAAGTAAGGAAGCATAAGTATGGCGTAATCCATGAAGTGGGCGAAAATCTGCAGGGAGTCCAGCCTTATCTTTCACCCGGCGAGCTACGCGCCGAAAATCTTTACGGGGGCCGCCGTCTTTACCGGGAAAAACGTAGAGGCTTTCGCCTATTTTGTCGACGCTGAGCAGTATATTTTTTGCTGTCATATTAAGTGGGATGCGCTCTGTTTTTCCTTTTTTGGCAACGTCGCCACGTAAGGTAATAAAACCTTGTTCAAAATCAATATCGTCCCAGCGTAAATTCATAAGAGCGCCTTTGCGCATACCTGTAGCGAGGGCTAGTCGCATAAAAGCCGCTGCATTTTGATCCGCTTCTTCTTGCAAGGCTTTTTCAAAGGCAACAAGTTGCTCAGCACTGAGCATTTCCGTTTTTTCGTTATCAAGCTGAGGCACTTCAAAATAGAGTTCAGAGGCGTCAGGCATTTTACACAATCCTTC
>CAYJAD010000121.1:0-3149 GCA_964368075.1 uncultured Desulfovibrionaceae bacterium | reverse complement strand
TGCCTGCCAATTGGATTATTTTGGCCTTGGTGGGGCTTTGGAAATATGTGTATCCGGACACAGCTCCCATGGGCATAACTTTCTTTGTTATACTTGTGGTGTTGGCGGTAGTGGGGGAAATACTTGAATTTGTTTTACAAGTGGCGAAGGCAAAAAAATACGGTTCTTCCTCCTCAGGTACTTTTGCCGGAATCATCGGAGCCATCATTGGAGCCATAGTCTTAGCTCCTTTATTCTTTGGCATTGGTGCGCTGATTGGTGCGCTGATTGGTGCATGGATAGGATGCTTTATAATGGAAATGGCTAAAGGCCGCCCCTCAAAAGAGGCCAGAGAGGCAGCATTTGGAGCTATGGTAGGGCGTTTTTTAGGCACAGTATGCAAATGCGGCATAGGTGGCGTTATGTTGGCTGTGATAGGACGTTATATTTGGCCAAAAGAACCTGTGAAGACAGAAATAGTACAAACAGCACTGTCGCTTTTTGCTTAATAAACTACTATAAAATTCTAACGTAATTGGTTTTTTTGAAGGGGAGAGTCTGAGAGGGGGAACTTTTTTTTCCTAAAAAAAGTTCCCCCTCTCAGCAAAAAAGGAATCATTTCTCCTTAATGAACACTATTAAAATGAATAAAATACTATGCCAAATATTGATTTTCCTTTACAAAACTTAGAAATGGTCTTGGTAAAGAGTCGTTTTCCTGAAAATGTGGGTATGATTGCCAGAGCCTGTGCCAATATGGGGGCTGGGGGTATTACCCTTGTACAACCAGAGCTTTGGAATGAGGAAAAGGCACGACCTTTAGCCACGGCCAAGGGACAATATCTTTTAGAGAGCATTCGTATAGAAGAACAATTATCTGAGGCCGTAGCTCCATATGCTTTAGTTGTGGGAACCACGGCGCGTACCGGAGGGTGGCGCAAGCAATTATTACATCCCAGTCAAGCGGCAGCAGAAGTTGTGGCCGCTTTACAAGAAGGCGAACGAGTGGCTCTTATGATGGGACCGGAGGATAGAGGGCTAAGCAATGAAGAAATAGAATGCTGTCAACGCCTTGTGACTATACCTACAGCGCAGGCCACGTCACTTAATGTCGCGCAAGCGTCATTGGTGCTTTTATATGAATGCTTTAAAGCTACACACGTGCCGAAACAAGAATGTACGACAGCGCCTATAACAGAAAATCAAAAGATTGATAGACGCATTTCAGCGGCTGACGAGACACGCCTTTTGGAAAATTTAAAAGAAAGTTTGGTGAAAATTGACTTTTTACCTAAAGATAATCCAGATTACTTTTTTATGCCTTTACGTCGTCTTTTTGGCAGAGCAGGCTTACGTCGCCATGAATACGATGCTCTTATGGGAGTGTGTAGGCAAATAAAGAATAAACTTGCCCCAAAAGACTAGAGCGTGTTCACATACACGCATTTTCGGTTGCATACCAGAAGAGTATATTCCCCAAAGCTCATTTTATGTGAAGACGCTCTAGCATCAAAGTACGCAGTGCTTCTTTAATTATCTAATACAGTTTTCCAAGCGGGTATATCAGGCACGCCATTTCTAAAATAAACATCCATATCCAAAAGAGATTCACCGTATTTATGAAAGCTGTCAAAAATATCTTGGGTAAAATGCCCTCTATCTATTTGGAAGCGCGTAGCTGCAGCTCTTTGCGCGTGACGGCGTCCTTCTTCAAGTAGGTCGATATTTTTATGGGCAAGATTTACCAAATCACCATCTAATGCGCCGTCTTTTACCATGGAGTAAAGAATTTCAAGCGCTTTGGCAGCAGGTAGGCCGGCTCGATAGGGTCTGTCTTCTGTGAGGGCCGTAAGTATATCAGCTACTGCGATAACACGAGCCTCAAGGGGCAGATCTGCTGCGCCAATACCACTGGGGTAGCCTTTGCCGTCAAGGCGTTCGTGGTGTGAGGCGCCCCAAAAACCTACTTTTTCAAGGCCGGGAATGGGGATAAGGATTTGTCGTGAAATACTGGCATGCTGTTGCACAATACTGTATTCGTCGGGACTGAGCTTGCCCTTTTTTTCAATAAGCTCCACAGGTACACCAATTTTACCAATATCATGCAACAAGCCTGCTACATAGAGATCGCTCACGGCGTCTTCATCGGCGCCTGTTAGTCTATAGAGGCTTCGGCTTTGCTCTGCAACGCCTACGGTATGTGTTGCCGTGCTGGGACTTCTTGAGTCAATAACATATGAAAATATAGATGAAAATTCTACGATTTCTTCTGTGTTTAAGATGCGCGGAGCAAAAGGAGTGGCAGGCTTTGGGAAACCGCGCTGAAAATACTCTATGAAATCTTCATGAGCAAAGATGTGCATAAGCGCTTCCACATCTTCCGGAACAAAGGTGTTTTTAGGTGATTTTTGTATAATTTTTAAGACCTGAGCATAGTCTTTGTTGCGTCGTAAAAGAACATCCACTGTGTCAGCTAAGTTGATTAATGCCCCATGGCGTGCATCTTCATGTCTTGCTTCGGGCATGGAAGTGTGTTGATGCCAAGGTGTATGGTGGTAAAGCACCATGTTAGCAACAGGAGCAAGAATTTTGCAATGACTGAGTAAAGTCCACCCTGCAACGGCATGCTGGTAAAGGTTTTTTTCAATGTCATTAAGAGTAATGTCACGTCGTAAGAGTAGGGCACCAATATCATGTAATAATGCTGCGTTGCGAATATAACGGCAGGTGGTAGATGAAAAATTTTGTACTTCAGCAAGACGTAAAGCAATAATAGCTGTGCGCCTGTGGTGGTTTGCTAAGTCTGTTGTCATGGAGTCTAATGCTCTTGAAATGCCCTCAACCAAATCAATAATTTGTACTTGTAACATAACGTATCCCAAAAATCTTTAATACAGGCTCATTGTGAGCGGTCACAAGCTTTACTCTTTTTAAATTTTTTTGCAATAACTTATTTGCGGAAACATGGATTAATTTATTTTTTGCAGGGATAATTTTACTCATGTCAAAAAAGGTAGAATTTTTTTCTTCAAATATTTCAAGAGAGAGATTTTTTTATCTTGACAGTACTTACAAAAATAGTCTATGTATTCCGCCTTCGGAAGTGTACACTTCCTTAATTTCAATGGAGGATTATTATGCCTACAATTAATCAGCTTATCCGTAAAGAA
>CAYJAD010000120.1:0-3183 GCA_964368075.1 uncultured Desulfovibrionaceae bacterium | reverse complement strand
TAACCGTAGAAAAACATACCAAGGCTTACTGCCCCCTTCTTTGGTGAAGACCCGAAAAGGGGGATTCGAGGGGTATTTCAACCCAAAAACAAGGAATGAGTGCTTACAAAAAAGAAAAGGGTTACAGCTGTTTAGCTATAACCCATTGTCTTCTTTTGGTGCCGAGGGCGGGACTCGAACCCGCACAGCTATTGCCACTACCCCCTCAAGATAGCGTGTCTACCAGTTCCACCACCTCGGCGCAAGAGAGGGTATATAGAATTGCGGGGGGCTTGGCAAGTGTTTTTTTAATAAAAAATAAAATAAAAATTATATTTTTTAAAATACACTGAAAAATTAATATCTTAGATTTGTATAGTGTGCGGAAATTACTTGCGTACTTTTCTTCTAGCGCGTATAAGGTTTCGTTCTATGAAGAAGGTTTTTTGAGCGCTTACATTTTTCTTTGATGTGCTTCTTAGTGCCGTGATGACCTCTTAAAAATTGTCAGCATTATAAAAAATTGATTTTATAGTGTTTTAGGTGCTAGGTGCTAGGTGCATGTAAGAAGTGGAATAGTATTCATTTTTGTAAGAGTGTTTTTATGGTTTACAAAACAGGAAGTCACTTCTTCACTCAATATATAATATAAAACCTTATGTACTATATTATAAGTATTATAAAATGGACTATATAGTGAAAGAATATCAATTTTTAGAAGAAACAGGCCCCGTGTTGGTTTTAGATATAGGCAGTGGCACGCAAGATGTACTTTTGGCTAGTGCGCATGTTACGCCAGAAAATTGGCCTCAATTTGTGCTACCATCACCAGCTCGCTTAATTGCTCAACAAGTAGAGAGTCTTACTCAGCAAAAGAAGGCTATTTGGTTGTATGGGCATAATATGGGCGGTGGCTTTTTTAAAGCTGTACGCGCGCATTTGCAATCGGGTTTGGCTGTTTTTTGTACAACAGAAGCTGCAGCGGCCATTCATGATAGCCTAGAACATGTACAAGCGCATGGTATAGAAATTTGCGAAACTGCACCTCAAAATGCTGTCCCTGTATATTTGGCGGACTATGCCTCTGCTCAATGGCAAAATACTTTGCGTCAGTGGGGACTCCCTATGCCATGTAAAGTTGTGGCGGCAGTTCAAGACCATGGTATTTTTGTTGAAGGCAATCGCTTAGGGCGCATGCAACTGTGGCGTACTTTGCTAGAAGAGGATAATGCCCCAGAGCATTGGTTGTTTACTGATGTGCCTGAGCCGTATACGCGCTTATCTACATTACAAAAACTTACGGGTGGTCCCGTGGCAGACACAGGAACTGCTGCTATTTTAGGCGCTCTTTCCATGCCTGAAGTTCGGGCGCGTTCACAGCGTGAAGGGGTTACTTTGATAAATGTAGGTAATAGCCACATTTTAGCCATGCTCATTTATGCAGGTAAGGTCGTAGGTATTTTTGAACATCACACAGGGCAGCAAAGTTTAGAGGATTATCTTCACGATTTGCATGAATTTCGTATGGGATGGCTTCCGGATGAGCAAGTACGTGCGTCTGGTGGGCACGGTGTTGCACTAGGGCCGCGAATAGAAGACGCTGGCGCTTTTACGCCTACTTTTATTATGGGGCCGCAAAGAGAAATGCTGCGAGGTCACGGACAATTTTTAGCACCGCACGGGCAAATGATGCTAGCCGGATGTTTTGGTCTTTTATGGGCCATGGGTGCACAATATTCAAATAAATAGCAGGGAAAGTTATGGAAATTTTTGATAAAGCAGAACTTTGGTCTCAAGATACTATTGCTCAAACCCAAGCAACACGCTTACGTGCCACCATTGAACAAGCAATGAAGTGTGACTTTTATGCGCAACGCCTTGGCGAAGCTGGTGTTTCACCAAATTCCATTAATACTGTGGAAGATATATGCAAAATTCCTTTTACTACCAAGGAGGACTTACGCAACAACTATCCCACAGGCTTACTTTGTGTGCCTCAGGCAGATATTGTGCGCATGCATGTTTCTAGTGGTACCACGGGAACCCCCACGGCCATTTGTCATACACAAAATGATTTGAATTCTTGGGCAGATCTTATGGCGCGTTCTATGCACATGGTGGGCGTGCGACGTGAAGATGTGTTTCAAAATATGTCAGGATACGGCCTTTTTACTGGTGGTCTTGGTATACATTATGGCTCAGAGCGTTTGGGGTGTTTTACAATTCCCGCCGGCGCTGGCAATTCTCGTCGTCAATTGAAGTTAGTGAAAGATTTTAAAACAACAGTTGTTCATATTCTCCCTTCTTATGCACTTATTTTAGGTGGCCATTTAGAAGAAGCAGGAGAAAATCCTCGTGATTTACCTTTACGCATTGCTCTTATTGGTGCAGAGCCCTATTCAGAGGAATATCGCCGACGCATTGAAGACCTTTTTGCTATGAAAGTATATAATTCTTATGGCTTATCAGAAATGAATGGGCCGGGAGTGGCCTTTGAATGTCAAGAACAAAATGGCTTGCACGTATGGGAGGATGCTTATATTGCAGAAATTGTTCATCCTGAAACAGGGCTCCCCGTACCTGAAGGAGAAGTGGGCGAACTTGTTATGACCTGTTTATGCCGTCAAGGTATGCCCATTTTGCGCTATAGAACTCGTGATTTAACGCGTTTTCTGCCTGGAGAATGCGCCTGTGGGCGTAAGCATCGTCGCATTGATAGAATTTTAGGTCGCTCGGATGATATGTTCATCTTAAAGGGGGTAAATATTTATCCCATGCAAATCGAGCAAGTTATCATGGGCTTTAGAGAAGTGGGGCAAAACTACCTTATTACTCTTGAAAATGATGGCGTTGCTGACCACATGCGTGTGCAAGTAGAGATTCGTGAAGAGTGCTTTGTGGAAGATATGCGCGTTTTGCGAGCTTTACAAAAGAATATTACGGGACGTCTGCGCGACGAAATCTTGGTGACTCCTAGAGTAGAGTTGGTGGCTTCCGGCAGTATTCCTACCACTGAAGGAAAAGCTGTGCGTGTGCAAGATTTGAGAGTAAAATAATGGAATTAGTTATTCCCTATGCCCTAGCGTATATGATCGTATCGGCCTTTATGGTCTTATTAAGCTTTGTGCTTTTTTTGAATATTTTTGGCTTGCCTGCCAATTGGATTATTTTGGCCTTGGTGGGGCTTTGGAAATATGTGTATCC
>CAYJAD010000119.1:0-3337 GCA_964368075.1 uncultured Desulfovibrionaceae bacterium | reverse complement strand
GCATGGCTATATGGGGGGCGCTTATCCCCTTTATGAAGGCTAATCTCAAGGTCGATGAAGCGGTGCTTGGTCTTTTGCTGTTATGTGTAGGGCTTGGTGGTTTACTGGCTATGCCATTTGCCGGCGCTTTAGCCTCTCGCTTTGGTTGTCGCCGCACCTTACAAGTGGTTATCCCCTTGGAATTTTCAGTGCTCATAGGCGTTGCCGTGGTGGATAACATATGGCTTGCTGCCATATGTTGTTTAGTAAAAGGTATAGCCGTGGGCGTTGCCGATGTTGTAGTAAACATTCAAGCCGTTTTCATAGAAAAAGGTTGCACGCGAAAGCTTATGTCTAACATGCATGCCATGTTTAGCGCTGGTAGCATCATAGGAGCATTGGGCATGGTGGGATTATTAACTCTTGGCATGACGCCCATATATGCCGTTACACTCTTGGCAATTTTTGTCTGCAGTATAACTCTTCTGTACTGTCGCCCCAATTTTTTACCCTATGGCAGTGAAGAAGAAAACGCTCAAGGACATTCTTTAACTTTGCCAAAGGGTATTGTTATTGTTATTGGTATCTTATGCTTTCTATTGTATATGAACGAAGGAGTATTGCTAGACTGGGCGGCTTTGTTCTTAGTGGAAGAACACAACACTCCCATAGAACGTGCCACTCTGGCTTTTGCCATTTTTTCAGCTGCCACCGTAGCTGGGCGCCTCGTAGGGGATAGAATTGTCCAAGAGTTTGGAGCTAAAACGGTGCTTATGGTGGGCGCCTTCGTTTCTGCCATGGGGCACGTCATGGTGCTGTTTGCTCCATCCAGCGTATTAGTTTTTATAGGATTTGCCTTAGTGGGCTTAGGAGCAGCAAATCTTATCCCACAACTGTTCTCCTTTTCTGCCAAACAGCGTGCCATGCCTACACATATGGCCATAGCTGCCATTACCATGTTAGGCTTTTTAGGGGTATTGGTAGGCCCTGCCATGATGGGTTTTGTAGCCGAAGCTTTTAGTTTGCCCATGGTCTTTGGACTTATGGCTCTGTTTTTATGCGTTATTATTTTTGTAACACCTAAGCTCTTAAAAAACTTGAATAACGAATAGCTTATACACAGCACTTCCTTATAGTGAGCTTTAAAGCGATTTTAGGCTATTTTGGATAATATAAAATCATACTCAGGGCAGCTTCTTGCTGCCCTATATTAGTATAGCTATGTGGTACATCAGCTAAAAAGCGTATGGAATCACCTTGATTTAAATAATATATTTTGTCTTGAACCAACACCGAAACACTTCCAGAAAACACCGTAATATATTCTTCTGTCCCCAATAGGTGTGCTTTAGCTTCCAAGCTTCCTCCGACCAAGATTACTATTCGATATATCTCAAAAGCGTGCTGCTCATCAAAGTGAACGATTGGAAAATTTTGATACCTCCCTTCGTCAGCAAGAATAGGAGTGATAGTATCACCGCGTACTACTTTGGTAATGTCGCTTTTTTGCTCCACAAGAGAAGTAAAAGCGACCTTGTAACCATTGGCAATTTTCCAAAGTACCGAAACTGTAGGATTAGCATCCCCTCTTTCAATTTGCGCCAACATACTTCGCGAAACACCAGTAGTTTGAGCGGCCATATCTAGTGTCATTTTTTTTTGCTCACGAATATTTTTTATATTTTGTGCGACAGTGGAGTTTATGTTCACGTAATGCCTCCTGAAACAGACTTGACAATATATTGGACTAATAGTACACCAAATTAATATAATGTATTCTTAGTGCATTTAAGCATGGAAGCATTCAGGAGGCAACAAAAATGTTCAGTTGGTTTAGTTTTTTAGCATACGCGTGGATTACGGCAATAACTCCTGGCCCTAATAACATTATGTCCCTATCTAATGCAGCAAAAGTAGGCTTTCGCAAGTCCCTGCCTTTTAATATAGGTATATTAGCTGGATTTTCCATTATAATGGTTGCATGTGCTCTTTTTTGTAATGCACTTACAACACTTATGCCAAAAGTAGAATTTCCTTTGCGCATTATTGGTGCATCATATATTTTATACCTCGCATATTGTACATGGAAAAGCCATGGAGAAATTCAACAAAAGCAAAGTAAAGCAAGCTTTTACAGAGGGCTTGTTTTACAATTTATCAATGCCAAAATCTATGTATATGGCATTGTTTCCATGCAAGTATATATTTTACCATATTATAAAGAAGCTCCTATGTGGGTTCTAACGTTTGCTTTGCTACTGGCCTTCATAGGATTTGTATGCACTGTGTTGTGGGCGGGATTTGGTTCACTTTTTACAGTGCTTTTTTCAAGACATGCAAAAATCACTAATGGCATCATGTCTTTATTGTTAATATATTGCGCAATAAGTTTTTTCATATAACGGCGCATAGGAAACTTCTTCCTTTGCGCCCCAATGAAGCAACCTTCAAATAGATTACATTCTTTTAACAGACGTTAAAAACCTAGGTCTGTATTGACAATAAGTACCTCAAGTTTTTTGATTGTGGCAGGTTTCCTTTCTGTAATACTGATAATATTACAAATTCTCTCTGGGCTGTTGCAATCATAGCACTTGTCGCCTTTAACAGCGCAAGGCGTTTTTTTGTTTAGGCGTTTAGCATTCAGCGGTGCAGCAAAATTTCTTGCTCTTTCATGAGCATCTTCTATTGTTGGAACAATTTTATTGATGCCAATGACGTAAATAAGGCGTTCTTTGCCATAGCTAGATGCAGCAATGCGATTAGCAGATGCGTCAATATTTAGTAAGGAGCCACCTTCTGTCACCGCATTAGCACTAGTAAGATAGACCGGAGCAAAAATTGCTTCTCTATTCTCCTCCTCATTTTTACATTTACCTCTCCAAAATACGGTATTGTTTGCACATAATGTATCATAAATATTAAGTGCTTCCAGAGTCATGCTTCCACCAGTACCCACAGTGGTATTTTGTATACTTTCAGTAAGATAGTTTGCCACCTCTTTGGCATTTTGAAAAAATGTCACATCATAGCCTCTTTTTTCCATATTATTCATGATAAGTTGTAGATTCATAGCATTTCCTCCAGAAAAAATAATCTTTCAAAATATTCAGCACATGCTCTCGTGCTTATTCATATATAATCACACAAAGAAATAATGCTATACCCTTTTAGATTTTGATTTCATTTTTTTATTCGAAAAGAGAGATGATGAAGCTTTTTTTGGGGGGGGTGCGTGGCGCGGAGATAGTGCGCTGATTGATAATACTGCTATCAATGAAATTTAGTTTAGTGCATTGCTTTCAGCAGGGGTAGAGGGTTCAAGGGGGCCTTCGTCCCCCGGCCACCCTCTACACAC
>CAYJAD010000118.1:0-3341 GCA_964368075.1 uncultured Desulfovibrionaceae bacterium | reverse complement strand
CGTACTCAAGATAAAGGCCGCAGACAACAAGATTGGCATAGCCTTTGGAATAAAAACCCCGACAATACAAATAATACAGAAGAAAAATAGGTGCTGTTATGAAATATTTTGAAGATCACGAATTTGCTTGCAAATGCGGTTGTGGCCTTGGTGTGCAAGATGTGGATCCAGCTTTGCTTATGCTGCTAGACGCTTTGCGCGAAGGCGTGGGCGAGCCCATGCGCATAAACTCTGCCGTGCGCTGCGCACAACATAATGCCAGAGTAGGCGGTAGCTCCCGCAGCGAGCACGTGCCAAGCAATACCCACAGCGGCAAAACCACAGGGGTAGATGTGCACATCCCCAGCAGCACCTTTTGCTTTAAGCTTATCCGCGAGCTCAACGCCCAAGGCGTGCCCCGCATAGGGCTTAATCAAGATAAAAATTTTGTGCATATCGGTATTAGCTTAAACCATCCGCAAAACGTGTTTTTTAAGTATTAAAGGTGTATTATGTCACGTTTTTTTGCCATTTGCTTTGGTTTGTGCCTTGTGGCCGCTGTGCTTTTAGCTTTTTATGCCAAAAGCTTGTACAGCGAATTGCAAGTGTCTGCCATTCAAAACGAATTTATTGTGCAAAAAAATAAAGAGTACGAAGCCGCCGCCAAAAAGGTAGAAGCCGGCAAAAAACGTGATGAAGAAATAGTGGAAAAAAAGCTTAGCCAAGACGAAGAGTTAAAGGCCAGCGTGCGCAGGCTTGAAAGCAAATTGCAAGGGGTGCTGAACAATGCAAAATACAAAGAAAAACAATTTACTTTTGATTCTGTGTTGCCTCGCGATGCCATTGATGCTCTCTGCCTGCAATGGCACGAAGCAAGTGGTTTCTCATCCCGTGCTGCTGCAAGAGCTACCGCCGGCGCAGCTGATGCGCGAGCGCAAAATACCCCTACCACCAGGGGTGATTATGGCCACAGCCTCAAGGCCGATTGCCGCGCATGGCATGGCCTAACCTTACGCGCCGTCATTGAGTGGAGCGGCCTACTGCTTACCCACGCAGGCCATGAAAGGCTAGATAAAAACGCGCTGCGCGAGTGGCGCGAAAGGGTGCAGGTGCAGTAGATGGCTGATATATTTTTTGTAAAAGGCAGCGTGTACGATTTTGCCAAGGCCCTTGAAAGCCTTGGGCAAGACCTTGAGTTAAGCCCAAAAAAACTTAGCTATGCCGCCGCCCGCTCCATCAATAGAAGCCTTGTAACTGTACAAAAACACATCGATCAGGGCATACGCACAAAATATTACGTCAAGTCTGGTGATGTTAAAAAATCTTTAAAGATGACCAAAGCAAGGGCGGGGAAGGATTTATACGGGGCCTTAGATTATGAGGCAGAAAAATCACTTCCTTTGCATAAATTTAACGCCAAGAAAGGTAAAAAATTTGTGTCTGTGCGTGTTTTACGCGCCAACAGACAGAGAAGAATAACCCCAGGCGGCGAAAAGAATATCATTAAGACCAAAAAGGGTAGGGCAGCTGTATGGATAGCCCGAGACAGAAAGGGCGATTTGCAAATTTTTGCCCGTACAGGCAATGCAGAAAATAAAGAAAACCAACAAGTGCAAGTATTATACGGGCCGTCTTTTATGTCCTTTTTTACCCAACCAAATATCAATCAAGAATTGCACGAAATGCGCCGCGAATCCATGCGTAAAAACTTTGTAAGCGAAGTAAATGCCGTCATAAAAGGCTATTCTTTAAAATAATTGGGGCAAAATATGAACCTTTTTGAACAAAGCCTAGACAAAGATACCTCCCTAACCTTGGAGTCATACGGCCCCGGCATAGAAGTTTCCCTTTTTGCCGGAGATGTCTTTTTTGTCATGCGCGGCCTTTTTGAAAATGTGGGCGCAGAAATCATCCCCGCAGGGGCAAGCGCGCCCATCACAACCTTAGTGCCAACGCTGCATGTGCAAAAAAGCTGTATAGACGCCGCCATTGGCCGCCCCTTGCACAATACGGATCGCTTTTTTGTACACGGTACAGAATATCGTGTGCAATACGCGCTGGACGATGGCCATGGCCTCTTGCGTGTGGCCATGACACAGCTTTCCAAAAAAGATGTGGAGGCTAGCCCCGATGGCCTATAGACCTTTGCACCAACGTGCCCTTATTCGCATGGCCCTTGTGCGTATGCTCAAAGAAGATGCCACCCTTGCCAACTATTTTGGTGAGCGTGTTTGGGGCAATCGCCAAGACCATTGGCTTACGGAAGAGTTGCCCGCCATGGGCCTATATACGCTTTCCGAAGATACCATAGAAAGCGACCGCTCCCCCGACCCGGACGAGCGCACCATAAACCTAGCCCTCGAAATTCTCGATGCGCAAACCAGCCGCACCGATGATAGGTTAGATGCTTTTACACTTATGGTAGAAAATTGCCTTGAATTAGACAAATTAGGCAATTTCATGGGAGAAATTGTCAATGAAATACGCCAAAAATACGGCCTTGAGCCCTTAGAAAAAGCACACATCGAGGGGCTTTACCGCTATGCCATAGATACCAATTTGCGTTTGCGCCTCACAAGCACAGAATTAGGCCTTGCCGTAGACGGCATACGCCAGCTGGGTGTGGCCGTTATGAACTTTGACCTTGAATACCGCAACCCCCAAAGCACCCTTGATTTACCCGACTTCTTGGAAGGCATAACAAATTGGCAAATATACTTCCCCGAAGAGATGGAACCCCGCACAGACATGCAAAGCCGCGTCACCTACGACCCCACAACCCCCAAACCATAAATAGGAGGACAAAATGCACCCTAAAACCATGTATATACGCCCACGCGAGGGGCTTAAAATTTATAATTTTGAGGCAGAATGCTATTTGCCCGAAAGTGGCACCCATGTGCCGCGCTCTGCCTATTGGCTGCGCCGCTTAAAAGACGGTGATATTGAAATTATAGACGCAAAACCCCGCGTACAAACCACCGTGCCCGAATCGGTAGCATAAGGATGTGATGTTATGACAGTTTCTTTTCCCTCTTTGCCTACCACCGTGCGCTTGCCCTTTGCCTATGCAGAGTTCGACGCCTCCGGTGCCAGTCTTGGGGCTTCGCTTATGCCCTACCAAGTGCTGCTTATTGGGCAAATGCTTTCCACAGGCACAGCAGAACCCTACAGCGTTACACGCCCCATGAGCAAACCCATGGCAGATAGCCTTTTTGGCAAGGGCTCCATGGCTAGCCAAATGGTGGATGGCTACCTTAACGCCAACCCCGTCACAAAAATGCTGTGCATCGGCGTTCCCGATGACGCCGCAGGGGTAAAAGCTACCGCCACCGTCACTTTTAGTGGAGAGGTTTCAAGCC
>CAYJAD010000117.1:0-3403 GCA_964368075.1 uncultured Desulfovibrionaceae bacterium | reverse complement strand
TCGCAAATTTCTTGCATGGTGCGTAAAATTTTATCTTCTTTTTCTGCTTGCACGCGCATGGCAGATTTTCCGCTTGTGTGTTGATCTGTGGTTGTAAAAGCCATCTTTCCCTCCCCCTGTGTTAAAATTTTAAAAATTATGCCCAGCGGCTTTGTGGTTGCGGCCTTTGTTTTTTCTTACGTGGTGCGGTTTGTTGTTGCATATTTGCCGCTCTTTGTGCTGCCTGCAATTGCTGCACGTAGGCAGGTAAAGACGGCGTAAAGGTCACATCGGCGCACGCTGTGGCCAGCACCTCACAGTCGAATAAGTGATTTTCTTTGTTTATTCTTTCCCATACCAGCCGCCCATTACGACGCACTTGCTTTTCGCTGGATAAATGCTCCGCAAGCATGGCATCACAGCCGCCGTGCAATCGGGTGGGCTAGGTGCTTTCGGCATTGATAAGGCGGCTCATGGCTAGTGTTTTTAGCTGGTTTGTGTCTAGCAGATACAGCGGCAAGCCCCCCGGTATGGGCCGCCCATTTTTGGGCATGCGTTCACGTATGGTACGCTTGACCGCTTGCACTTGGGAACGGCTTGCGCCCTTGGACGCATGCAACGCGCCTCCCCCATGGGCACGTAGCCACAAATACACTTCCTCTGTTCGGGTATACACGCCGTCCCCATCGGTGCCGCCGGTGTCCATGAGGCCGCGCCAAATGGGCATGACTTCGCCACTTGTGAAGCCACTTTCTGCATCATCATGAGGCCCAAGCACAGGGTAGCACGTATCAAATACTAAACTATACACGTCATCCCATGTATTTAAACTCCCGTAATCAATAACGTAAGACGCCATACTGGGCATCCATGCCTTGACCAAATACCAAAAGCCACGTTTTTGCACGTCAATGCCGCATGTTATGGCCACGGTACCGTGGGGGGCCGTGCGTGGGGGCAGCCATGCTTCGCGTAAATCTAAAATTCTTTGGCTGTCGGTAATGAGGGCTACGGGGCTATAGGGCAAGCCTAATTCATCATTGGCAAATTGCTGTTTATCTTTTTCGGTGCCGCCTTCGGCAAGTATCCTTTTGGCCAAAATATCCGACAAAGAAACAGACCTTGCCAAGAGTGCAGGTACATGGAAACCCACGGCCCGGGCATAGTCTACGGCTTGCGCCGTAATAAAGCCACGTTCATCGGTGTAGGTGTAAGGCATCCACCGCCCGCCCTGCACGGCAATATCGCGGATATGGTCAGACCACGCATAGCCACACACGGGACAGATATATCGGGCCAATTTTTTGCGGCGTATAGTCAGCGGATCTTCCTCTTCAGCATGCAAATAAACAATATCCGGCAAGTGGTATTGCAGACATGAGGGGCACTTAACCTCATAGCAAAAAAGCGTGTCGGTCTGTTTAGTCAACCCCTGCCAAATGCTTGAGGTGCTGTCGCCTTTGGGCTGTGAGACGCGCAAAATTTTTGCCCGCGCCCCCAGCGAACGGGTACGGCCCTTAAAATCATCTACGGCAGAGGCATTGCCGCTATCTGCGTATAAATCTTCTTCGTCCAAAAACAAATCTTGTACGGTGATGGATGCACGCTGTGACGGACTTTCTGCGCTGGCCAGCCAAATGTTTTGGCCGTTTTTTAGCTGGATAACGTCCGTTAAGTCTTTGGCCATTTGCTTACGCAAAAAAGGGCTGCCTTTCATGAGGGGGAGCAACTTTTCTTTTTTAACACGGTCACGAGTGTCTTTGGTGGGCATGGCCAGCATCTTTGTGCCCGGTCTATAATCCATGGCCCAGCCCATGCACGCATATAAAATAAGCGTCTTACCAATCTGCAAAGAGCCACAAACAATAATTTCTTGCACGCCGCGCTTGGCATACATATCTAGTATGCCCGGCATATAGGGCGCCACATCCATGCGCATGGGGCTACCCTTGTAGAGGCCGTCTTGTACGATGATTTTCTTGCTGGCCCACTTGGAGGGGATGATAACTTCGCGCTTGGCAAAAATTTCACGCTCACAAGGTAAAAAATGGATGGCGGCGTTCATGCTATTCTTCCTCCTCCTCATTTTCTTGAGACAACACAAATTCTCTTTCTTGGGCCCAGGCGTCCATCCAGTCCGCTGTCTTTTCTTCCCAAAATTTTTCTAGCTCTTGCAATTTTTCTTGATCGCCGCCCACCAAGTACACCATGCCGGGCCCGTGTAAGTGGATGAAATTTTCTACCTCACGTTTAAAAAAGAGGGCCCGCGCTGCCAAGTCGCGCTCATGATCAAGTCGGGAAATGAGGCTGCCCCTATCTTGCTCTAGCTTAAGCTCTAGCCTATCGGCCTGATACTTTTTAAGCCGTGCATCGTGCGACAGTTTTTCTTTGCTGGCCTTGGCAAATTCTTTGTCCTCATGCTTGGCCGTGGGGGCCTTCATAGCATTGGCATAGGCCAACAAAGAAAGCTCTTCAAAATAGCCTTCCGGCGTGGTGGAAATTTTATTGGCCTTTACATCACGGTTAAGGGCAGACTTTGAAAGCTTAAAGCCGCGCTCTTTCAAAAAGGCCACGGCGTCTACTTGCGTCTTGAAAATATTTATGCCTAAAGGCGTTTGTATTTCTGCACTCATTCTTCCACCTTCTTTTCCACTTTTGGCGCAAGCATTTGCTTTGAGGTAACGAACAAAAACAAGCAGCGCTCATGCCCCGCACAATCAAAGCAGCCCCAGCCAATACGCACACGCTCAAAGCCGTTTTCCTTATTTTTGGGGCAAGGCACTAGCAAATTTTCATCTAAAGCTTTGCCTGCAAAATAGCGACGTAACACCCTTGGCCGTGGTATGCTTGGCGGCATGGAACATTCTTTGAGCGGTTTTTCATCATCAAAAAAAAGCCATTGTTCCGCAAAAGACACTTGCGTAAATATATGGGCCCCCAAAGAGGGGCGGGCAACAATACGCACAGGGCGCCCATCACACGCGGCTCCTACTACATCCCCTGCTACCCCATCTGCCCTGGAGGCCGCCACATTCACCACCTGCACATGTTCTTGTGGGGCATTTTCTTCGGCTGTAATTTCTTTCAGCTGCTCTTTTTCCGCTGCGCTTTTTTGGCCAAAGTTTTTTTGTAAAGCCGGCGGCAAGCCCACCTCAAGCCATTGCCCCACATCCATGCCCATCTCCACGGCCTCGCCCACGTCTTTACCTATGGCCACCGGCCAGCGTTTAGCCTGCGTATAGGTCTCTTTCCACCACACGGCCCCTTGAGCACCGGGGCGATTGCCTTTGGCATCGGGGGCGTCAAAATCAAGACTGACCAAAATGCACAGAGCACTTGCCAGCACTTCGTGGGCCGCCGTATCGGGCTTGCCCATATTGGTACCCACAGACAAGGCCCCCACGGCAAGGCCGGCGCACTTTGC
>CAYJAD010000116.1:0-3442 GCA_964368075.1 uncultured Desulfovibrionaceae bacterium | reverse complement strand
TTTTTTTTCCAAAAAAAAGTTTTCCCTCCCCCAATAATCATACAATATTCTTAACAATATTCCCCCTGCACAATACTCGCCACAATGGCGTTACAAAGTGTTTTAATTTCTTGTGTTGAGGCTATATAGGGCGGCATCACATAGATCAACTTACCAAAGGGACGAATCCACACCCCTTGCTCAACAAAAAAAGCTTGTAACCTTGCTGTATTTACGGGGGCTTTCATTTCTACCACGCCGATGGCACCCAGCACGCGCACATTTTGCACCGCTACACATGGTTTACAGGGGGCTAGTCCTTCTTGCAACTCCTCAGCTATGCGCGCCACACGAACTTGCCACGGGCTTTGTACAAAAACATCTAAAGCTGCAGATGCCGCAGCGCAAGCTAAGGGATTTGCCATAAAGGTTGGGCCGTGCATAAACACTTGTCCGTCAGCGCATATACCTTGTGCCACTTCCTCAGTGCAAAGTGTAGCGGCTAGGGTCATCATGCCACCGGTAAGGGCTTTACCAAGACAAAGTATGTCTGGCGTCACTTGTGCCCATTCACAGGCAAAAAGCTTACCGCTACGCCCAAATCCTGTGGCTATTTCATCACAAATAAATACAACGCCGAACTCATCGCACAATTCTCGCACCCTTTGTACATAGCGAGGATGATAAAAATACATGCCACCGGCCCCTTGTACTATGGGTTCTAAAATACACGCGGCCATGCTGTCCCCATGCTCGGCAAAAGCTTGTTCTAATGGCTGTAAACTGGCATTATCAAAGGGGCAATCATCTTGTCCGTTAAAAGGGCAAGCCGGTCTTTGTATAAAAATATGCTGCGGCAACACATGACTAAAAAGCCCATGCATGCCATTGACGGGATCACAAACAGACATGGCTCCCAAGGTATCACCATAGTAGCCACCGCGCGGACTAAGTATTTTTATGCGCTGTTTTTGCCCCTTCCCTTGCTGATATTGCAAAGCCATTTTTAAGGCTACTTCCACAGCCACAGAGCCAGAGTCGGCCCAAAATACGTGCTGTAGAGCCTTGGGTACCAAAGCTAACAACTTTCGTCCCGCTTGCACTGCCGGTGCGTGAGTAAGCCCTCCAAACATCACATGCGCCATGCGCTCCACTTGCTGCTGACAAGCGCGTACCAAATCTGCTTGTCCGTAGCCATGAATGGCGCACCACCAAGAAGCCATGCCGTCTATCAAGGCTGTACCGTTGCGCAGGTGAATATACATTCCCTCAGTATGACTTACTTCATACACGGGAAGTGGCTCCACAACAGAGGTGTATGGGTGCCAAAGATGGGCTTTATCCCATGTCACTACATCATGAGGTTCTTGAAAGGTTTGTTGAGGCGACATTTCCCAAAGGCGGCGTATTTCCTTTGCCAAAGGGAGCAAACAGGCTGCTGCCTTATCCCATAGGGCAGCGCTGTTTTTTTGCAAGTCTTGTATATAAGACATTTCTAAAAGTAATATTTCTGGAGCATGCTCTCGTAAATACAAAATATTATCAGCGCGAACTAACTGTTCTTCTGCCCCTTTTCCATCGGTATCTACACAAATAAGAGCCAGAACAGAGACATTTTTTTGTCGCAATGCTTCTAAAGAAAGTAAAGTGCTATTCAAAGCTCCCAAGGTGTTTTGCACCACCAGCACCACAGGAAAATGTAAGGCACCTATGACATCCAGAAAAGTTTCGTGTGCATTCAAGGGCACAAAAAGCCCTCCTGCACCTTCTAAAAGCACTGGCATTCTAGATGAAAAATCCTGCACTTGCGCTACAATATCTTGCACATGCAGCTGTTGCTCCGTTCCCCACTGTTGCGCAGCTGCCAAATGCGGGGACGCAGGTAAAGAAAAGGAATACAAGGTTTGCCCTGCAGGTATGGTTTTGTTGCTGTTAAGCCCCACATGAGCCGCTGTGTAAAGGGCGGCATCGGCATCTTGTGGATTAGAAACACCGGTTTGCACAGGCTTTATAGGCATGTGACCTGCATGCCCAGCCATATATAGAGCGCGACTTAAAGCGGCCGTCACAACACTTTTGCCCACATTGGTACCAGTACCGGCAATGAAAATACCTTGTTGTTTTTGTGTCATAAAAAAGCTCAAAATAGATTTTTCGGCGATTTGCTAACAGACTATATCTAGTCCTTGAGAAGATATCATGGTGCAATCCTCTTCCACACCTTCACCCTGTGTAGTGAGATAATTGCCCGTCATTAAAGCATTGGCTCCGGCGGCAAAGAGCAATTCTTGTCTTTGTCCCAATACATGGGGACGCCCGCCACAAACGCGTAGCGAAGCCCAAGGGAGTACATGTCGTAATAAAGCTATAATACGTAATGCTTCACTGGCGGACAATGGCGGAATATGCGCCAGAGGCGTTCCGGCATGGGCATATAAAAAGTTTATAGGCACATGCTTTACACCAAGGGTTCGAAGACTAAAAGCAAAATCTATGCGATCTTCCCAACTTTCACCTAACCCGAACAAGCCCCCAACGCAACATTCAAGACCTAAATTTTGCGCACGCTGTACGGTGCTCTTTCGCTCACGCCAACTTTGCGTTGTGCAGATCTTCAGATAAAAAGCTTCACTACTTTCTAAATTATGATGGTAACGAGTCAAACCAGCGTGAAATAAACGGTGTAAAGACTCCAAAGGCAGACGCCCCAAAGAACCACACAAGCGATCATGCCAATGCGCCGGCATTGTCTCAAGAACCGTGATGACAGTATCAACATCTTCGGGAGCAAGTGCCCCGCCGCTGGTCACAATTCCCACACGTCGTAAAGGAAAATCTGCAAGAATGTCTAAACGTTTTCGTAGTTCATCGGCAGAAAGCATAGAAAAAACAGGAATGTTTTCAGTGGCATTGTGACTACTTTGAGAGCAAAAAGCGCAATCCATATGGCATTTGCCACTGCGCGCGTTAATAATAGCGCACAGCTCTACATTATTGCCAAAATATCTTTCTCTTAAAGCAGTAGCGGAAGCAAAAAGCGCGTCCTCAGATTGGGTGACTAAAGCAAAAGCATCGTCTCTACTGAATAATTCTTGAACCAAATCAGGCGTATTCAACTACATAAACCCTTAAAATAACAATTTAAAAAAATAAAAAATAAAACTTGTTGCGGTATACTACTTTTTGACTTATACATTGTCAAGAAAGCGGTGAGTGCAAGCAAGTCGAGCATTCACACGAAGTATTCGAAAATGAGAAAAAGTGAAAACTCCTCATCTTCCAAAAGCGAGCTTCTGTGCAAAACAGGCAAAAAAAACTTTTTTAAGTAAACACCTGTTTTTAAAAGCAAAGCAAAAAATGAAAAAACTTTTTTTAAAAAAAATGAATTTTTTACTTGCCAAGCACGTCACTTTTGCGTAAATACCTCTCTTGCCGCTGGCGTAGCTCAATTGGTAGAGCAGCT
>CAYJAD010000115.1:0-3647 GCA_964368075.1 uncultured Desulfovibrionaceae bacterium | reverse complement strand
CGTACATGGCCACGAAAATAGGTGTTTATTTTGATGTGCAAAACATCGGCGGCGGTATTGCTGTAGAAGAGCTTGCTGCCAGCGTAAGCAAAAAATGGGGAGATTTTACACCCATTGTAAAATGTTATCCTGTGCTTGCCGATGCCGTTAAAGATATACAAGATGATATTGCCGCCAATGAATTGGACGGCGTACTTATATGCGGTTCCAGCCCACGTAATGACACATACATCTATGCCTTTGGTGAGGTAATGGTGGAGCGTGTGAACTTACGTGAGCAATGTGTGCTGGCATATAAAAATCCTGATGGAAGCCCAGCAGGGTCTGCCGCACCGCAACTGCTTACACAAATGGCACAAGACTATGTGCACATGGGTGTGGTAAAGCTACAAAAGGCTTCTCCACCAGAGGCAGCAGAAAATAAAGGTATTAAGCGTGTGCTTGTTGTAGGTGGTGGTTGGACTGGTCTTACCGCGGCCATGCAGCTTTCTGCAGCAGATTACGAAGTTATCATTGTTGAAAAACAAGCGGAACTTGGCGGACATGTGCAAAACATTCCCCAAGCCACCCCCTTGACTGCCCCTTGGACAGAGCCTCAAAGCTCTGGCTTAGAAGCTAAAATTGCTGCAGTGCAAGGTGATAAAAAAATCACAGTATACACTTCTGCCACCATGGGTAAACTTTCCGGTCAACCCGGAGAATTCACTGCCACTGTGAGCACCCCTAAGGGGGATGTTACTGTGGAGGTGGGCGCAGCGGTGCTTTCTACCGGTTGGACACCCTTAGATGCAAAAAAATACTTAGCTCCTATGGGCTACGGTTCCTTGCCTCATGTGTATCATGCCGGTGAGTTTGGCAAATTGTTACGCGAAGGAAAAATTAATCCTAAGCGCGTTGCTTTTGTGCTAGATACCACATTGGCAGAAGATGCCTTTAAGCCCTGTGATTGTGCTGAAGCCACTGAATCCACTGAAACTGCCGAGGTCGCAGCGCCGGCCCCTGAGGTTGCTGAGGGTGAAGAAGCTCCTTTTGTGAAAGAAGATTTGGAATGCATTAAGCATTTAAGCTATTCAAACTCCGTTTCTTCTGTGGCGGCTTTACGTCTTGCCAATGCTGTTTGTGACAAAGATGAAGGCGCTCAAGTCTTTATTTTGTATAAGCATATGGTAGTGCAAGGGCTTATGGAGCGTTATTATAAGCATGCTCAAGATCGCCTTGGCATGATGATGACCAAAGCCGACGTAACATCCATTGCGCAAGGTGAAGGCGAAGCCTTAACTGTATCTTGTAAAAATACCTTGCTCGGTATGGACTTTGATTTAGATGTGGACGCCGTGGTTCTGCCTACGGGTATTGTGCCCACCACAGCTAAGGAAGCCGTTATGCAATTTGACTATCGCCAAGGGCCAGACTTCCCAGATTTGGGTTTGTTTGATGGTTTTAGCGATTCAAATTACATTTGTTTCCCCTACGAAACACGTCGTACAGGTGTCTATGCTGCCGGTTGTGTGCGTCAGCCCATGACCATGGATGCTTGCGAAGAAGATGCTTATGGCGCTGCTTTAAAAGCTATTCAGTGTATCGAAGCCGCTGACCACGGTGTAGCCGTGCATCCTCGTTCCGGAGATTTGTCCTATCCTATCTTCAACTTTGTACGTTGCACCCAGTGTAAACGCTGCACAGAGGAGTGCCCTTTTGGCGCCCTTGACGATGATGAAAAAGGCACACCAAAGCCCAATCCTGCCCGTTGCCGTCGTTGCGGTACGTGCTTTGGGGCTTGTCCTGAACGTGTTATTTCCTTTGCTAATTATAATGTTGACCAAATCGGCTCTATGATTCGCGAAGTGCACGTGCCCAAGGACTTCAAAAATGACGGCCCGCGTATTCTCATTCTTGCTTGTGAAAACGATGCTTATCCGGCTTTAGATATGGCGGCCATGCGCCGTAAGCCTTGGAGCCCCTACGCACGTATTATTCCTGTGCGTTGCCTAGGTTCTATCAATGCCATTTGGGTATCAGATGCCATGAGTAAAGGCTATGACGGCGTCATGTTGCTTGGTTGTAAATATGGCGATGACTATCAGTGTCACTTTATTAAGGGTTCTGAAATTTGTAACCGTCGTAAAGAAAATATTGCTGAAACGTTGAATCGTCTTGGTGTGGAACCAGAGCGTGTGGATCAGCTGGAAGTGGCCATTGACGAATACGATAAGGTGCCCGATCTTATTGACGGATTTGTGTCCCGCATTATCACTATGGGACCCAACCCCTTCAAGGGCATGTAGGAGGAGTTATGGCACAAATGAAAATTAAACCTGATATGGAGTTTGTTCGTGAGCTTCAAGAGGCTGGCGGCGAAACACTGAAAAAGTGTTATCAATGCGCCACATGTTCTGTGGCTTGCCCTGTAGCTCCTGCCAACAGTCCTTATCCACGTAAAGAAATGGTCTGGGCCTCTTGGGGCATGAAGGAAAAGCTGAAAAAGGACATTGACCTTTGGCTTTGCCACAATTGCGGCAATTGCGCAGACTTGTGCCCCCGCGGCGCGCGCCCAGCAGACCTTATGTCTGCTGCACGTAACATGGTCTACCGCGACCTTACCGAGCCCACCATTGTGGGTAAGTGGATGAGCTCCATCAAAGGCTTGCCAATACTTTTTGCCATTCCGGCTGTGTTGTGGCTTTTTGTATGGTGGATTCGTGCTGGCTTTAATGACGGCAACTGGTTTCCCCGTGCTGAAGACGGACGCATTGTTTTTGGGCAAGTTTTCTATGGTGATTATACCATCGACCCCATCTTTATGATTACCTTCTTTGGTGCTGCCTTTATTTTATATAAAGGCGTGTGCAAGTTGTTAGACTTGTTCAAGCCCGAAGGAACGGTGCTTATGCTTGGTAAAACCAAGCCTTGGTATTGTCATTTATATGATGTGATCGTGGAAGAAATTGTAACGCATAAAAAGTTTAGCAATTGCTCCACCCCTGCAGAAAAACCCGAAGATACAGAAGCTAAATCCGGCCGTAAATGGGGCCATATGGTGCTTATGTACAGCTTTGTGGCTTTGGCTATTGTTACGGCTATTGTAGCTGGCGGTCACTGGATTGGGAAAGTGGTTCCTGCTTTAAAGGTAACCACCCCGTTAGAGCTGACTAATCCTATTAAAATATTGGCTAACCTTGGTGCATTGGCCATGGTTTTTGGCCTTGGCTTGCTCAGCATACGCCGTATTAAGTTAAACCCAAAATATCAAGGTTCCTCCTTTTATGATTGGTACTTGCTTGGTATCATATGGGTTGTGGCCATTACAGGTATCTTGAGCCAGGCTTTCCGCTTGATGGATGCCATTACACCGGCCTTCGTCGTGTATTATCTGCACTTGGTTTTTGTATGGATGCTCTTTGCCTATTTGCCTTGGTCAAAGCTTGGGCACTTTGTGTACAGAACAGCCGCACTTACCTATGTGCGCATGGTTGGTCGTAGTAACTAGAATTAATAATCCGATCTCCCGGAGGAGGCCGTTATGTCTGATGTATCTCGTAGAGTCTTCCCAATGGACGATGTTCTTGCCCTTATAGTGGGTAAGGAAGACGCTGATGTAAAAGAATTGGCAGGCTTTTTAACAGGTCGTACCATTGCCTGTGATTGCG
>CAYJAD010000114.1:0-3729 GCA_964368075.1 uncultured Desulfovibrionaceae bacterium | reverse complement strand
AAAGCCTTTTAAGCGGTAACTTAAAAGGCTTCTCTGCAGAGTGTAACTCCACAATCACGAATTTGTTGAGTTGACACTAACCCAACAGGGTTCTCGCTGTCAATAGTTGAGTCTGTTTTTTGTCTTTTGTCCATGGGATGAGGCTTTGGAGAAAGCTATGCAGACATTTATACCAAAAGGAAATCTTCGTGGGTTTATTATGCCGGATTTTATTTTTAAGGATGCACGTTTGTGCCTTGGAGCAAAAATGCTTTTTGCTGTGATGTGCAATTTTGCAGGCGACAAAGACCATTGTTGGCCATCTCATAATACCTTGGCAAAGTCGCTCAATTGTTCTGTGTCTACTGTAAAGACGTACATTAAGCAGCTCATAGAGCATGGATATATTGCCATGGAAATGCACCGATTACGTTCATGCCTGTATCATATTCTACAACCGCTTTTACAAGTGGGCATGAGCAAAGCACAGAACGAAGTGTCGACACGTCCATGTAGCCAAAATCTGGCTACCCCCCAGTCAAAATCTGACTACAAATATAATCTTATAGAAAATAATACAAATACCCCCCTTACCCCCTCTGAGTCTTTGAATTCCTCACAAGCTACAGAAACCTCCTCTCGTGCTTTTGTACAACGACGGAGGGGGGATTTTTCTTTGGTGAATAAAGATTTTGAAGAGCTCTTTGCTTTTTACCCCAAAAAAGAGGGGAAAGAACTTGCTCGCTCCATGTGGTTTAAGCTTGCAAGATATGGACTATTACCCTCTTTGGGCATCTTAAAAGACTTTGTGGAAAAAATACAGCAAAGCCATCAATGGCAAAAAGACTATGGGCGTTATGTGCCTATGGCTGTGAATTTTTTGCGTGGAAAACGTTGGACAGACGATGTTGAAGCTATGATTCCAAATCAGCCTCAAGATGTCTACCAAGAGGTCAGAAAACAGGAAGAGCTGACAGCACTTCACAAGCAGCTTGCGCACATGGAACAAGAAAGGAGTCAGGAAGAAAAACAAAAAAATGCACTTTTGCGCCCTCTCTATGAAGCCATCGCAAGCAAATTTCAGCAAGGCGTCAGTGGTGTATCCTTTGGCCTGTGGGCATTTTTATACAGTAAAGGATTAGCACCAAGTGAACAAGATGTTCCGCAAAACGCACAAGATATTCATTTCTTACACTGGTTACATGGCTATAAGTAACATAATCCAAGCGTTTTATGAAATGGAGGCAATCAATGGCGGCATTAGCACCCAGAAAAGCCAGAGTGTCACACTATCTTTTCGGGAAAATACTCGTAAAAGCGCGCAAAGAGTGGGCATCACGCAATATGCTCTTGCGAAGCGTGTTAGTAGAAACATATGCCATATTGCATAAGGTACAGATGGCTAGTCAAGCGGACTTGTTATCGTTCCGTCTTTAATATAAAATTTAATTTTATGGTTTTTGCAAAAATTAATTACAATATTAGCCTGTTCATTGTAAAACTTGCGATGATTTTTGAAGGCGGTAACTTCTTTGCTATAGTTTGTTCTTCCAAAAATAATCTTATCGACAAAAGCTACAGACTTAAGGATGTCAGATAGACTTTGTTCAATGATATTAGGAGTTGGATAAGGCTCAATGCTAACCCAAGTTTTACAGCCCAAAATGTGTAATTGGTGTAATGCTGCTATGCGTTCTTTATATTGGGCAGCGCCAGGCTCCATTTTTTTTCTATACTCTTCATTAAGAGAAATAAGAGTAATGCCATACTCATTTTGAGATGAAAGCTTTGCCAATTCTACTGGTAAAGCTCCTTTGGTTAGTGCAGTACATTTTATGCTAGCATCATTAAGTTTTTTTATAGCGGCAAGGCTCATTTTTGAAACTTCATCATAGCCATACATAAAAGGGTCTGTTGTAAAACAAAGCTGCACTGATTTAATTTTATTTTTGAGTCTCGGTATTTCTTTGTCTAGTATTTCAAGAGTATTACTTACAAGGTAAGGTTTTAACCACTCTTCGTAAGATTTAACTTTACCAAAGCGTCGCTTGAGCATGAAGGCATAACAAGGGTACATACAACCATGAGCACAACCAAGGACGTGATTCATGGTATAATCACCATATTCAACCTCTGTAAGATAGAGCATAGACTTACGCTCTATATAGCCGCACATTTTTTGCATTACAAAATTTTCCTAAGCGTAACAGTTCTGCCTGCTTTTTCATCCCAAAAAGTTCTAGGTTTACCTGCACTTGTGAAAGGTGGATTACGTTCAATGGAGATAAATTTTTCTTCTTGCAGTTCATTTAAGATATTATATATCATATCGAATTTACAAAGTATCCCGTGTGTATTTACAAAACTAGCTAAAAAAGGCGTTATATTACTAACCGTATGGAAATCAAGAACATGTTTCTTGATTTTAGCTTTAATTACATCTTGAGTGATGATTTTATTTTCCGCTGTGGTCGATACATTTGGAATGTAACTGAGCAAGTTGTTTCTATTTTCTTGTTGGACATTTGTAAATAGCTCATTCGTCCTTTTTTGCATATTTGCTGCCATAAGGAAGCAACCTTTTTCATGGTTGGTAACGTGTATCATTCTATATTTTGGCCTATGCCCAGCTTTTAAACGAATAGGTATGTCTAACACATATTTATAATTTTTTTTGAGCCGTTCTTTATACTTTTCTGATAAAATTTGTTCAGCTTCATAGCCATCTATTTCTTTTTGATTGTATCGTCGAACAATATCTTTCCAATAGTCACCACCAGCAATCTTACTGACAAGAGTTTCAGATTGTGAAGATTTTGTTGTTTCAGTAGGTTCATACTCGACAAGGTCATCAAGATTTAAAAAAGCTTCGTCTGAACCATAGGAAACTCCAAGCGCAGTACAACAGTTTCTAAAAAAACCGAATGAATTAAAATTTATTAACATTTCGATGCTTTGAAAGTTAAAAGTATTAAATTTTTCAAACATATCCAAATCTAAAGCTTTGATGCCATAGGGGTCAATATACAGAAAAATATTTGTTTTTTGCTTTGATTTAAGTAAATTCTCTATGTTTTCTTCATATTTACCATGAATAATATGCGGACTTCCATAAGTAATATTAAAATCAGCAGTATTACTTTTTAAATCATCTACATACGTTAACTCAATAAAAGTCATTTCAATTTTATTTTCTTTTGTAGAAACAGAACTTCGAGTCAAAGCGTTATCCCTAGCTTGTAGGGCAATGCGTGGGGAGCCCGGTTGACCATCATCAAATTGACCTTTCCCTGCAAAACAGTCAACATAATAAATAGGTCGACCATTTGTAAGAATTTTTTGAAAGTATGGTTCGAGGTATCCTTCTAAAAGTCTATCTTTTACTTCAGACCAAGGGTTTTTCTTTTCAAAGTACTTGTTTTGTTTTTTCGCCATAAGTGTACCTCGTCTTTGAGTTAACAAAAGTTCTATCAAACCTTATTTTTTCAATCTCTCATACAAGAGCGCCCCAAGCCCCACCATAATGTCCTTCATCATATCAGCATCTTCAAACATCTTCATAAAGAATGTGTCATTCTGCTCGTATCTATCGGCGGCATAGTTCGGGAAGTCCTGTTCAAAAAGCTGTTGAAAGGTCTTCTTATCTGTGCTTTGGGCATAGCCTTGCCATTTATCCTCACGGGCATAGTCTCCTTGTAATTGCATGAGGATTTTGTCCATATCCGTAAAGTTCGTGCCGTAGCGTTCATT
>CAYJAD010000113.1:0-3933 GCA_964368075.1 uncultured Desulfovibrionaceae bacterium | reverse complement strand
GATAACTTTTCTGCAATGGATATAAGCGACTATAAAAAGGGATGGATGGCGAGTATTTACACCTTTTCAAAAGGAGAGGATGTATCGGTTGACCCATCAAGCCCTGTGGGTATGTTTTTAGCTAATAAATCCTCCTATGTTGTTGATGATTATATCAAACCTCTTGGTTTTCCTATTACTAATAAAACCATAGGCTGGAAGGGGGAAGGATATATTAATGTTGAAACCCCCGGTTATCACGTTTTTATTTTAGGTATAAGCAGCGCATGTGGTGGAAGTATTTCTGTAGATGGAAAAGAAATTGCTCGGGGTGGGAGTGAAGCCACCATTGTAGCGACCGTTGAGCTTGGTGTCGGTATGCATCAGGTGGTATTTAGGTTTGCCAACTATACAGATGGCATGATTGCACAAGGAAGGACCTATTATTCAAAAGAAAGGGGATTCAATTTTCGCATAAAACGTCCTTCTGACAATGTTCCAGTACAAGCATCAGACGTGCTTTATACTAAAAAATAAGTTTGTTAGCATATATATGAAAAAAAGGAAGCAGCATATGCTTCCTTTTTTTTTGCTGAGTCAAGGCAATAGTCACATAAAATTATTTATTGCTTACGCGGTGTGCTGATGATAACACAATTGGCGCCTCTAATGCTCCTCAACTCATCTCGTGTTAAATCAAAAGAAACATCGAAAGTAATGGCGTTATCTTGGGGAAAAAGCACACCGTTGGAGTATAGCTGAAAGGCTGCTCTGGGAAGCATAACAGCCGAAGAAATACTCTTGGAATCTTTGGAAGCACTCCCAAAAAGAATACTATCATAATAATCAGAAGAATATATTTTTTTGAGCATTTTTCTTATGTCGCTATGTGTGTAGGTGGAAGCGGTTATGACCGAACCTGAAGTGTCAAGAAGTTCTATTCGCAAATCAAATACATCTGCTTGCGAAAAGAGAGATATCAAATCATCCGGAACTCTATAGCTAACCCAACGCGCACTTTCTTCTTTTAAATTCAATATTTCAAAAATGTTAAATAAATTAGGCTTATTGTTGCTATCCACTTGCGCACTACCCGTATGTGCTTTTATAAAATCGTCGTAAGGAACATAAAAATTGCTCTTGATGGCTTTAAGAGGTGCAGATAAATATCTTACATTATAACCGAATTGTGAAAAAGCTTTTTTCAAATCTTTTGTAAAATCAGCATATACTTTTTGATCAATATAAAGTTTGAGAGGAAAAGAAAATTGTACCAAACTTCCAACAGCTTTTTGTTTGCTTCTTTTTATATCGGCATCATAATTAATCAAAGTTTCTGGGAGTTTTTTGATTTTATTTTCAATAATTTTTAACGCATCATTATTTTTTTCTTCGATGGTTGCTACTCCGGCAAGTAGATTCTCACCATCAATAGCAATGAGGCGTACGTTTTCCGCTTTTAATTTCTTTTTGAGTTGTTCATTTTTTACAACAATCTCCATGGTAACTTCAAAAAGGCCGCCTTGGATGATATGAGTTTTGCCTATTTGCTTGGAAGAAACAACATATCCGTCGCTGTAAGAAAGAACTTGATCGCGCAAAAGTTGCTCGTTTTCTATCAGAACTTCCGATTGAACCATTGTGCCGACAGTGCTTTGAATAGCGTTGCGGTAAGCTTGCATTTTTGCATCTTCTTCTGTTTTGCCGATTCCGATAACCGTCATTTTTTTTTCATCTTGAGCTGCAAATGCTTGAGAAGAAAGTAAAAAGAAAAGAAAAGAAAGAAAAAATAACTTTTTCATGCATGAAACCTTTATTTGTTAAGTTCTGCGAAATGGTTCTTCATCAGCCAATACCCTAAAACGGATTTTTCCGAAAAGACGCATTACTTCCAAAGACCGTGTTGCCGAAACATCATGTTATTGCAGACGTATTTTGTACATTTCCTAAAAAAACAAAAGTAATCTGCCAAAAAGAAAAATTACAATACTTTCCTTTTAATATAAAAGATGTAAAAAAGGATGTCAATGAGGAAGCAATAATCGAAATATTGTGTCGTTGCTTAGGGGGTATTTCTAAAAAAAGTTGACATGCTTCATCAAGATGCATACGCAAATATTGCTCTTGGGGAATAGAAAGACGTTCTTGCCCGTCAGCATAATACGGCGCGCACAGATTTTCTACTAACATATCAAACTCATGCTTATATAAAATCTTATGCAAAACACCATAAAAGACATGCCCTGCCGAACGCAGCAAGCTGGATGGATCAAAAATAACCCCTCTTGCTTCTTCTTGTTTTGCCTATTGCCGTATGCTCTTCCTATGAAAAGGAGTTTGCTGTAATAAAGCTAGTTTTTCAACAGGCTCTTAGCAATCAAGTCATGCTTTATTCATAAAGGCAACAGTAAGGTATAGTTATTTTTGCTGTTGTGTTATCTGTCTTGACTTTCGATTCATAGCAATTTACATTGAATTGATGTGTATCCTTATTTTATAAAATAATTAAGCAATGTTAAGAGGTGAACATGAGTAAGAAAGAAATGCAAATTGAAGATATGTCCATATGGGAAGATGCCCAAAAAATGCTTATAAAGGCTAAGGCCGATGGCGTGGAAACAGCTTGGGATAGGCTAGCCCAGCAAACGCCGCATTGCACCTTCTGTGAACTTGGAACCACCTGTAAAAACTGTATTATGGGGCCGTGCCGTATCAGTGCCAAGGCCGCCCCAGGTGGCAAGCTGTCACGCGGAGTTTGCGGAGCAGATGCAGATGTTATTGTGGCACGTAACTTTGGCCGTTTTGTGGCTGGTGGTTCAGCCGGTCACTCAGATCATGGGCGCGATGTACTCGAAGCCTTTGAGGCTGTGGTGGAAGGACACACCAAGCATTACACCATAAAAGAAGAGAAAAAACTCTTACAAGTTGCCGGCGAAGTAGGAATTGCCACGGAAAATCGAGATCTAAATGATATTGCTAAGGACTTAGTGGATGTCTTTTATTCTGACTTTGGTAGCAGAAGAAAGTCCATCAGCTTTATTAGTCGTGTGCCGGAAAAACGTCGTGCTATTTGGGAAAAACTCGGCATTACTCCTAGAGGTATCGATAGAGAAATAGCTGAAATGATGCACAGAACTCATATGGGCTGTGATAATGACGCGCCCAATACTTTATTGCATGCAGCACGATGTTCCTTGGCGGACGGCTGGGCCGGCTCCATGATTGCCACAGAGTTGTGTGACATTATGTTTGGTGTACCAAAGCCGCGTATGTCCACCGTAAACCTTGGCGTTATTAAAGAAGAAACGGTGAACATCTTAGTGCATGGCCATAATCCTGTGGTCTCAGAGATGATTCTTGCTGCTGCGCGCGACCCTAAAATGATTGAAAAAGCTAAAGCCAATGGCGCGCAAGGCATTACTGTGGCTGGCCTTTGCTGTACTGGTAATGAAGTGCTCATGCGTCAAGGTATTCCGCTTGCCGGTAATCACCTTATGACCGAGCTTGCCATAGTGACCGGAGCTGTAGAAGCGATTGTTGTAGATTATCAATGTATTATGCCAAGCCTTGTACAAGTGGCAGGGTGCTACCACACACGCTTTATTGATACAGCTGATAAAGCTCGCTTTACTGGTGCAACTCATTTTACCATCCATCCGCATAATGGACGTGAAGAAGCTGAAAAGATAGTACAAATAGCCATTGATGCCTATGTAGAGCGCGATAAAAACCGTGTGGAAATTCCTGTGGGGCCAGTAGAGCTTATGACTGGTTTTTCCAACGAGGCCATTATCGAGGCTCTTGGTGGTACGGCTACGCCGCTTATTGACGCCATTAAGGCAGGTAGCGTCAGAGGGGCTGTGGCTGTTGTGGGCTGTAATAACCCAAAAGTTAAACAAGATTCTGCCAACGTTGCACTTATTAAAGAGCTTATAAAAAAGGATATTTTAGTAC
>CAYJAD010000112.1:0-4094 GCA_964368075.1 uncultured Desulfovibrionaceae bacterium | reverse complement strand
TTATTCAACAAGCATGGGCAACAGAAAAAAGCTTTGACGTGGGCCTGATGCAAATCAACAGTTGGTGGATGCGTCGATATGGTCTCGACCCTGTTGAACTGCTCGATGTTGACTCAAATCTTGCTTTAGGAACAAAAATACTTTCCCTGGCCATACAACAACATGGTAATACATGGCAAGCCGTGGGAGCATACCACAGCCCCACTAAAAGCCTAGGCCAAGCCTACGCATGGAAGATATACACACAACTGCATAGCATAGCCAGCAAAGGAACACTTTCTTATGAAATCAAACAAAAAAAATCGGATGATAAAAATTTACCTTTCAGAGAAGGATTATGGCGTAATCCTGCAATCCAGCGAAATGGCCGGATTATCACTTTCGGCATTCGCAAGAAAAATGTGTTTAGGAACACCCATTGAAACACAAATGGACAGTTTGGCCAGAATAGAACTCAGCCATTTAAGAGGTGACCTCGGTAAACTAGGAGGACTCTTAAAACAAGCCTTAGCAAATGGCATAGAGAAAAGAGAAATCTACGGAAGATTAAAAGAGCTGGATACTGTAAATCTGAAAATCCGCTCTGTTTTAGAGAAAATAACACCACAATAAAATCAGAAACATGCTCAATACGCTCCGTTTTTAAAAGACAATATGGTAAGTAAAGTAGAACATTGTAAGCCTAAAAATGATAATTACGCACGGCTGGCCAGATACATTGCCGATGCCAGTCATGGTGGAGAAAAATCGCTCTTCGCATGGTGTGCTGGCTGTGCTGATGACGATTATCTATTCAACATACAAGAAGCAAAAGATGTTCAAAATATGAACACACGCACAACCAAAGGCAAAACTTATCACCTCATCATAAGCTTTCGCCCTGAAGATGAGAGCAAACTTCAACCACATATCTATCAAGCTATAGAAAAACACTTTGCCAAGGCACTTGGTTTTAGTGAACATCAAAGGCATTGTGGCGTACACAAAAATACAGGTAATCTGCATATGCACGTAGCCTACAACATGATTCACCCAGAAAAATTCACACGCCATGAACCTTATCGAGATTATATTGTGCGTAATACCCTCTGCCGAGAGTTGGAGCAAGAATTTGGTCTTAGCATAGATAATGGGCGTGGCCAAAAACATACAAGCCTTGAAGCCGGAGCTGCCAAATTAGAAGCACATACGGGGCACCAATCTTTTGAAAGTTATGTCACAGCGCACAAAGCACCCATTATGGAAAAGCTTTCAACAGTACCCACTTGGCAAGAAGTGCATAAAGTCTTTGCGCTATATGGCATTGAAATCGTTCCCCACGGTAATGGGCTTGTCATCCGCGATAATCATAGCAAAAACAAATGTAATCCCCAAAAGGCTATACGTACCAAACATGCTATGAAAGCGAGTACCTTTGACAGAAATCTTTCTAAAAACAACATGGAAAAACGTTTTGGCAGATACGAAAAAGCGCAGAACATTTGGCCAGAAAAAATACACTACTCCCCTACTACTCCCATACATCGTAGCCCTGAACGTGGAGAATTATTTGCAGAATACCAAAAAGGCATAGCACAACGCAAAAAAGCCTTAAAGAAAATCCATGATTTTCAGCTAAGCGAACAACAATCCATTAGGAAAAAATGGGCTGAGAAACGACAAGAAATTTTACAAGCTGGATTAAAACGTGGAGCGAAATATAGACTACTCAAACTCCTTAAGCTGCGCGAAAAAGAAGAAGAGCTACAAATGCAAAAAACTATCCTTTCACAAAAAAACACCTTATTCCAAACTGTTCCCTACACTTCATGGACAAAATTCTTACAGCACAAGGCCCTACAAGGAAATGACCTTGCCTTAGCCATCTTACGCTCGCGAAATGAAGAAATACAACCAGAACAAAGCATTTCCACAGAGCATTGGCTTGAAACCTTACAAAAACAAGAACACAGCCTACAGCAGCGCAAAGATATCTTCACAGCCAACATCCCGTTAAAAAATAGAAAACAACTTTTGAGTATGCTTCACATGCACGAAATCGACGCAAAAGCGCAAGTTTCCATAGACAAAAAAGGGACACTCATTTTTACTCTACAAGATGGAGGTATAATTCGGGATACGGGAAAATCTGTATTTTTTTCAAAAGAAGCCACAGAAAAAGCACAAGAGTATGCTAGAAGAAAATGGGGAAATTTTCTAAAATCAACTTCTTTAAAGCAACTATAGTTCATCAATCCTCTACGAGTAAAAATAGAGGTGCATACCTAATAATATGAGGGTAACCAAAACTAAATGAAAGATAAATCTTTAAATTCTAAACAATGCTTTTTTATACACTCAAAATATAAAGACCCATTAGGCTCATCATGCTTTTTAAAATTATGATTATATATTTTACAAACTAAATTTAAAATTTTACTAGTTATATCTTTATTATTTGAAACAACAAACAAAAACCGAGAATATGCTGTCCTTACATCAAAAAAATCACACATTAAATCATTTTTTGTGACTATAGAAAAAAACATATCTCCAAGCAATACTCTAGCAATTTTTATATAAATAATTTCACACTCACAGTATTCATCAACACAACAAGCAGCATCAGTGTTATAACTTAAAATATAATCTAAAATATCACATTTTTCTTTCTCGAAGTTATAAACCTCTCTTAAAATTACATCTTCATCTATATTACAATATATTTTTTCAAAATCATCCTCATTACAATAAATTACTTTTTCATATTTTTCTAAATACTCCAAACCCATCTCAAAGTAAAGGCAACGTTTCAAAGAGTTAACAACCTGATATTTTATAAATAAAACTTCAAAACCATAACATACACGGCAAAATTCAAATAACAATTCATCAAATTTATTAAATAAATCTGCATCGCAACATACCAAAAATATAATATATTTTTTATCTAAAATACTCTTCGCGTCAATAGCATATTCTTTCTTAGCAAATATAGTACAAAACATATTAAAAAAAAGACTTATACCATTATCCTCTTTACAGTTATCAGCAGGATAGCTAGTAGACAACAAACCTAAAATATTTCTTATAGAATAAAAAAGTATTTCTTGTGAACTACTTGATTTTTTTTCTAAATCGATATTTTTACATAAATATGGATACTTTTTTTCTATCGAAGAAATTCTTAATAATATTTCATTTTTATTATTTTTTGCTTTGATAGTATTCTCTTTGTCTTTTAGATGATTTTGTAGCACCAAAGAATCAAAACCATTTTCTTGCTCTTCGTTTATTATTTTTTCTTTTGGAGACTCTTGTGACACAGAAAAATCAGAAGAAGTTCCTCGCTCTTTACCTGTTATTTTCTCTTTAAAGAGCTCTTGTTGAACTAAAAAGTCAAAAAGCTTATCTTGTTCTGCATGCCTTATTTTTTCTTTTCTTAAAAATTCTTTTTTTTGATTTTCTTTATCTATCAGTCTATTTTCTTCACTTTCTTTGATAAGTACAGTATGTTTAAAACTCTCCGATTCGACACTTTCCTCATTTATAAATTTTCCATTAAACCTGTCTGCATTTTTGCCTATTATCTCGTTTTCTATTTTTTTCTGCTTATTTAAACGTATCCTCTCATTTTCATACATTTCATCACAAGATTTTTTTACTGCATCAACACATTCGTCAAAAGTGCAATTAAACCATTCTTTGCCTTCATTATAATGAGACAAAATTTGATGAACTTTTTTTTCTACGTTTTGAGGATAAATTGTTTTCGCTTCAAATAAAACAATGTAAGCATAGGGTATACCAGATTTTTTATCGCTCAACTCTTTTGCCCTCTCTTGAGCTGTTCTCATTGTATATCCAATTTTATGTAAATTAGGCATTGCTTTATTTCCAATAACATAAACAGTACCTATTTTATTTTTATTTTTCATAATAAATCTCTTTATTAAATAGTTCTAACAATGAAATACATGAAAAGCACTTCAATTATCTCATGTTTCGCCATATTTTTCAAATCAACTTCATAAACCTCAGCAACTACCATATCAAGAACATCATGCAACCTCCTAAGCTCCGCAATATCGCCTTGCTCAAAAATCGTTTGTTCT
>CAYJAD010000111.1:0-4221 GCA_964368075.1 uncultured Desulfovibrionaceae bacterium | reverse complement strand
CAATAATTACGGAGAAATGCGCTACTTTTCAGAAAGCACCATCCTTTATGTGCAAAGTGTTGAGAGGGGCATAGTAAGGAAAAAAGTATGCTTTGGCAAGTATTTTTTTTAGAAACATCTATTATACACCAAAGTACATTACTCCACAAGTATTGACATGGGGATTTCTTACAAAAAATTTCAACAAAAATGTGAAAACTTGCCCTTCTTTATATTTTTACCATGCGCGTTGCTTCCAAAAATCAGGCGTAATAAGTATTAAAATAGCATAAATTTCTAAACGCCCCAGCAACATGGCTATACTTAATACCCATTTACCAAAATCAGGAATATGCGCAAAATTATTTACCGGCCCCACAGTGCCAAAACCAGGTCCAACATTAGAAAGACAAGCAAGGCTAGCGGTAAATGCGGTTTCAAAATCTAGCTCACAAAGTAATAAAAGCAGGGTACAGACAATAAGAAGCCCTGATAACAAAAGAAAATATGCCAGTACCGAAGTTATAACCGTTGAGGATAAAGTTTTGCCATCCATTTTACAAGGACGCACAAGACGCGGGTGCAAAAAGCGAAAATTTTCTAAAGCTGCAAAACGCGTTAAAATATGCAAACGCAGCATTTTTAAACCACCTGCTGTAGAACCGGCACAGCCTCCAATCAAGGTTAAAATAAGTAATACGCCAAGAGTGAAGGGAGGCCACAGTGCATAGTTTTCACTAGCAAACCCTGTAGTAGTACAAATAGATATAACTTGAAATGTGACCGTACGCACAAGCGCCTCAAGCTCTACAAAGCTTTGCACAGAAAAAACACCTACCCACCACAAAACAATGCAAATAGCAAAAATGCTTAGACCAAGCACACGTAAATAGGTACGACATTCATCATTTTTAAAAAAACAAAACCAGTCACCGCGCAAAAAACGTAAATGCAGCGTAAAGTTTATGCCAGCAATGCACATGAAAAAAATTATTGACCATTGAATAAAAGCACTTGGAAAAGCCGCTAGTGAAGCATTTTTCGTTGAAAAGCCCCCCGTGGCCACGGTGGCAAAGCTATGATTTATAGCATCAAACCACCCCATACCCCCCATATATAAAAGCAGTATTAAAATTATGGTCATGGCCATATATATTTTCCAAAGCAGGCTGGCAGTATCGCGCAATCTAGGGGTAAGCCTGTCTGGCATATGTCCTGAAACTTCAGCTTTATAAAGCTGCATACCCCCTACCCCCAGCAAGGAAAAGAGTGCTAAAGAAAGCACCACAATGCCCATGCCTCCAAGCCAATGTGTCAAAGAACGCCAAAGCAACAAAGATTGTGGAACTACTTCCACATCAGGAAAAATGCTTGCTCCTGTAGTGGTAAAACCGGAGACACTTTCAAAAAAAGCATCGGTGAAATTTAATTCTCCGGTAAAAATAAAGGGGAAAGCGCCCACAAGACTGGTCACTACCCAGCACAGCCCCACTGTAGCAAAGGCTTTTTGTTGGCTAAAACCTGCTCTTTTCGTCCAATAGGCAGAAAGGCAAAAGACAGCACACAAAAGTGTAGCTGCTATGGCTAAGCCTATGCCATACGCTGCACCATCGCTGTACCAATAAGAAACACCAAGTAAGCTTATCATGCACAATGCCATGCACAATAACAATAAGCCAATGATAAATATGATATTTGCCATAATCGTTACTAGTAGTCTATTAACAGTCCGTTGAAAAAGTCGATTTCCAAAAAAAATATTGCCAAAATATCTTTTTTATCATTTTCTTACAGTCTGTTCAAAAAGTGTAAGATACGAGGAAGACGAAGTTTTTTGCGAAGTGAAGCGTATCAAGACATACGTGAGCGGAGCAAAAAACAAGTCTGACGAAGTAGGTTGCACTTTTTCAACAGCCTGTTAAGAAAGAATTTTCTCTACTTGCCCCACCACATTGCGCAAAGCAAGTAAAAGAATACCATCGCCGGCATGTATAACGGTATCCCCTTTAGGAATATACGCTTCATTATGGCGCGTGACTGCTAACACAAGAACGCCTTTGGGCAATCCCAAAGAATAAACGGCTTTCCCCACAAGAAATGATTTTTCCGCCACTTTCACTTCCATAATTTCCGCGGCTTCATTGCCCACAGAAACACAGGAGATAATGGCCTCTTGGCGAACATAGCGTAAAATACTGTTCACTGCCGAATAACGCAAGCTAACGCTATGATCTATACCAATTTGCCCCAATAAAGAAAGATATTCCGCTTTATCTACTCGCGAAACAGCTTCGCGCATGCCCAAAGATTTTGCCAGAAGACAAGAAACAATATTGGTATTTTCATCGCTAGTTAGAGCGACAAAGGCATCTGTTCGCAACAAATGTTCTTCTTCAAAAAGACGCTTATCTGTGCCATCTCCGTGTAAAATTGTTACATTTTCTAAACTGTTGGCAAGCTCTGCACAGCGTGTGGCGTCTCGATCAATAAGCGTCACTGCAATATTTTTTTTAGCAAAAGCTTCTGCCATACAGTACCCAATGCTCCCCCCTCCCACAATACATACAGAGGAAATAACCCCCGTAGTACGATTCAGCGCTTGTAATAAAGCTGGCTGTGCTGTGGCTTGATATAAAAAATAAGCCACATCCCCTTGTTGTAATGTATTATCTCCCGAAGGGATAATCAAAGATTGATTACGAATTATGGCCCCCACCATAATTTGCTCTTCTTGTACAATATTGCGAAAAAGTTTTAACTTCTTTCCCACAAGCGGCCCATCTTGTATCTTCATGGCCACCATACAAATGCGCCCATCGGCAAATTCGCCATATTCTACAGCGCCCGGCAAAGTAAGGCGCTTATCTATGCTTTGCACTATTTCGTGTTCCGGATTTACCAAAGCGCTAATATTAAGTGCAGGGTTTTCCAAAATATTAGCATAGGTCAAATATTCTCTATTGCGAATTCGCGCCAAAGTCTGAGCTTTTGGGGCAAGTGTATTGGCAAAAAGGCATGCTAAAATATTACTTTCGTCACTATTGGTCACAGCAAGAAAAATATCGGAATCTTTTAAACCTAGATCGTGTAAAACATGTGGATTAGAGCCAGAACCACACACAGTTTGCACATCCATGGTATCATCCATGCGTTTTAAGGCTTGTTCATTAATATCAACAACAACAACGTCTTTTTGCTCATTGGCAAGGTGCAAGGCCACGTGATACCCCACTTCACCAGCACCCACAATGACAACTTTACGCGTTTTCTGCCTAGAGACCTTGGAACGAAAAAACATGCTTTTCCTGTTTGATTTATGGAGAAAAACATTTTTACAATGTGTAAAAAAAGTTATTCTCCTTAGTCTGTTTAAAAAGTATGCAATAAAACTTAAGAATACTGATAAGTACGTACTGATAGGCAAAAAGGGTAAGACAAAACGCCCTACCCTTTTTTTAAGATCTATTAATGGCCACCAAGATAGGCTTCACGAATGGCCGGGTTATGCAACATGGCATCTGCATCATCTTCCATAACCACATTACCCACTTCAAGCACATATCCGCGACTGGCCAATTTTAAGGCCGCACGAGCGTTTTGCTCCACAATAACCACAGTAACACCTTGCTTATTAATAGTGCGGACAGCCTCAAAGATAGAACCTACCAACAACGGTGCCAAACCCAATGAAGGTTCATCTAAAAGTAACAAGTCCGGTTGCCCCATAAGTGCGCGCCCAATGGCTAACATTTGCTGTTCCCCACCGGAAAGAGTGCCTGCCAATTGCCGTTGGCGCTCTTCTAAACGTGGAAACAACTCAAATATCCACTCTAATGTCTTAGCAATTTTATCTTTATCTTCTATGGTAAAAGCGCCTAATTTTAGATTACCCAACACAGACATGGTACCAAAAACACGCCGTCCTTCAGGGGATTGCGTAATGCCTTGTTTTACCACATCATAGCTGTGTAATGTATGTAGAGGGCTACCCTTATAAAGAATTTCACCTTTTTTTACTTTTTGTAAACCACTAATGGTCTGCATAGTGGTAGTTTTACCGGCACCATTGGCTCCAAGAATGGCTACAATTTCACCCTCTTCTACCTTCAGGTTAATGCCGTGTAAAACCTCTACAGGGCCATAACTGACATGTACATCATTTAATTCTAACAGCGCCATACTACCAACTCCCATCATCGACACCGAGATATGCCTCGATGACGGCCTTATTATTGCGAATAT
>CAYJAD010000110.1:0-4524 GCA_964368075.1 uncultured Desulfovibrionaceae bacterium | reverse complement strand
GGTGGCTATGAAACCGGCCTTGGCGGGCTAAGTGTGGGAGCTGACTACACTTTTACTAATAATTTCCGTTTGGGTTTTGCCTTTAACCTAGGCGCAGGCTATACGGAATCCACAGGTGATTTTAGTGGTACGGACAATAGTTTTGATTTCTATGGCCTGTCCTTATATGCGGGCTATAGCTATGAGAATTTAAATATTTCCGCCGATGTGGGCTACACCGCAAGCACGCATAATGTCACACAAAAAATGGGGACAACCAGCTATAGCGCCGAAATTTTTGCTGACGCATGGACAGCAGGACTAGGGCTTGCCTACACCTTTAAGACGGACTTTATGGACATTGCCCCCCATGTGGGCGTGCGCTACATGGGCGTAAATACCTATGGCTATGAAATGGCCGGCCTTGAGATGGACAGCGACTTTCAAGGCGTGTGGTATTTCCCCGTGGGCGTGACCATAAGTAAGGACATTGTCACGGACAACGGCTGGACATTTACACCCAAGCTAGATGTGGGCTTTATTGCCGCCGCTGGCGACCTAGAGGCCAATAGCACGGCCACTATGGCCGGCGTCAACGCCTCTATACAAAAGGAAACCATCAATGTAGACGGCTTTGCCTTTAACGGCGGCCTTGGCTTTGACCTTGCCCATAAAGACAATGGCGTAAGCCTTAACCTGAATTATAACTTGCAAATGTCTGAACACGAAACAGGGCATATGCTTAGCGCTACTTTTAGATATGAATTTTAACGCATAGCTTTTTAAAATAATCACAAGGGGACAGGGGTAAAACTCTGTCCCCTTATAATTTGAGCTCTTAAAAGTGTGTTTTTAATGTTCGACTAAATAATATCTGTCTTTTCAATATAGCGAGAAAAAGCCTTCCCAACGCTTTTGCCGTATTTTGGTGAGCTTGGTGTCTTTCATTTCCTGCTTCTTTTGTCTGCTCAACATATTCAATAAAGCCCAAGCGTAAAAGTTCTTGATGTATGGGAATGTGCCTGTGTGGGCATTTTTATTTTTGAGAATTTTTATTTCACTACTGCCTGTAGGGATATGCGTGTTTATGTCAAAGTACAAAATTTCTTTGTCTTTTTTTATGTCGTTGCAAGCTAGTTGGCAAATCTCTTCGAGGCGCATTCCTGGGTAAAGGCCAATGAGCGGCGCCCAGTAGTAGGCTGGTTGCGCAAATGCGTCGGGGCTATATTCTTTCGCAAAAAAAAGTTTTTGTATATCTTCCGGAGTAAAAGCGTCTTTAAGGGCAATGTCTTGCCTATCATCCTTTATTTGTAAGGATTTCGCATTATTCTTTTCAAGGTGCCCTTCACGAACTCCCCATTCAAACATGCTGGCAATAGCTTCCACCGTGATGTTAATAGTCTTTACGCTATAGGTTTTTTCATGGGGTATAGCGGCAATTTCTTCAATGTTTTTGCCTTTATACTTGGCCATTTTTTTGTAGTTTAGAGGGAGTTTTGCAAATGTATCCCTGAAACGGCGAAAATCTTCACGTGTTATATCCTGAATAGGTATGTCACCAAGGATTGATTGTAGTGAATTTAAACGATTTTTATGATCTGCAACGCTATGTTCCTTCCATTTCCTATCGGAAAGTTTCGTTTGTACATATTTTTCCACAAACTCAGACAACAACAAGTTGTTATGTTTACAAGCTTTTTCACTTATGGTTGTATTGTTAACATCATTTTGGCAATTTGCCTCGTTTTTGGTATCAACTTTAGGAGCAACTAAAGATATGTTATACGTTACTGGTGCTGTATCTAAAAGCTGCTTTTCATATGTAAAATCTTTGTTTTCTCGTGCAAGCATGATGTTGTTGAAATTTATATGTGTTTTTCTGTACTCGTTTAGGATTTTCGGTATACTCGTTACGGTTATCTCGTCAAAGTGAAAAATTTTATTTTTTAGAAGTTCAATGATAACATTTGGGTAGTCGTATTTAAGTAATTCTTCACTAGAACCAAGAGGTATCGACATCATTTCATTGTTAAAATTAAGCCAATGTTTTGGATCGGTGGGGAAAATATCTATATTTTCATTGTAGACGACAGCGCCTTTGGGGCGTTTTTAGACCTTTTGAGAGCCTAAAATGGACAATATGCAAAAAAGTAATTCATGGCAAGTGGAAGTGGAAAAGCACTTTTCGTGTGGTTGAAACTTGACTTTGTGTATCCTGAGGACTACATTTCTATCATGAACATTGTTCGAGAAACAAATCTTTTTTCCATGTGGCTTCGCAAATTGCGTGACGTTAAAGGCCGTGCTCGAATTGCGGCTCGCATTGACGCTGCAAAGTTGGGTAACTTTGGCGATTGCAAAGGTCTTGGCGATGGTGTGAGTGAAATGCGTATCCATTTTGGCCCGGCATATCGAGTCTATTATGCCCAAGAAGGGCAGTGTGTGTATTTACTGCTCCTCGGTGGTGATAAATCTACGCAAGAAAAAGATATTGCAAAGGCCAAAGAACTATGGACTTCCATTAAAAAGAGTAAAGCATAGGTGAAGTATGAACGAAATTACTATTACTGAATACGATAGCGCCAACTATCTTGATAATGAAGAAATGATTGCCGAATATCTAGCCGCTTGCCTTGAAGACAGCAATCCTGACCTTTTTCTTGTGGCACTTGGCAATGTGGCAAAAGCACGAGGCATGACACAGCTTGCCAAGGATACTGGCCTTAGCCGCGAAAGCCTCTACAAAACTTTCTCCCCAGGTACAAAACCACGTTTTGAAACTATCCTCAAAATCTCTCGTGCCCTTGGTGTGCCACTGAGTGTTACGGGTGAATGGCAGCAAGTGTAGACAGCGTGATTTTATAAAACATGAGGATAGTTATGTCTAAATCATATAAAAGCGAACTCAGCTCTACCATACATGAAACAGTAGCTGACCTCTTTGAACATGGCATTATCGATAAAACGACCATGAAGGAGTTTGATGCGTCTTGTCGTACTCCTGCCGAAATTCTTCCTTCAGAGAAAAAGCACACAAGCCGTAAACGTGAAAAGCTGTCATAATGTTCATAAGGCAATAATTTTCTAATGCTATGTTGTAAACTTGGCGCTAATTTTAAGTCTACTTTGTACCCAGTTAAAGAGCCTTATCCAAGGCTATTACAAGCTAACTGATACTCATAGAGTAGAAACTTTCCCATCTATCATTCCATAAACTGAAACGATGACATGCCACTCTCCATAACACAACAAGGAGAATGTCATGCCGCATCATCGTAGAGTCAAACCACACATATCGTCCACGGTTATCCCTCAAATTGCTATAGAGCCATCGCAAAGGTACATGCAGTATAAAATCAAGCAATGGCTTTGCCGTGCGCTTATGGCTAAGGCGCAAGTGGAAAAGTTATATGTCGTCATTTTAGCATCTCTCTGTAAACAAGAATTGACCGAAAAGCAAAGAAAGGCCTTGCTCTCTTGCAAAAGCCTCGCACCGGGGGACTTTGCCGCTGTGCGTTCGCAGTTTTGGCTAGAAGATGATATAAGCCATACAACGCTCATAGAAGCGCTTATACGTGAACAAAAGAGTAAGCTGGATTCTGTGGGTAAAGTTATGGGCTTTAAATAGGGAGGCGCAGATGGGACGAAAACTCAGCCAAGATACCACCGCTGTGGAGAATATTTTAGCCTTATATACCTTCTTGTTGGCTAGTAAGGGAGAGTACTCTTTATCTCAGCTTTCTCAGCGTTTTAATGTGTCAAAGCCCACCATGCTTCGCTATTTAGAACAGCTGGAGAAATCGGAATTTGGCAAGGTTCTGTGTGAAAAAAAGGGACGTGAACACTTTTACTCATTGGAGCGTCCCAAAGCATTACCCAAAATTGCTCTTAGTGCGCAGGGCTTGCAGCAATTAGCCCTGTGCCGTGATTTTATGTCGCATATGCTGCCCCTTTCCATGCAAAGAAGTCTTGATGCTACCTTGCAACAGGCTACGGCTTACTTGCCAGAGGCTTCACTAGAAACCATGGGGGTGCAATTTAGGGACATAGGCCAGTCTTTCAGCAAGGGCAAGATTGACTATGCACCCTTTGAGCCCATGCTGAAAACGCTTATGCAAGCCATTCATGAAAAAGCTGTGTGTACTATCTGCTATAAAAAACGACGCTTTGAAGATGCCTACACTTTTGACTATGCGCCGCAAAGACTTATATCTTATAATGATGCCATCTATATTCGCGGCTGGAAAGTGACAGATAAGGGAGCCGTAGAGCCCTTATTTGAGCGTGGCACTGACCTTGTGCTACATCGCTTTCAAGACGTTACCCTTACTAAACGCAGCGCACAAAATTTAACCCTCATACCCGAAAATGCAGTGGGCGCTTTTGGCTATATGGATCACGAAGCCTTTACGGTGAAGATACGTTTTAAGCCGCGCTTAGCTAATTATATGTTGGAACGTATTTGGAGCGAAGACCAAGAAGTAGAAGAGCTGGAGGGCGGTGAAATTATCCTTACCCTCACAGCACGGAATAAATATGAGGTTG
>CAYJAD010000109.1:0-4593 GCA_964368075.1 uncultured Desulfovibrionaceae bacterium | reverse complement strand
TATTTTCGGAGGTCAGCACACAATAACGGGTCAAAATGGCAAGGATGGTATGCTTAGCAAAGAAAGTTTTGGTAAAGTCCACAAGGTCGGCAATGGGCATACTGTTAGCATCCGCCCAAAAGCTCGTAAACTCAAAGCTATGGCTTGTTTTAGGCTTGCGTTTACCTATGGCTGTGCCCATGTCCTTAATATGCTGATGGCGTGTGGTATTGGAATAATACTTGGTGTGTGTGCCATTGGAAATGACAAAAATTTGTACATATTCATACAGTCCACAGCCTGCCCAAAAACTTTCACGCTGATAGCGAGCAATTTGATTGAAGGCTTCACGAATGGCCACACCGCGCCGCTTTAACTCCACATGCACCAGCGGCAAACCGTTGACGAGAATGGTTACATCATAGCGGCTTTCGTGCGTGCCGCCTTTTTCTGTGTATTGGTTCAGCACCTGCACATGATTTTTATGTATATCTTTTTTATCAATGAGCTTGATATTCTTAGAGGTTCCATCATCGCGCGTGAGCACATGCACAGGGTCATCTTGCATCTTGCGGGTTTTCTCGGTGATGCTTTCCTTGGCATTGGCTATGACCTTGGTGTAAAATTGTTCCCATTCCCCTTGGGTGAAGGTGTAGGCATTGAGCTTTTCTAACTGCGTGCGTAGATTTTGCTTGAGAGCCTCTTCACTGTTGATACTGACATACTCATAGCCCTGTTTTTGTAGCCTTGCTATGAAATCTTGCTCAAGAGCGGCTTCACTTTGATAAGCTGTGCTGTTGCGCTTTTCAGGTATGTACTCGGCAACGACGGTGCTTTCTGGGGATTGGGCTATAAGGTCGTATTGCATTTTAGGCCTCTTGTTTTGAAATAAGTTAAGAATTGCAAGGGATTTTGTCTGTGTCAAGACGTTTTTTTCTTGTTGTTTTTCTGCTTATCTTTCGGTAATATGCAAGCATATAAATAAGAAATAGGGAAAAATATGTATCTAGAACTTGAAAATATCTGCGGCTTTCAATCTGCCAAAGTTCAAATCGATGGTATCACCGTTATTGCCGGTAACAATAATACGGGTAAAAGTACCATTGGTAAGAGCTTATTATTGATGTTTAATAGTTTGCATAATTTGGAAGAAAAAGTTGATGCCGATAAAATATATGGCATAGAAGATGCGCTTGATATGCTTTTTAGGGCGGAACGACACCGTATGGATACGGCGCAGTTTGCAGATTACATTTACAAAAACTTTGATTTTACCGAAAAAAACGGTTTATTATGGGATTTTTTGAAAGAAAATGCAGGTAGTTTTTTTGATGGTAAAGAAACAGAGACCCTTCAAAACATAGATGCTGACGAGATTGAAGGCGCCGTCAAGCAAATAGTTGATACATTTCATAGAGATAGATACGTATACATTAAAAGGTTTTTTAGCTTAAGTTCCCAAGAGTTATTCATGGGAACTATTGAAAACAATAAGATTAAAGATAAGGCGTCAAGTATCAGCCTAATTGTAAAAAATAAAAATATTAAGTGCAACTTTGAAAATGAAGACATAGTTAAAGTGGAAAATTTTGAAGACTTTTATGCAAAAGCTATATTTATAGATAATCCTTTTGTCATCGATGACCTAGACCCAAATAAGTTTTTTCCAAGGGTAGGATATTTTTTGGGGAGAAGAAGATATAGAGATGTTAAACGCTTATTATTAGAATCTCTTCGCGTAGAAGAAGAGACTAACATAAGTATTGCAGAATTAAAAGAAGAAGGTCTACAGGAAGTATTTAATCAGTTACAATCATTACAGATAGGTAGTCTCATACCAACAAAAAACGGTATGAAATATAAATATAATGGAGACCATGAGCTTCCTATTCTAAATATTTCTACAGGATTAAAAGTTTTTCTTATTATTAAAACTTTACTTTTAAACGGGGCATTGCAAAAAAACGGCACGCTCATACTGGACGAACCAGAAATACATTTGCACCCCGAATGGCAGCTTGTTTTTGCTGAAATTCTTGTGCTTTTACAAAAAACTTTTGGTTTGCATATTTTGCTCACAACGCACAGTCCATACTTTTTGAAAGCTATTGAAACCTTTGCAGAAAAACACGCTGTACAAGAGAAGTGTCACTATTATATGACAGATTGCAAAGATTCTTATTGTACCATAGAAGAGGTGACAGAAAATACTAAACTAATCTATAAAAAGTTTTTTGACCCTTTTCAAGCTTTGGAAAGGATAGCCAGTAATGCTTAATTTTCAAGACGATATTTTTTTAAAATATTTGGATTTACTGAAAAATATTTCTTATAACAAAAAAGCGAAAGAGTTTCTCACAGAAAGTACTTTGCTTGCCGTTGATTTCGACAGATATACTGAAGATATGTATAGGGGGCAAAATACGCCTTCGTCTGTAGATGCTCTGTATTCTGCCGCTGTATATAATTATCTTATAGAGTTTAAAGGGGGCAAGGCTGCAAATATTAAAGAAAAAGCTTTGCGCAAGAAAAATAGAGACTCCATAACAACTCTTATAGACAAAGCAGGTGAAAGTGAAGAAAATATAAAGACTAAGTATATTTATGTTTTAGTCTTTACACCCGAAAACGACCCAGAAAGAGGTATTGGCGCATCCTTGGGAAGCCTTGCAGATGAACGTTTTTTCGCCTTTGGCTTGGACGCATTTATAGGTAACACTTTTCTAGACGTACATACCATAAGCGCAGAAAGTTTTAATAATGACTTCATTCCTCAACATTTTATTCCTTCTCATTAAAACTTAGTAACTTATCCCGATAGTATTCATACTGCTTTTGCCTTGCAGCTATTTCCGCAGGCAGGCCGCTGGTGAGGTTATGGCAGAGGGCGTCGAAGCGGTCTAAAATGTTTACGATGCGTTCTTGCTCGGCAAGGGGTGGAATAGGGATTTTGATTTTCCGTATATCATCATTGTACAGTCGTGAAATAGTACCGCCGATAGATGCATTCCATGGAGATAATTGGTAATAATAGCGTAAAAAAGTGTTTAACATTATACTTTCATTGTGTTCTAACCACACAATATTAGAGTCTTGATAATAAGCAGGATTTCCATCATATGTGACTGTTCTACCAATAGTACCTGCTGCTGAAATTAAAATATCTCCTTTTTGTGGAAAGGAGTATTTCTTTTTATATTCTAAGAATTTTTCTTCAGTTATGTACGCATCGGCTTGTTTGCCAAATGTTCCTATTTTATAAAATGGCACTTCACCTGTGGAGGTTGTTTCGGCTTTCATTATACGCTTACACATGGCAACACGTCCAATTTCCCCCAAAGCCTTCCACTCCACACCATCCCCAAAGGTCAGCAATTTTCCTCTATAGTATTCATACTGCTTTTTACGGGCGGACAGCTCCGCTGCCAAGAGTTCTTGTAATTCCGCTGTAAGCTCCGTGAAATTGTCAAGTATCTTGACAATTTCCTCTTGCACAGCAAGAGGGGGGATGGGAAAAAGAAACTTTTTCATACTATCCCCATGCACCCTTTTTACCTTTGTTCCAGTAATAGCTTTTTTCTTATAATCAAAGAATAAGGATGTTTGAAAAAGATAAGCTATATATTTAGGGTTTTGATTGTGCGTAAAGATATAAGAGTCGCCACTAACACATATAGGGCTGCCACCTAACCACGCAACAGCTTTGCACACATCGTCATCATTTTCACTTGTGGTTGCAATAATTAAATCACCTGTTTTAGCTTGCTTGAGTTTACTTGCAAGCAACGGTGAAACAAAAGAAATCGTTTTCGAGGTAAATAGTTTATACTGTGTGTAAATTTGCCCATAGTGAATGCAACCTATTCCCACGTCAGCAAAATCTTTTTTTTGTAGTCCATTGCCTCGTATAAAAGAACCAATATCCCCCAGCGCCTTCCATTCCACACCCTCAGGGCAAAGCTGGTCTATTAATGTTTCAAGCTTAGTCATGTTTGCCCCCTTTCTCTAAAATGCGCTTAGAAAACTTGTCAAAATCTGATTCAATGGCTTGTTGTTTGTTGTATTCGTCATATTCGTTGTGGGCTTTATTTTTTGCTTGTACGCTTGAAACTTTGCCTTTTCCCTGCAAAATGGGGAGCTTTCTAAAGGCTAAAAACTCATTTACGGAAAGGCTAAAATCTTCCATGGTGAGGGCAATTTCATCCTCTATGAGGTCTTCCACATAATCAAAGTAGGCTGTGACTGTTCTTTCTAAACGGCGAATCTTCTTTTCAGGAAGATAGTTTTTAGCAATGACTGTGTCAGATTTTAAAATCCGACCATGAGGAGCGTGCTTCCATGTAGTTAGCCCCATATGTTCCTTTGTACTGTCAACGGTGGTATAGATTATTTCTGCCGCTGTTTGCCCCATGATGGCAAAGTGAAATCTGTTTTGAATCATGGCATAAAAATCGTGTGCCGCAGCTGAATTTTTTTCATAATCAATACTACACTCTGCAAAAATATCTGTGATTTGTTGCTATATCCTGCGTTCGCTGGTGCGGATGGAACGTACACGTTCCAAAAGCTCACGAAAGAAATCTTGCCCAAAGGCAGTTTTGCCTTGTTTTAAGC
>CAYJAD010000108.1:0-4624 GCA_964368075.1 uncultured Desulfovibrionaceae bacterium | reverse complement strand
CTCCCATCATCGACACCGAGATATGCCTCGATGACGGCCTTATTATTGCGAATATTTTCCGGAATATCCTTAGCAATAACGCTACCATTTTCCAGCACCACAAGCCATTGACAAATATGCATTACCAAGCGCATATCATGTTCAATGAGTAATACTGTGATATCACGCTTACGAATAGCATGGATAAGATCCATAAGTTCCGCTGTTTCTTGCTCGTTCATACCGCCAGCAGGTTCATCTAAGATGAGCACTTCAGGGTCTGAGGCAAGGGCTCTGGCAATTTCTAATAAACGCTGCTTACCATAAGGTAAGGAGCCTGCCAGCTCAGAATATAAATCATCAATGCCTACAAAGGCCAATTCTTGCATGGCTCGGTCAAAAGCCGCCTTTTCTTCACGGCGTTGCCAAGGCAGACGCAGCATGGAAGAAACTACCCCACTGGTCATACGGCAATGCCTACCAGCCAATACATTTTCCACTGCTTGCATACGCGGAAAAAGACGTATGGACTGGAAAGTACGAGCAATACCCTTTTTTACCAAAATGTGGGAAGGTACACCGGTAATTCTTTCATTCTTAAAGTAAATATCCCCTTTTTCAGGAGTGTAGTTACCGGTTATACAGTTAAATACTGTTGTTTTTCCGGCACCGTTAGGACCAATAAGCCCCACAATGCTTCCGCGCTCCACTTCAAAACTTACTTCTTGCATGGCAGTAAGCCCACCAAAAACTTTAGTTACATTGGCAAGACGTAATAAACTCATGACTTACCTCCCGTACTTTCTTTGTCCGACACTGCTTTTGGGGTTCCATCCCTATTAAAGAAGCGTACGGTATATTTATATAAAGTAGGGGGTAAAATGCCTTGTGGGCGCCAAATCATCATAACCATCATGGCAAGACCAAAAATTAACATACGAGCTTGAGAAAAGTCGCGTAGTAATTCTGGTAAACCGATGAAGAGAAAAGTAGATATTAAAACACCAAGCTGACTGCCACCGCTTAAAATAACCACTGCAAACAACACTACGGATTCGGTAAAAGAAAAGGATTCCGGAGTTACAATAGTCATTTTTGCAGCAAACACTGTACCAGCCGTGCCTGCCCAACATGCCCCAATAACAAAGGCAATCAGCTTATAACGTGCTACATTAATACCGCAACCATTGGCAGCCACATCGTCATCACGAATATAATTGAGAGCGCGCCCAAAGCGAGATTGTGCAAGCCAAGCAAAGAACAATACCGATACAGCTACACCGCCCCAAACAAAATAGTAGAATTGCGTGGGCGTGACTATACGAAAACCAAAAATTTCCGGACGTGAAATACCAAAGATACCATTTGAACCACCGAAGTAGCCACCCACGTCATTAATAAGTGTCAGGCGCACAATTTCCACAATACCAATGGTCACTATAAGCAAATAGTCTCCGCGTAAGTGAATAATCGGCCGCGCCACAATAAGTGCAAAAAGTCCGGCTAAAATACCAGCCAAGGGCATAACATAGAGTACAGGAATGCCAAATTGAGTATTAAGTACCGCCGTGGTATAAGCTCCAATGGCGAAAAAAGCCGCATGCCCCATATGGAAAAGGCCCGCTTGACCCAAGATAACATTAAGAGATAGGGCAAGCCATGCGTAAATACCAATCATAACACACACGTCTACCCAATATCTATTGGCAACTGTGGGTATAAAAAGTACGGCAACAATGAGTACAAGCGTAATAATATTGCGTATATTCATCATAGTTTTTCAGCCACCCTTTCGCCCAAAATACCTGTGGGGCGAATAATAAGAATACAAATAAGCACACAGAAGGCTATAACATCCTTCCATGCTGCCGCGATATAAGCCGCAGACATGGCCTCAATTACTCCAAGAAGCAATCCACCAAGCATAGCTCCGGGAATATTACCAATCCCCCCTAAAATTGCAGCCGTGAAAGCCTTTAAGCCGTAATTCCAGCCCATAACAAAGTCAATTTGTCCGTAATACAAACCCACCATCATGCCGGCAACGCCGCCAAGACCGGGTCCAATCATAAACACTATGGAAATGATGCGATTTACGTTAATACCCATTAAACGGGCAGCGCCTTGGTCAATGGAAACAGCGCGCATGGCTGAACCTGTACGCGTGCGGTGCACAAAAAGGTATAAACCTGCCATTAAAAGAATAGAAGCTAAGATAACGAGTAAACGGATACCTGGAATTTCCCAAGATCCAATGGATATCATAAAAGAAGGTCGTACCTCTTCAGGATACACAAAGAAACGCGCACCATAGATGAGCATGATGGCATTTTGAAAGAATATGGAAGCCCCTAAAGCAGAGACCACGGCTGAAAGTCGATTCGCTGTACGAAGCGGCCTATAAGCCACGCGTTCCAAAGCAAAACCAATAATCGCCACAAAGACAGCCACCATAATAAACACTACTAAAAGAGCCAACTCTACAGGTAATGCGCCGGAAAGCCCTGCACTTACCAATAAAGTAAGCCCCAAGTATGCACCAATAGTGAACAAGTCCCCATGTGCAAAGTTAATGAGTTTTAAAATCCCATACACCATGGTGTAGCCTAATGCCACGAGCGCATAAATACTGCCCACGGCAAGACCATTAATTAACTGTTGAATAAAATCACCCATGTACACCAACCTTCATTAAGAGATACCACAAAATCACCTAAGGGCAAAACAGAAACAAATACTGCAATGAGCTTTATAAAAAGCAACCTAAGAAGTATGGATATAGCACATTGTTTACTCATTGACAAGAAAGAGAACATCTAGAAGACATGCACCATGCTATTTACGTATTTTTACAGCTCCCCGGAAAAAAATGCTCTGTTTATTCTAAAGATATATTTGTGAATTTTTTTGCGCAGAAGCAAGTGTCTATACACAGCCCCTGCATTTCGGCTTTGATTTGTATGTTTTTCGAGGCATAGAAAATCTACACCCCGAAAAACATATTGATAATGAGTTTAAAAATTAGTTAAAAAGAGTGCTTATGCATCCCAATCGTCGTCTTCTTCAACAGGGGCAAAGCCACGACGCATGGTATTTTCTGTTATTACGCGTGGATCCATGAAGTGTAAAAGATAGTCAGGTCCACCGGCTTTTGTACCCACACCGGACATTTTAGCACCACCAAAGGGTTGGCGTTCTACCAATGCACCAGTATTGTTACGGTTAATGTACAAGTTACCTACGCGGAACTGTTTTCTTGCTTTTTCAAGGTTCTTAGGTGAACGACTAAACACACCGCCTGTTAAAGCAAAGCGGGTGCTATTACCCAATTCAATGGCGTGATCAAAGTCTGTTGCGCGCATTATGGCAAGTACAGGACCAAAGACTTCTTCTTGAGCTATGCGATGCTCGGGAGTGATGCCATCAACAATGGTAATTGGTGCCCAGTAGCCTTCGCCTTCTGGTACCGGACTCTTGTAGAGAAGATTACCTTCGCTTTCAGCAATGGCGATGTACTCATGCACGTTTTTCTGAGCAGCAGCATCTGCCACAGCGCCCATGGCGTACGTGCAATCATCGGCAGGTCCAATAAGCATAGCTTTTGCCCCTTCTACCAAACGCGCCACTGCTTTATCATAAATAGTATCGGTGATAATCAAACGTGAGCAGGCAGAGCACTTTTGGCCTTGGAAGGCAAAGGCAGAGTACAATACATGTGGTACTACTTCGTCAAGGTCGGCATCATCATCAATAATAATAGCATTTTTGCCGCCCATTTCAGAAATAACCTTCTTAACATTAACTTGGTTAGGACTGGTTTTTCCGGCTTTTTCTACAATGCGCAAGCCCACTTCCATGGAACCTGTGAAAGCTATGCAGCTTACATCTGGATGTTCTACAAGGTAGTCACCCATGACAGAGCCACGTCCTGGCACGTAGTTGAATACACCGTCAGGAAGACCGGCTTCTTTAAATATTTCTGCTAATTGGTGACCAATAATACCAGTAATATTTGCAGGCTTATACACCACAGGGTTACCAGCAACAATGGCAGCAGAGCACATGCCTATGCTAATAGCAAAGGGGAAGTTCCAAGGGGCAATAACAGCGGTAATGCCTTTGGGCTCATAAATGTAGTGGTTCAACTCACCAGGGGCATTGCCAAGACGACGTGGGTTAGCCATACGCTCCATTTCACGAGCATAGTATTCTAAGAAGTCAATACCTTCAGCAACGTCAGCTTGAGATTGATCCCACTGCTTACCCACTTCAAGCACTTGCCATGCGCACAATTCAAACATGCGACGACGAGCAATAGCTGCAGCTTTCACTAAAAACTTTGCTCTTTCCACAGGGTCAGTATCGCGCCATGCAGGGAAAACATCTTTGGCAGCTTTAAGAGCCATATCTACTTCAGCAATGCCACCTTGGCATACTTGACCAAGCACTTCAGAGGGTTTTGCAGGGTTTACTGTAGAAATATAATCCCCTGTATCCACATCTTTACCATTAATGTATAAAGGATAGGTTTTGCCTAAACCAGAAGCACGAATTTTAGCAATTTCTGCGGGGAAAACATCGCGAGCTTCTTTTTGCGTAAAGTCTACCATAGCTTCATTCTTAAATGGCCCAAAGCCTTTTACTG
>CAYJAD010000107.1:0-4828 GCA_964368075.1 uncultured Desulfovibrionaceae bacterium | reverse complement strand
TTGTCGATAAACTTGACGTAAATTTGAAAAACGACACCACGGGCAATATTTTAAATGTTCAAGTGGATGTCACCATTACTGACGATGCCCCCTTAGAACAAAGTGATAAAACTTTCTCAGCTCCTGAAGGTGAAGATACGGCTACCGGAACAATCACAATTAATTTTGGTGCCGATAATGCCGATGGAAAAATGCTGGAATTTGGTGGGGACACCTTCACCTATTCTGACGGTAAATGGACTTCAGACGATGGTGGCGTGGTTTCAGAAGATGGCACTACCCTTACAGCCTCAGATGGAACGAGCCTTTCCTACAATGGCAATGAGGCAAACATATGGGAAGCCACAGTCTCTACCAATGGACAAAAGGTGGAAGTTACCGTTACAGACAGCGATGGTGACCAAGATTCTTTCAATATTTCTGCCACAACAACAGACACACCGCCTGACATTGTTAGCCTCGTGGGCGCACAGCAAACGTTTGTTCCCGGTGCTAACTACAACATAGCGATTATGCTTGATACGTCTGGCTCTATGTATGATAATAGACATGGCGACATTACAGGAAAAGTTCAAGAAAGTGGAAATATAGTTCAAAAAGGCGACGAAAATACGCGCCTTGGGCAATCTCTTGAAGCCATTTATGATTTTATAGAAAACACATTGGCACCACATGCAAGTGATGCACAGGGCGGAAAAGTTAATCTCTTTATTACTGATTTCTGGGGCTATACACAAGGCGGTGGCGAGCATGGAAAAGATTTGGATAAAGATGGCTCAGGAATCGTTTTAGAGCTAGATTTTTCCAGCGAAGACCCTTTAGCAGATGCTCTTGCAAGCCTTAAAGCACTTTATAACTTTCATGTAAAAGGCGATAGTGACGGCTCTCCCCTTGATGGCCTTGGCTACACAGGAAATTATAACTCTACCGGCGATGACGGTTTCCACTGGGGTACCTTTTACGGTAAAGGTTTTAATTCAGCAGCAGACTGGTTTGATGAAATACAAGAAGGACAAAATCCCGAAGATGGATTCATTAACGAATCCTTCCTTCTCTCAGATGGCGTCCCTACCGATAATTCCACTGTTCGCAATGAAGCCTATGAAAATCTAAAAGAATCTATGGGGCTTACCGAAGATGGTAAAAACGTGGAAGGTGCTGAGGGTGGAATACATGCCGTTGGTATGGGGACAGGAGCTAATAAAAATACACTTGATAAATACACCACCGACGAAGATGGAGCCAAAGTTGTTACGGATAATAACATCTACGGCATCTTTAACCCTAAATCAGGCTATGTGGAAGGCAGTGCTGTGCCCACGAGCTTTGGCATAACAGGCAGTAAAAATGATAGCCTTATTGGCGGTGTAAACCCTGAAGACTTAAGAGACGAATTGGCTCAAATTCTTGGTAAAGATTCTGAAGACATCAGCGATCAAATGCTCATCGATCATATAAAAAATAATCCTGATTGGATAGAAAATTTGCCAGAAACTGTCAGTGAAGAAAACGACCCTGATTTTCTTCTTTCAGGGCTTGGTAATGACACTATCTACGGTCAAGGCGGTGATGATATGCTTATCGGTGATGGCAATATTGCCGATATTTCCGAACTAGCCGGCGCACTGGGGCTTGATAAGCTTGATTATTTGGAAAGTGAAATTACGGCTGACGTAAGTAATGAAACAGAAGCTAATGAATTTGCAGATAAAGTTCAAGGTCTTGTGACAGACTTAGTTGATTCTGTCAGAGATAGCAAAGGCCAAATTATTGAGAGCCAGCTTGAAAAACTTGAAAATGTTGCCGACAGTATGGAAACTACGAGCGACGGTAACGATGTACTCTACGGCGGTGTAGGAGATGACATTCTCCTTGGCCTTGGAGGCGATGATACTTTAATAGGCGGCGCAGGCGATGATATTTTGCTAGGCGGCAGTGGTAACGATACCCTCTTTGGTGGAAGTGGCGATACTATGCGTGGTGGTTCTGGTCATGATCTCTTTGTGTTGCCCAGCATTGGCGATGCACTCGGTGCTGATATCGATGGCGGTGAAGGCGTAGATATTCTATTAACTACCTTAAATTCTGTTGATGACCTTAAAGGCTTAAGTGCAGACAACTTAAGTAATATTGATATCATCATGTTAGGAAACGACGTCGATGCAGCTAAGAAGTTACAATCACAACAGCCAGATCCGGATAGTAACACACCCAACCTTGACGGTTGGTCAGCGGCTAATGGTAGTGATAGTACTGTAAATATTAACGGATGCACCTTCAAGCAATACGTGAGTACTGAAGATGAGAGTCTCACCATCTTAGTAAAACAAGCAGAAATTATTATCTAATTTGATACTGAAAATATACTGAGTAAATAACAGGCCGGAAATAAGCGCACTATATGCCCTTATTTCCGGCGTTTTTATTTGTATATTTTTCGCTAAGAAATTGTTTTATTTTAAATGAAAGACTCCTGCACAATTCATTGTGCGGAGTCTTAATTATTAATATGTTTTTTAGTGACGCCTAATTATCTATCTGTGATAATATTATTTTTTTTGTGATAGTTTTACCATTCCTAAAAACTTCAATTTCATTTTCGCTGTTTTTTATCGTTGGTAATGGCTTACCATATTCACAAGGAATACCATTTATTTTAGCAATAATATCCCCTTTGAATATATTAGCTTTGTATGCTTTAGAGCCTTCTTGTACAGCCTTAACTAAAATCCCTGTGCGGCTATCTATTAATTGCATGTAGCTGGTAGGAGGTAAAGCCTGGGCAATGCCAAGAGATTGTGGGTCATCTTTTAATTTAGCATAGAATAAACCTTTGTAGTCTGCAAGACTAATAGAAGTAGTAATGTATTCTGTTGATTCAGACCTAGGAGTAGTAACTATTTCGGTCTTGCCGTCCCAGGTAGTAGTTGTTGTAGTTGTGCTTGGAGTGTACGTGGTAATAGGCGTGATGGACTCTTCTTCTCCAGAGTATACTCTGCTCCATAAAACTAAGCATGCTAAAACTTTCTTGCCTTGCTCACTAGCGTGCGCGACGTCATATTTATCACTTCTTTCTGCCCCGTTCCAGTTTGCTGAACCTATTAAAACATAGCCTTTTTCGAACATCAAAACTTCAAGGTCGCTGTCAGATACATTTTTAGGCAATGGACGCACTTCCGGCACTGCACAGCTTTGTGTGTTGCTGTTTATACCCATGGTATTCTGTTCAGGAGTATAGTGTTTTTGAAAACCATTACTACAGCCAGTTAAAAATAGAACCAGTACACAAAGCAATATATTTTTCATCATTTCCATAGCGAGCTCCTTAAAAAATTGAATTTGGCCTATAGTCCCTCTTATTTTAATAGTCTTTATTTTACCTTAAAGACAATTGGGAATAAGTAAAGCAAAGATAGGCACAATAAGAGTTCATGCCAAGGAGATATAGAAGCACGATTTTATAGAAAAGACAATCGCCTGTGCTAAGCTGGAAAGTATCACCCCGCATGGAAGCAATTACCTTTTCCCCTCCCCTGTTACTGGTGGCAAGCGTACCGAGTGCCGCGTGTTCCTCAAGCGTATTAAAGAGGCTGCCAATCTTCCCGCTGATTTTCGCCCTCTGCACGGCTTACGCCACACTTACGCCTCATGGCTGGCCTCTAGTGGTAAAGTGGATTTATTCACCCTGCAAAAGCTCATGACCCATGGAAGCCCGCAAATGACCCAACGCTATGCCCACCTAGCAGACGAAGCAGTAAAAAAGGCCGCCAGCGTCATAGATGATTGCATGGCCGATTGCATGGATATAGCTGTCAACGCTACGCCACCACCTCAGCAGGAAAAGGAGGCGAAAGCCAAGGTTTTGCATTTTGGTAGAGGCAGAGGGAAGAAAAGCTCATAGACGCCCCTTGACAATGACCCAAAAATTGATACATTTTTATTACAGAGGAACACTATGACGTGGGAAGTGATTTTAACAGACAAAGCACAAAAGAAATTACATAAGCTACCCAAGGGCATACTTGAAGTGTTGCGTGTGCTCATGGGGGATATTACCCTCAATGGCCCCGTGAGGGGGAATTGGCCTAATTATAGCAAACTGGGCTCAGATAGGCACCACTGCCACTTGAAAAAAGGCAAGCCTTGTTATGTGGCTGTATGGGAAGTAACAGACAAAGAAATCAAACTTGTAGAGGTAAATTATGTCGGCACTCACGAAAAAGCACCCTACTAATACAGTGGAAACCGTGACCTTGCTCTTTGAAGGGCCTGCCACCATGCGCCATAAAGCTCTCACCGCCATGCAGGAGATGGGCTTCACCAAGAAGAGTGAAGGCACCCCATGGAAGGAAGCTCTAGGCCATGACGAAAGCACTTGGCCTCAAACGGTACTCAAAGGCGGGCGCACCAAGGAAGGCCTCACACAAAAAGAACTTTCCGAACTCACAGGCATTCCCAGAACGCATATCAGCGACATGGAAAGAGGCCGCCGCCCCATTGGCAAACAAACCGCCCGCAAACTGTCCGAAGCACTAAACCTTGATGCACGACTGTTCTTGAGTGTGTAGCATGAACAATAATGACTTACAAAGACTATATGGGAACTGTAGAATATAGGTATAAAAAGAAAATCCCATCAGTATATCATGTTTTTCTATGTAAATTATTGAAATATATGGAGCGGAAAACGGGATTTGAACCCGCAACCCTCAGCTTGGGAAGCTGAAACTCTACCGTTGAGTTATTTCCGCTTTTAATATAAAATATGAGGGATTTTTTTGGAGCGGGAGACGGGATTTGAACCCGCGACTTCAACCTTGGCAAGGTT
>CAYJAD010000106.1:0-4870 GCA_964368075.1 uncultured Desulfovibrionaceae bacterium | reverse complement strand
TCTGCCCGTGCTGGGGCAAGAGGCTTTACTTGATTTAATGACGGTGACAGCCAAGTTGATGCAAGGCAAGATGAAGTAGTTGAACCTTGAACAATTCGTTTTAAGAGCCTGCTCCCAAAAAAACTTCTGATAAAATGTCATTCGTTTAAACATGCATAAGCGGTTTGACATTTTTGCTAATGCCGCAGATGGTTGTTTTTCAACAGTCTGTTAATGTCGCCCTGCGCCTTATCTTGACACACTAGATTATTTAAATGTATAGAAAGCGTGTATATTAAATATATTATAATCTAGTAAAGCACGAGTAAAACATGCAAGAAGCAGCCCATTGCCTTCCAAAATATGCCTATAAAGAGCGTTATGTTCACATAGTTCAATGTGTTGGCGTGATTTTTGCTTCTTTTTCTCTCTCTTACATCCATAATCTATACAGTTTTATTTATATTTCTTGTGATGAACTCCTTTTTTTCTTACTGTGAAAAAGAGGAGCTTTTTTTTGTGCTCAAAAAACAATTTCATATATATTCTGTACTCTAAGGAGCTTCCATGCAAAGTAAAAACGCCATTGGCAATCTCATTAATCGCTACAAGGCCGTGCTTAAAAAGTGTAATCTTATAAATACCTTTGGTTCGCTTGCCCTAGCATCTACTGTGGCAAGTGCTATACTTTTAAGTTCGCTAGGTTTAGCCACAAATGCCCAAGCTCTAACAGATGCAGACTTTGAAAAGCAAATAGTAGAGAAAATTACTGGAACAGCTTCACATGTAGATGCCACAAATCCCTTTACAAGCATAACAAATGTTACTACTGGTGATGGTTCTGCACCAGCAGCAGGCACTTACTCCATGTTTGTGCATTATTTGCTAACTGATTGGGCAGAAAATAACACTTATAATACACTATATTTTAAAGTAGAAAATGCCTCTACCTTGCTCACAAAAACAAATAATTATCTTGCCAGTCCTCCTGACGGAACAACTATAACTGACAATTTTATTGGTAATAAAGATGTGGGTGGAGCAATTTTACACAACGTTGCAGATAGTACAATAAGCATTAAAAATTCCACCTTTATGGGCAATAGTTCAAAAACCCTTGGTTTAAGCTTTGCGGACGATGGTTCAGATCTCGGTGGAGCTATTCAAGTTGCGGATAAAGCAATAATAGCCTTAATTGAAAACTCCACCTTTATTGGTAATAGTGCATATGCTGGTGGATCTATTAGCAATAAATCAACAATAACGCATATCCTAAACAGCACATTTATTGGTACAGCAGAGCAGGAAGGCAGTATGTCTCTCTCGCGTGGAGGACAAGGCGGAGCTATTTATAATTTTGGAAGTTCTGCCCATATAGAAAAAATAGAAAATTCACATTTTATTGCTAATAATGCGAAGTCTCATGATCCGAATCGTGAATTCGGCGGAGCTATTTATAATTATAACGGCGCACGTATAGGCGATATTATTGGAGGATCTTTTATAGGTAATGATGCTATTGATGGTGGTGCAATTTGTAATATAAACGGAAGCATAACAAGCGTAACAACAGACTTTATAGGCAATACAGCTAGAATATTTGGTGGGGGTATTTCTAATCGTTCTGCCACCATAGAAAGTATTAATGCTAATTTTGAAGATAATCAAGCTGGTGTTGGTGGTGCAATTACTAGTTATGGTGCAAGTGCTAAAATTACAAGCATAAAAGGTAGCTTTACTGGCAATAAAGCTATGGGGAGCTCTTTTATCATAGACACTGATTGGGGCGGTGGTGCTATTTCCAATGAAGCAGCAAGTATTGTCAATATTTATGCTTCATTTATAAATAATTATTCAGCAAATAAAGGCGGGGCAATTTATAATTTTGAGGGAGCTAAAATTGATTATATTGAAGGTGATTTTTCTTCTAATGAAAGTATAAATCCTGGAGGCGCCATTCATAATGAAAACGCCACCATTGGTGATATTAAAGGTGATTTTACTTCTAATACGAGTAGTAATGATGGTGGAGCCATTTATGGATATTTAGCAACCTTTGGTGATTTAATAGGTGATTTTACTTCTAATAGTGCTGTTAATAACGGTGGTGCAATTTATCTATATTATGAAGGAGCTGACCATATTGAAGGTGATTTTAAATATAATACAAGTGGAGCACATGGTGGGGCTATATATTTAAATAATTCCACTATTACAAGTATAATTGGAAATTTTGAAGGCAATACAGCCACTGGTAATGGTGGTGCCCTATATGAGGATGGTAAGATCACAAAGGCAATTTCAGGAAGCTTTTTAAATAATAGTGCTGGTGGTGAAGGCGGTGCAATTTATGGCAATTATTTAGATTTCTTAGCTGATAATAAAAATTATACAATATCTGGTAATTATGAAAAGAATAAGCCAATTGAAGACAAATATAGAGCTATTGTTGACAACGGTACTGTTACTTTTACCCTTAAGAATTCTGGTACATATACTGTTGATGACCAAATTCAAGCTTCGGAATTCTGGGTTACAGGCGATGGCACTGGTACTTTATTTCTTAATAATAGTGTAAGCACTAGTTCCATAAGCGTTGACAATGCTACTTTAACCCTTGGTAGTGTTACTCACGAAAATACGAATTTTAATGGTGGTATTGCAGCTAATAGATCGCCAGTTGTATCATTAGAAAATAATGCCACTTTGAATGTGGGTGTTGACGCTATATTCAGACAAAAGATTATAAGCACTAATAGCACCATAAACATTACTGCCGGCACCACAGAAATGGTTGCAAATCGCGAATTTGATGCTAGAAGTGGCTCGCTAATAGTGTCTGGAGGTATGCTTGACGTATCTGCTGGAAGATTGAAGGTGGCCTCTGGTGTAGTATTTAAAACTGAGCAAGGCGGCACATTAAAAACTAAGGCCTCAGATTTTGGAACATTTGGTTTTGATGGCTCTTTTATTCAGAGTTCAGGCCTAGTGGAAGAAACCCTCACCAATGAGGGTGAACTTATTCTTATGGACGTGGGTTATGCTCTGGTAGCAAAGGGGGTTTATGAAAGTTGGCTTACAAAGGCCAGTGGTATTATAAGCGGTAGTGGAACTGTAAACTTTTTTGGGGTCAAAACCAGTGACCTTTATTCCCTCGACGTAGTTGAAACCGGCTATGGGCAAGACCAAGAACTTATGGCAGGCACCTTGGGTGCAGTGGGCAATAATAAAACCGTTAGCACAAGTCACTTAGTTACAAATACTACAGGGGCGGCTGGTGCTTCTGTTACTGACTCAACCATTACAAGTGGCTCAAGGCTCACCCTTAAAGGCAGTCTAAGCACAACTCTTTCTGTGGGGAGTATAACAAATAATGGCGAGCTTGTCCTTGGCACAAGTATTTCTGACCAAGACCGCGGCACAATACAAGGCGATCTTATAACTTCTGGTACAACCACTGGTCACTCTGCTTTAGAAATTACAGGTACGCTTCAAAGCACAGGAGGCACAAGCATTTTTAATAAGGCTGTTGCTGCAAATATACTTAGTCTTACAGACGGTACTACAACCTTTATTGGTGATTTAGAAGTTATTACCACAAGCACACTTAGCGGCGGTACAAATAATTTTAATGGTACAACTACTGTGGCTGGTGCTTTTACCAATAGTGGCGGAACAAATACATTTAATGGAAATATCACCTTTGAAAATGAATATAAAGGAACAGGTGCTGCCACCTTTAATGGTGAAACAACTTTCAAACAAGCTTATAATAATACGGGCACAAGCACCATTGCAAATAAAACTATCTTTGAGCAAGAATATAATGGCACAGGCATATTAAATATTGCTGGTGGTGAAAATGCTACTCACTTTGTAGCTGGTTATAATAGCGCAGGCACATTAACTGTGGGCCTTGCTGATGCTGCAAATGGTACAGTGACCATTGCTGATAATACAAACATGAATATAAATGCAGGTGGCGAGCTTAATATAGTTAATGGTACTGTGGATGTAAGCAATGGTAATCTTATTGTGGTGAATGATGCAAACACCATCTTTGCCACTGGCACAGATGGTGTGCTTAAAGCTCAAGCTACTGATTTTGCAACATTTACTAATACTCACGGATTTATTACAGCTAGTGATTTCTTGCAAGGTAATGTAGAAAAACAACTTGACAATGCCGGAAGCCTTATTCTTACAGGACAATCCGGTGCAATGGAGTATAGTAATTATACAAGCCTGCTTACCGGTATCATTAGCGGTGGTACGCTACAGCTAGAAAACGTGAGCATTGACACTACAAATACTTACCTAAAGAATATTCACAGCGGTACAGATTTGCCAAATAATGTGGTACTTGGCAGTAATACTACTGTAAGCGACGGCGGTACTTTTGCCGCAGGAAAAACTGCCATACTTGGCGGTGTTTATGGGGACATGAATAACGCTGGCACTTTGACCCTTATAGGTGATGCTAATGATGTGCTTGTTAATGGTGATGCAATCAATAGTGCTGGCGGCACTTTAAATCTGCAAGATGGTAGCATTACAGGGGATTTAACAAATAGTGGCACGGTTACTATTAATGGTACCACCACCGTGCAGGGCACTACCACCCTTAACGGCGGAACTTTACTCACTACAAACGCTAATTCCGGTAATGATTTTGCCAATGCTTCAGCGGCATTTTTGCATAATCTGCCAAGTGGCATTGATGGTAATATTATTGTTGAACACAATGCGTACACCGTGCTTGGGGGTGGCGACAGAGCTAGTGCCGAAACTATCTTTGGCAACAGTGGGCACGATTGGGGCACTGGCGTGACGGCGGCTTTATTTATTGTGAAACCGCAGACGCTGGCAAGCGGTGGTAGCATAATGGTTG
>CAYJAD010000105.1:0-4953 GCA_964368075.1 uncultured Desulfovibrionaceae bacterium | reverse complement strand
CCTTTGTTGCTAAGAATTTAACATAAATCAAATTGAATGTCGACACAACCTAGTTCCATAGTAGAGCGTTGTGCGTCATTTTGCATGCGCAATGCATAGGACAGTTCGCGAAGCAAGATGGGCTGTGTAGGGTATTTAGTGAGCAAACGCTCATAAGCCATGACGGCCTGCCCCGGTTGTTTGGTACGCAAAGCTGCTCTTGCGTAGCCAAGGTTAACCACATCATCCGTGGGGTTTTCGCGCAATAATGCACTATATGCTGTAAAAGCTTCTTGGTATTTGGCTTGCTTTAAAAGAGTAGCAGCATGTGCTTTGTTTTGTTGTAAATGTGTTGTTGTGCTTGCATTTGTATTTTGCGCCAAAACGTGCATGGGTAAAAGCAAACTGAATACGAAGCATAAAGTAAATATTTTTTGCACAACAAATCCTTTTGTAGGAGGTTTTGGAAAGTTTTATTGTATTCTTTTTACGTATACATCATGACTAGTAAAATTTTATAAAGGCATGATATTTTTTGTTTTATCAAATAATTAGTGACACAAGGCTTTTTTTGTATAACTTCTTATACTTCTACATTGGTGGAGGATAATTTTTTTACAGTTTTTTGTAAAGAAAAATTGTAAAAATATAGTGAAAATATATAATTACTAGAAAAATTATAGATTTTTTTTAAAAAATTTATGTAGCATCTTTTTTTTATTCATTGACAAAAATAATCTATATGTTTAGCGTGCTAATAAAAATTAAATATATTTATACTTTCTTTTATATGAATAGTGAGTGATACTTTCTTTTATAAGAAAAAATTGAGGGATTCAATGCAAGTAAGACTTTGGGGAGTACGTGGTTCATTAGCTAGCGGATGCTCTATGTCGGCACGTTATGGCTGTAATACTTCCTGCTATAATATTGACGTACCTGAAGCGCCGCATATTATTTTAGATGCGGGGTCTGGTTTACGCAATCTTGGTTTGCACATAAAAAATAGTTTAAAAGCAAAAAAATGTCATATTTTTTTGAGCCATAATCATTGGGACCATGTCACAGGTTTGCCTTTTTTTGATCCCTTGTTTAAAGCTGAATGGGACATTACCATTTATGCCCCTGAATCTGTAGGTGGTGTTGGTTCGGAGGCTTTTATTGCAAGTCTTTTTTCTTCTACTTTTTTTCCTATTAGTTGGGATAAACTTCCGAGCACAAGGCGCATTGTCCCTTTAAGTGATGGTCAAGAAATCACATTGGAAGGCGGAGTAGTGGTGCGCGCTTGTACTGCCAATCATGGTGGAGAAGACGTTCAAGGACTGTATGCAGCTGCATATCGTATTGAATATAATGAACAGAGTGTTTTTTATAGTGGCGACCACGAATTGGGGCTTGATTTAGCTGCCATTGATAGACAAGCCTCTTTTTACCAAAATTTACGTGGTGCAGATATTGCTATTTTAGATGCGCAATATACCCTTGAAGATTACCCTAACCACATAGGCTGGGGGCACTCTGCCATTGAACAATGGGTGCCTTTGGTTAAAGAGTTAGATGTAAAAGTCTTTGTACCTTCCCATTATGACCCAGCACATGAGGATATTTTTTTAGATAATGTTTGCAGTAAAATGGTGCAACAAGAACCGTACCTTGCCAGCGTGTTACGCATGGGCTACGAAGGTTTAGTTTTGCATTGTGGTTTGCGCGTGGCAAGCCCTCATTTGTACGCTCCCGGAACTTCAGAGTGTGAAAACTGTCGCTTCTCTTCTGAAATTTTAGATATTCCGGATATGAGCTCTGTGCTGGATAATTTACTGTTTAGAGCGCGCCAAATGGCTCATGCCGATGCCGGTACTATTTATCTTGTGGAAGATAATGAACTTGTTTTTTCCTATTCGCATAATGAAACCCTCTTTACCAGTTCAGAATCAGCACGCCAGCAATATCTTAATGCACGTATGCCCATAACACCGGCTTCCGTAGCTGGGTATGTGGCGCATGAGCGCCGATTACTAAATATTCCCGATGTGCGAGATCTCTCTAAAGACGCCCCGTATTCTTTTAATGATACCTTTGATAAGGCCACAGGGTATCGCACTGTTTCTGTTTGCGCTATTCCTATTCTTTCTCAGCGAAACAAGCTGCTTGCCGTTATGCAAATTATAAATTGTATGCACGATGGTAAACCAGTCCCTTTTTCTTCTCAGGTGGAATGTTCCCTTGGGGAACTTTGTTTTGTTGGGGCTCAGGCCATAGAGCAAGCCATGGCCACGAAAGATATGCTTTTGCGCGTACTAGAAACAGCGCGTTTACGTGACCCCACAGAAACCGGCCCTCACGTGTTTCGTGTGGGTGCCATGGCTGCAGAGTTGTACCACCATTGGGCAGAAAAGCGACATATAAATCCTATAGAAATATATGAAATAAAAGCAAATCTTCGCCTTGCTTCCATGTTGCATGATGTAGGAAAAGTAGGCATTTCCGATGAAGTGCTTAAAAAACCCGGACGCTTTGATCCTGACGAACGTAAAATAATGGAAAAACACTGTGTTATTGGCGCCGCTATTTTTAAAGACGTGAGTCGTAAATTAGACACCTTGGCAGCCACCATTGCTTTACACCACCACCAACGTTGGGATGGTACAGGATATACTGGTACTGATGATCCGCCCTTGGCCGGTGAAGATATTCCTTATGAAGCGCGTATAACATCTATTGTAGATGTTTTTGATGCGCTTATTTCTCCACGTTGCTATAAAGAGCCTATTCCTATAGATGAAGCCTTAGTTATTATTCAAGAAGATTCCGGAACAGCTTTTGACCCAGAAATGGTGGAATGTTTTATGGAGATTTTAGACACTATTCTTGCTATTCAAGAAAAATATCAAGAAGTAGGAAGTTGCACTTCTAACCATTAGTAGCCTGCTATCAGCAACATAATTTTTATTTTCGTTTAAACGTCCAGACGCCGTCCCATTGTGTGGGCGGCGTTTGTATAAGGTTTTGACAGCGCTTTGTAAACAGTTCATGCAAAGTATTAAAGCTCTTTTCTTTTGCTAAGGTAGAAAAAATTTGGCATGCTTTGGCAAAATCGCCTTGTATGTATTGAACACGGGCTTGATAAAACATATCTATTTCTTCTTGAAGGCGCTCTTTTTCTGTAAGGTTGAATACAGTGAAAATTTCAATAGGTTCTGCTTTCCCCTTTACTCGAATACTATCTAAAGGCATAAAATAAGGTATGCTTTCTATGGGCAAACCGTCCGCAGCTATCTCGTTATATGTGTTTTCCTGTGAGTTCGTTTTTTGTTGTTTGACGGACAGGCCGTAATCTTTGCACTGGTGCACTGTGTGGTCAGTGGTAATGATGGGCATACCATATACAACACATAAACCTTCAAGGCGTGAGGTAAGGTTTACTGTATCACCAATGCAGGTATAGTCTAAGAGTTCTGCACTGCCCATATTCCCTACATAAACTTTACCCGTATGCACACCGGCCCCGATACGCAAGGTGATATTATAATCTTCTTTAAGACCTTCATTAAGTTCTGCAAGAGCCTCCTGCATGAGTAAAGCGCTATTGATGGCTCGCAAAGGGTGACGTGTAATATCGAGCGGAGCATTCCAAAAAGCCATGACAGCATCACCAATAAATTTATCAACGGTACCATGGTTACTACGAATAATGGATGTCATGGGTGTAAAATAGCGATTTAGTATGTGTACTACCTCGTGAGGGTGCAATGTTTCAGATAGGCCTGTAAAGCCTCGAATATCTGTAAATAAAAGGCTAACTTCTCTTTCTTCTCCCATCAGCACGGCTTCACCTTTATTAACAATTTGTGTTACCATATCTGGGGCAATGTACCGCTTAAAGGCATTATGTAATGTGCGCTTTTGCTTGTTTTCTTGCCAAAAACGAACAGCAAGTAAACCTATGGCTAAAGCAACTAAGGTGAGAGTGCTGTACAGAGGAGACGTGTATACTTCATTTTGAAAATGGTACCAACTTCTGCCTAAAATAGCACAAATAAACAGCGCTAGTAGAGGAAGATACGCTATGGCCGGAGCTAAAGTAAAAACGACAATGCCTATGCAGCCAAAAAGCAGTATTGTTTCTACCTGTGTTCCTAGGGTGGTTGGGGTTATTTCTATAAATCGAGAGGTTAAAATGTTATCCAAAATAACGGCATGAGTCTCTGCACCTGAATAATAAGAATCAAAAGGAGTGGCACGAATATCTTTAAGGCCAGATGCAGAGGTTCCTACAATAAAAATACGCCCTTCAATTTCTTCACGAGGTATTTTGTTTGCTATAATATCTGAAGCGCTAAAACTTGGATAGTAGTCACGTCCACCGCGATATGCCAAATTGAAACGACCATCGGGAGCAACAGGCAGGGTATATTTACCTATGGTAATGCTTGATAGTCCGTATTCGCTACTGTTTAAATAAAATGTGTTTTGATTAAGAGCTCGCATAAATGCGCGTAAAGCCAACGAAGGCAAAATTCGTCCATCTACTTGTATAAGAAGCTGCGCTGCGCGTACTATGCCGTCCGGATCTGCCAATACGTTAATGGTTCCTACAGGAGCAACGGTGCGTAGTACCGGTAAGGGAAGGGCGGCACTCTGTCCTGTTGCTAAAAAAGTACGCGGGGGAATGCTTTTAGGAGGGACAATTTCAACAACGCCTTCTTGAAGGTGCATATCGCTGGGTAAAGGACTTTTTTCTCCAGAAAATTGCACATAGGCGCCTAATACTGTAGGAGTTTGTGCTAATATTTCTGCTAAAATTTTATCGTTATCAAGTAAAGGCTGAGGAATAGAGTCTATTGGTAGAGAAATGTTAAAATGTTTTTGAAAAGATTTTTGCAAATTAATTACAGAGGCGTTGTCTGGCTCCACTAAAAGCATATCAAGAGCAATCGCAGCAGCGCCATTCTCTGTAAGAACAGAAACTAATTT
>CAYJAD010000104.1:0-4988 GCA_964368075.1 uncultured Desulfovibrionaceae bacterium | reverse complement strand
AGTCTGAGAGGGGGAACTTTTTTTTCAAAAAAAGTTCCCCCTCTCAGAAAAAAATCAATAACAATTAACTAACAAACTGCTATTGTATAGCTTCTACTTTGCGCACACCCGGTACCATTTTAATAATGGTTTTAGTCACAATATTTTTTAACGTTTGCGCAGACTTAGGGCAACCACTACATCGCCCCATCAAACGCACTTGCACTGTGGCATCGTCGGTTACACCCAAAATTTCTATATCGCCGCCATCTTGTTGAAGGATAGGACGAATAAACTCTAAAGCCGTGTCTAATTGCTCTTGCATACTCTACCTCTATTTCTCATAATGTCCCCTTGTGGTACGAACACCTGCACCAATTGTCAACTGCAAAACCTCACCAGCAATTTGAATTTTTAGCGCTTGCCAGAAAGTCCCCTTCTCTTTTATAATTTTGCCATGACAACAACGGAACGTTTTTTTGATAATTATTTACCATGGCAAGAATGGTATGAAAGCAAGCAAGGAGCTTTTGCACTAGATTGTGCTTTGTATTTAACAAAACACATGCTTTCTCACTGGCCACGGCGCGGGCACACTCTTTTACAAATACATTTTGACCATTGGAAAAGTTTAGAACTTTTTTGGGAAAGCGGCTTTGATGTGTGTGGTATTGCCCCTTCTGAAGCTTTTGTACATACAGTGCCCCAGCATCTACAACATATACTAGAAACAACCCTAGCTCGCCCTGCTGCCCTAGATCAATTGCCCTTTGAAGATAAAAGTTATGATTATGTGGTCTTAAACCTTATGCCCATGAGTTCTCTTTATCCAGCTTTACACAGTATGCTAGCAGAAGTTTTGCGCATTGCTGCCAAGGGCATACTTATTCAATGCTGGAACCCTTTTTCTTGCCTTGGAATGTTGCGCACATACCACAAAAAAAACCTCCCCCCTTTTTTACAACTGGGGCCATGGTTTACATGGAGAGACATTTGTCATACCTTGCGGACTCAAGTAAAAATCTTGCATGGCGAACAAATGCACTTACGCACAAAATCTACCTTGTATGCGCCTTATGCCAGTTGGGGTATACAAAAAAAATGGGCACATTTTTTACATGTGCACAATATAAATAAAGCCATCTTGCCATCGGCCTTGGGTGCACTTATGCAAATACGCCTTACTTTAAGCGAAGCGCTTCCCCTTACGGGCAGTCCTTTACGCGTAAAAGTGTTAAAAAAAATGGCTCCTGCCATAGAAGGTGTTAAAAGAAGTAAAAGCCATCGATGGCATAACAACGATAGACAAAAAGTATAGTCTAGCAAGCCGCTCACTGCGATAACGCGTCGTGGCAAGGTTTCACCAAATTTTTTCTATAAACTGCTTAATTTGCGGGGAAAGTTCATGAGTCTAGTACAAAATTTAAAAGAGTTTGTTATAAAAAATCGTACCTTAGTCATTACCGTGCTCAGTGTTCTTATTCTTGGCGGTGGAAGTATTTATGCATGGAAAAAATATACCTATGCGCAAAGCCCTGAAGCCTATGTAGAAAAACTTAACCTTGCTTTACTTAAGGGCGACTTAGCAGCACTTGCTTTCTTAATAGACTTTCGCCCCATGACAGAAAGTATGGCCAGAATACTTCTGGACACAACCATGCCTTCTAAAGAAAGTACCCCAGCAGTACAATCAAAGGAAGAGCTTGCGGAAAAAATTCAAAAAACCTTTATAGAAAATATACAAAATCGCGATGCCAAAGTTGATACCACAAAGCAAGACCCTCTCGCCTCCATTACCCCTTTACCGCATGACTTCATAAAGCAAATTGCAGGAAATGTTTCATTACTTGGCACCTCTCAAGAAGGAGCCATTATTTCCATAAAATTTAATCATCCTCGCTTAGAAAAAGACTTCCAGCTTCATTTTTTAATAAAAGAAAAACCTGATTGGAAAATTGTAAAGTTTATCAACTTTTCTGATTTATTACAAATATATATTAAAGAAGAACTCGCCTTAGAAAAAGGTCGCAAAAAAATTTTTGAAGCCAAGCGCGCAGAAGATCAAAAACGCATGAAACAGCAATTTCGCATGGATGAATGTACAGCCTTTATTCATCGCCCCAGTGGCCAAAAATTTTCTACCCTATCGGTGCGCATTAGAGGGTACAATAAAGGTCCCTTCATTATTCGTAATATGACCTTTGACACCAAGGTAGTAGTAGAAAGTTCCGGAGGCCAATTATTTTATAACCATAATATTAACACAGCTTCGCGCATCTTGGTGGGAACCACCTTAGAAGATAGTTACAATATGGAATTACGCCCGGAAGATGAATCCACAAGCATTTTAGAGCAAGCCCCAAAGCTTAGCTGCGAAGCAAATGTCATTTTCATGACCTTAGATAATGGGAAAGCCCTGTTTGTGGCCCCAGATGAATCAATTATCCGTAAGCCTTTGCAAGACAATGAAGGAAACGCTAAAAAGAAATAATTGCGCAATACCCTTATACATTGACATGCACATTAAAAAGAAATAAATTTTAGCCTCTTTTTTGATAATAACCTTATAAAATAAGAAAAGTATATTTAGCCCTAAAAAAACGTAACTTTGTAACAAATCTATACTAGTCTTACCTGCAGTAAAAAAGTGCACATGTAAACATTAGTTAGAAACAGTGCGTACTTATATATTTATCGTACCTTGGAGGGATTGCATGAAACAACTGAGTAGAAGCACACACTTAACCGTGCATGTACACAAAGATGAAGCCGCCATGGCCGAACGCGCCGCCCACATATTCGCGGCTCATTGCGAAGAAGCCATAGCAGAAAGAAACATCTTCAATGTCGCTCTTTCCGGCGGCCAAACTCCCACGCCTCTCTTTCGTCTTTTGCGTAGTCCCGACTGGATAGAGCGCTTACCCTGGGAGAAAATTGCCATTTATTGGGTGAGCGAACGCTGTGTAGGACCAGATCATCCTGATAGTAACTATGGGCAAGTACGCAAAGAGTTGCTTTCGCACGTACCTGCTACCCATTATTATCGCATGCGCGGTGAAAATAATGCAGAAGAAGCCGCCTTACAATACGAAAATTTATTGCGTGAACATTTTAAGACCCCCACAGAGGTACCGCGCTTTGATTTTATCTTGCTGGGCATGGCCGAAGATGGGCATATGGGCTCTATTTTTGAAAATTCACCAGCCCTTCTGGAAAGAAAGCGTATTTGCATTGATCAATATGTGCCCGAACGTAAAGCCGACCGCATTACTTTAACACTTCCCCTATTAAACAACCCGCGTTGTTGTATGTTCCTTGTTTCTGGCAAAGAAAAGCACCCTGCCCTAAAAAAATCTCTGGATTTGCTTGAGCCACCGGTGCTACCAACACAAATGGTACGTCCCACCTTTGGTGAGCTTATTTGGATTGTAGATGAAGCCGCTGCGCTAGGTTAGTAAGCGTCCTTAGGTTGTCTACAAATTACAAATTTTTGTATTAAGGAAGCACTGATTAAGTGCCTTTTCGCCCTCTAACTGCGTCAGACTCGTCTTACTAAGATTGCATGTATGTCTCTATACTATGCATCCTTAGCAAAATTCGTCTTCCTTGTTAGAGAACGAAAAATCTATTAAATCAGCGTTTCCTTAAATTCTTTTTACAAGGGGGAACCCAAAAGTTCCCCCTCTCCCCCTTCAAACTCCCCATCCCCCAAAAACGCTTTAATCTCTTGAAACATCTGCACAAGTCTTCAAAAAAGAAATTTTTATTTAATAAGGTATATATAAAAATAACTATACAGAGTTCTCAATGTGGATAACTACCCTTGCCAAAGCTTGAGTTGTAGCTAAACTAATCCAGTGTTTCTTAGATCGTGGTTATTGAGAAGCATAACAGTTTTCAACAATTTTATTTGGGAGGTTCTATGAGTTACACAGGCTTTACAACTTTTACAACAGTACAAAAAGATGCCATTCTTTGGGTTACGTTTGACTTTCCACCAGTTAACGTACAAGGTCAAGAAATGTTAGCAGATTTAAACACACTAGCTTTGCGACTAGAGCGAGACAGATCAATCAAAGTTGTTGTTTTTCAATCTGCACACCCTGAAATTTGGGTGTGTCATTATGACACAAATCTACTCAAAGATATGTCCACCGAGGCCGTTTCACGCGATGAAGTAAAGTTGCTTGACTTGCAAAGTGTACTTGAGCGTATCAGTAAACTTCCACAAGCAACCATTGCAAAGCTTGAAGGCGTAGCGCGTGGTGGAGGCCACGAATTTGCACTGGCATGCGATATGCGTTTCGCCGTAAGGGGTAAATATAAATTCATGCAAATGGAAGTGGGTATGGGCATTTTGCCTTGCGGTGGAGGGGCATCACGTATGGCGCGTCAAGTTGGCCTTGGGCGTGCCTTAGAAATTATTTTGAGTGCGCGCGATTTTGATGCAGACGAAGCAGAAAAATACGGTACAATCAACAAAGCTTTCGAAGCTAACGAAATAGATGACTATGTCAACAATCTTGCACAGCGTATAGCAAAGTTTCCACCTGAATCCATCAACGCGTGTAAGCAAATGGTCTATGAATCCATAGACAAACCCATTGAAGAAGCCCTTAAAGCTGAAGCTTACTGGCTCTATCAAGCCACAAGCAAAACTACAGCAGTAAAACGCTTTCAGCTAGCTGATGAACAAAAAATGCAACTTTCTGTGGAAAATCAACGGAACTGGAATGAGCTTGTCATGGGTGTCCAAAATATTTAAGAACCACATTGATGGCTTTATTAATTAACAATTCGCCCCAAAAAAAAGAGCCTAGAAAAATCTAGGCTCTTTAGAAATATGGCGGAGCGGAAGGGACTCGAACCCTCGGCCTCCGGCGTGACAGGCCGGCGTTATAACCGACTTAACTACCGCTCCAATTCCTTACGGAAATATCTTTTAGCAAAAGTTAAAGTCTTTTGCAAGAACTTTTTTTATGGCGGAGCGGAAGGGACTCGAACCCTCG
>CAYJAD010000103.1:0-5066 GCA_964368075.1 uncultured Desulfovibrionaceae bacterium | reverse complement strand
GGACTTTTTTGCTAGTTTTTTTACGATTAAGAGGGAGAATACAATGCAAAAGACAAGTCGTAGACAATTTTTAAAGATTGCCACAGTCACTTGTGCCATGAGTGCTTTTGGAAAAACGGTGAACGACCTTCTTGTAGGAAGGGCCCACGCCAAGCCGCCACTAGCCCCCATTCCTCAAAAATTCTTTTATTCCGTGTGCAGTAATAATTGCGGAAGTGCCTGCGTTTTAAAATGTTATACCAAGGATGATAAAGTCATCCGCATTGAGACAGACAACCTTGTGAAAGACAACTGGGATGCCGGAATCTTTCAGGTGCGCGCCTGCCCGCGTGGGCGCTCATTGCGCCGTTATGCCTATTCAGAAAATCGCCTAAAATATCCCTTAAAACGTGTGGGCACTCGCGGTGAAGGAAAGTTTGAACGCATCTCTTGGGATGAAGCTCTCGACACTATTGCAGCCAAGCTTAAAGAATGTATAGAAAAATACGGCAATGCTTCCATTTACACCCACTATTCTTCCGGTGTACAAAGCGGTGCCTTATTGCGTCGTGAGTCTTTTTTTCGCCTCATGAATATGCTAGGCGGTTTTACCTTCCCTAGCAGTGATTATAGCTCAGCCCAAAATCAATATGCCATGCGCTATATGTATGGTATGGGGGGCTACAGCGGTAATGCGCTCACCGATATTCAACACACTAAATTGGCTGTATTTTTCGGCCTTAACTGCGTAGAAAACAGCATGAGCGGTGGTGGACAACAATACGAACTTTTGCAGGCCAAAAAGAAATCTGGCGCTAAGATTATTGTCATCGATCCACGTTTTAGTGAAACTTGCGTCACCGTAGCCGATGAATGGATTCCCATTCGGCCCGGTACCGATGCGGCCCTTGCCGCTGCCATTGCCTACGTACTTATGAAAGAAAATATGGTAGATACAGCCTTTGTGCAGCAATATGTGCAAGGTTTTGATGCCAGCCAAATGCCGAAAAGCGCCATTAGTCACAGCTCCTATTCCGATTATATTTTGGGTACAGGCTATGATATGATAGCCAAAACTCCGGAGTGGGCAGAAAAAATCACTGGTATTCCTGCCTTACGTATTTTGCAATTGGCCCGCGAAATTGGGCAAGCCAAACCTGCCTATATTACTCAAGGCTGGGGTTTGCAGCGCCAAGCCGCAGGAGAACTTACCACCATGGCTGTAGCTTCACTAGCCGTTATCACCGGCAATGTGGGCATACGTGGCGGCAATAATGGCGATAGAGATGCCTATTTCCCCATTTCTGTGCCTCGCTTACCCATGGGAACCAATGCTGTAAAAGCGCAATTCCCCATTTTCCAATGGCTCAATGCCATTGAGCATGGTCACAAACTTACGGCAGAACAAGACGGTGTTACTGGCGCCGATGTCTTTCCCACCGATATAAAATTTATCTGGAGCTATGCCGGCAATGCTCTTATCAATCAAAATGCCGATATTAATTATACCAAAAAAATACTGGCAGACACCTCCAAATGCGAAATGATTGTGGTTATGGATGCTTTTAACACAGCCAGTGCCCAATTTGCCGATATTGTGCTTCCTTCTTGTGCTTATTTTGAAAATACCGACATTTACGGCGCTTCTTATGGTTTAGACATCGATTATTATGTCTTTTCTGGTAGCGCCAAGCCGTATTTTGAATCACGCGATATTTACGATGTCTGCACCGACCTTGCCAAGCGCTTTGGTATCGAAGAGCAATTTACCGAAGGGCGCAGCCGCGAAGATTGGCTCGAGCACAATTACCAAACCATTTGTCGCAAACTTATGCCATCTCTACCCCCTACCCTCAAAGAGGCTCGCGCAAAGCACGTATGGCGGCAAGAAAAATCTCGCGACTTGCCCATTAAAACCCAAGCTTTTAGGGATAATCCTACAGAAAACCCCTTAAAGACGCCTTCGGGTAAAATCGAACTGTATTCTGAAATTCTTGCGGAAATGGCCGCCGTTCGTGGCCGTGGCGAATTGCTTGGCGAAGTCATTTATCCCATTGGGCACTATGTAGCCACCTATGAAGGCTTCCAAGACACCAAAACCCGTGAAAAATACCCCTTACAAATGATTGGACACCATTACAAAGGCCGCACCCACTCCACCTACGCCTCTTGCGATTGGTTGCTGGAGGTATTGCCACAAACCCTTTGGATAAACCCTCTGGATGCCAAAAAACGCGGCCTCAAGCACGGCGACAAAGCCCTTGTAGTTAACGACCGCGGTCAGGTGGAAATTGCAGTAAAAGTAACCCCACGCATCATGCCCGGTGTTATTTCCATGCCCCAAGGGGCTTGGTACAAGCCCAATGCTCAGGGGGTAGATACAGGCGGTTGTGTGAATACGCTTACCTTGTACAGACCCACTATGATTGCCAAGGGCAACCCGCAGCATACGAACCTTGTAGAAGTTCACAAACTCTAACAGTCTAGCCTTGCGATAGCTTGTGCCGTGCAAAGCACGCGACCAAGCGCTATCTAAATATTAAGGAGAATTCAATGAAAAACCCCGCTTTTTTCATGGACACATCCATCTGCCTTGGCTGCAAGGCATGTATGATTGCGTGTAAAGATAAACACAATCTGCCCTTAGGGGTCAACTGGCGCAAGGTCATCGAAGCCAGCGGCGGAGAATGGACTGAAACAGCCAAAGATGTTTGGGATCAAAATGTCTTTACGTACTATATTTCTTTGTCGTGTAACCATTGTGAAGAACCTGCCTGCGCTAACGCTTGCCCCACAGGTGCCTGCGCTAAAGATGAAGACGGCATTGTGAGCATTGATGCCGATAAATGTGTGGGCTGTGGCTATTGTCGCTGGAATTGCCCCTATTCTAGCCCTGTGGTTAATAAAGACCAAAAACATATGACAAAATGCGATTTTTGCCGCGACTATCTCGCCGTAGGCAGAGAACCAGCCTGTGTGGCGGCATGCCCTGCACGTGCCTTAAAGTTAGGCCCGCGTGAAGAAATTCTTGCCGCCTATGGCATGGCTAATATAGCGCCTTTACCCGAAAACACCCTTACTAAGCCCAATTTAAGCCTAAAACCTCACCACACAGCAAAACCAGCAGGAAGTACTGAGGTCATTTTTGCCAATAAGGAGGAAGCCTAATGTTCGTAACATCACATCTTTCTGCTTTATACAGCGATTGGACCTTGATTATCTTTACGGTTTTTGCACAATTTGCTGCGGGAACAGCGCTTTTTGCCTCGCTTTTTCAGTATCATAACCAAGAAAACATGGCGAAAAGGTTCTGGTGGTCGGCCTTTGCCCTTATGAGTATAGCCGGCATCGTATCCATTTTGCATTTACAAAATCCTTTCAATGCCCTGTACACCCTAACGCAAGTGAGCCACTCGTGGCTTAGCCGCGAAATTTGGGCCGTGGGTATTTTCTCAGGACTTATCTTTTTACAAGTAATAACCCCCCACAAAGGCCTTGCCTATTTAGCCTCTTTGGCGGGCATGCTTTTAATTTTTGTTATCTCACAAGTGTATGCCTCGGTACAAGCCATGCCTTTTTGGAACAATGTCGGTACTATTATAGGGTTTTATGGTACTGCCTTCACCTTGGGCGGTGCCTTTGCTCTCTTACTGGGCAGAAATATTGCTGAAGAATATTTTCGAAAATACGCCATGGGCTCATTGATTTTGGGAATTGTGCTTTCATTGGCCGCAAAGCTGCCATGGATAGCAGTTTTCATGCATCCACAAATGCTTACAGCCCCTGCGGATTTTACAATCTCCTTATATCATCTTGCCTTACAAGTGATTTTTATAGCCCTTGGCCTTGCCTTTGTCCTCCCACTAAAGGTAAGAGGCTTTACAGCCTTTTTAAGCCTTGGCATGCTGTATTTCTTGCTGGCAGAGCTGTGCGGCCGAGCAATATTTTTCTTAGCGCAACTTAAAATCGGCGTGTAGCGGCATTGATTATTTAAAAAGGCTTAGCGCATAAAAGTGCCAAGCCTTTTTAAATAAATACTATATATTTGTATACATTGCACACAAAACATGAGACATACCGCTATGAAGCATCTAGATAACGCAACAGTACAGCACGTTATTTATGACTATATGGCGACTTCTGCCATCAATAGCATTGCAGAAGATGTGGCCCTTTCCCCCGAGCTCGCAAAAAGACCTATCTTTGAAGCACCTCTTTTGGCTTTTGGATCTACAACAGATGAGCTTTTTTTGAGCCTTAAAAATGAAGGCGTCATAGGCCCCCATTTTGTGCTGCCTACAGAATGGCTACCATCAGGTAAAACTATTATCAGCATATTTTTTCCTTTTGCACAACATATCATACAATCCAATGCGCAAGACATGGGGCACCCATCTCACGGATGGCTTCATGGGAGAATAGAAGGACAAATGGCTGTCAGTCATACCTGTCGCCACCTTGTGAGCTACTTACAAGAGCATGGTTACGAAGCTGTGTTTCCAGTAGAAGATAAAAGATTCAAATCGGTACAAAAAAAAGGAACGGGCAATTTTCAAAATGCAGACTTGCAATTTACCAGTAATTGGTCTGAAAGACATGTGGCTCATATTTGTGGTTTGGGAACATTTGGCCTTTCAAAAGGGCTTATAACAGAAAAAGGCATTGCAGGAAGGCTTGGAAGCGTAATCACCAATGCTGAATGTGACATTACCCACAGAAAATACAAAGACATATATGAATATTGCTCTAAGTGTGGAAAATGCATAAAAAATTGTGACGTAAATGCTATTTCTTTTGAAAAAGGCAAACAACACGAACCATGCGTAGCAAAGCTTCACGCTATAAAAGAAATCTATAAGCCGCGATACGGTTGTGGAAAATGCCAAATACATGTCCCATGTGCAACAAGAAAGCCTCATCCTGCAAACATATCATAGAAAACAATTGACATAACACTAAAAATCACCACAAAGGCAAGTAAAAAAACTCCTTCTCCACCACAGCGCCGTTAAACATAGTAGCATAGGTCATTAATTCGACTTTCGGACTAATTTATCTTGTTATTTCAAATTCTTTTCTAGCGTTTA
>CAYJAD010000102.1:0-5075 GCA_964368075.1 uncultured Desulfovibrionaceae bacterium | reverse complement strand
ACAGCTTCCATCATATCATCAGAAATATTTGTGAAGCGTTCTTTACCGCCAAAGTGATCATATACTACACGAGCAGCAGAAGGCGCTTTTGCATTAATAATATGATTGCTAGCCCCTTGCTTTGAGCGCATAGTTTCGGAAAGGTGATGGTCAAAACAAATATGCACATAAGGGCTATAGGGTAGGTTGGTAGTAATATCTGAACTTCCTAACTCAATACGCCCATCTTGAACATCCTTAGGATGAACAAAAAGGATGTCCCCTACAAGATCTATTTGCTTAAGTAAAACGGCACATACTAAGCCATCAAAATCACTGCGTGTTACCAAACGATATTGGGACGCCATAGAAGCCTCCAAGTTTATATAATAATGGGAGGATGTTGTGCAAAATGCAAAACTCCTAAGCACAAATATATTGCCTTGATTTAGGTAGAAATGTCAAGTTTTGTTTATACTTTTCTTATAATTTTATACACTAACATTTTTGAGAAAATACATAATAACTTTCTATATTAAAAAAAATATTTCAATACATTTTTGCCTATAAAATTCTTTATTTCCCTTTTTTTCTTGGCAGACGGCACATGCTTAGGTATACTTATTGTATGAAAAATACTATGAATAAGAACACATATGCTGTTATAATTTTAGGGGCCGGTGCTTCTGGCTTACAATGTGCACTGACAGCAGCAAGACGAGGCCTAAGGGTACTTGTTCTTGATCACAACACATACGCCGGAAAAAAAATATGTATTAGTGGCGGGGGAAAAGCAAATTTTACTAATATACACATGGGAGCAGCGTTTTACTACGGTGAAGATATCACTTTTGCTGAGCCAGCATTGGAAGCATTTACGCCTAAAAATTTACTCGATTACTTGGTAAGCCATAACCTTTCTTGGGAAGAACGAGAACACGGCCAACTTTTTGGCTTGCAATCGGCGCAAAAAATCGTTGACGCCTTTATGCACGATTGTGAAAAATGGGGCTGTGATTTTCTTTTCTCCCATAATATAGAGAAGGTCGAGTGTAGTCAAAATCTTTTCAAGATAAATACAAAAACAAAAGCAGGGGAGATACAACAATTTTGTGGGGAAAATTTAGTGCTTGCTTTGGGGTCGCCTGCTTGGGAAAAAGTGGGGGCAAGTTCATTTGGCATACAGTTAGCACAACAATGGGGGCATAAAGCAAAAACCTTTTCACCCGTTTTAACATCTTTGCAGCTACCAAACGAGAGCCCGCTTTTGGGCTTAAGCGGTATTGCGTTACCGGTAACTATAACAGTGGCAGATCGAGTACATAAGGAAGCTTTATTATTTACACATGCTGGCATCAGCGGTCCTGCGGTGCTACAAGCTTCTTGCAGCTGGCAGCAAGGACAAAAAATAGACATTAATTTTTTGCCGCATATGCATTTTGAGGATTTTTTAGATGCTCAAGAGTGTGGCAAGCTCTTTGTTCGTAATCTTTTAAGCAAACATATGCCACAGCGCTTGGCGGATGCCATATTGCCACATATGTGGGCGCGAAGAAAAATTGCTGAACTTTCTCGCAAGGCACGCAAAGAAGTGCATAATGCAATACATAATTTCAGTGTTACTCCTAAGGCAAAAGGCGGTATGCATAGGGCAGAAGCAGCAGCAGGAGGGGTTTTAACAAAAGAGGTTAATCCTTGGAGCATGGAAAGCCTATTGCAAAAAAAATTATATATAGTTGGTGAAACACTTGATATTACAGGGCAACTTGGCGGATATAATTTACATTGGGCTTTTGCAAGTGGTCACATTGCAGGTCTTAATGTGGAATAAAAAGTAAAATTGCCTGAAAGCCATCTTGACAAATTTTATTATTGCGTTTACGTTTTGCGCTATGAAAAAAATACTTACATCATTATGTCATGTTTCTTTGTGCGGCCTTATTCTGTTAAGCGTCGGTTGTGCCAGTAAATCTACACAAATTACGGCTCAAATTCCAACCGAAAAAAACGCAGAACATAAGAAAAATCCTAAACTTACTCCGGTACTTGCTGAAGTTAAGCAGGCACCCATGAGAACCATGGCTATGGTGAATGCTACCCCAGACTCTAAAATGGTAGCGAAAACACAAAAACAACAAACTCCTTCCAAAAAATCTTCTGAAGCTCTCATCGCCACCAATACCTCTCCGACCAAAGCATCTGCAGCAGCTCCAAAACAAGTGCTTTTTGGCAGAAAAAATAGTGTTGCAATGCAAGATAGTGAGAAAAAAGCAATAGTTATACCTAAGGCTAAAAGCGCTCTTGGTGTGCGATATAGTTATGGCGGCACTAGCACAAGAGGTTTTGATTGTTCTGGATTTGTGCAATGGGTTTACAAGCATGCCGGTGTAAAATTACCACGCACCGCTAGAGAACAATCACGCGCCGGTGTGGCTGTTAAAAGTAAGCAACACATCAAAGTGGGCGATATTGTGGCCTTCCGCCATCCTCGCATAGGCTATCATACTGGTATTTATGTGGGAGACAACAAATTTATTCATAGCCCAAGACGTAATAAAAGCATCCGTGTAAGTGATTTATCTACCTCGTATTTCAGAAAAAACTACATTGGGGCAAGACGTGTAGCAGATTTAAGCGATGCTGAAAAAGTAGCCGCAGAAAAACTTGTAGCACAATATGGCGGTAAATAAGAATATTGCATAAGTAAAAATATAAAGCCCCTAGGCTCTGTCGTCATGATGGAACCTAGGGGCTTTTTTTGTTAATCTGATAAGTTATTTCTTGAGGGGGGAAGGGGCACTTTTGCTAGCGCCAAAAAGCTGCCCCATCCCCTCAAAACGCGCTTAAATTAATGTGTTCATTATATATACAATATTAATAATAAACGCGTTTTAAAGGGGGCTTGGGGGAAATTTTTTGACGTTAGCAAATTTCCCCCAAGAAAAACAATTAACTTGCTAAAAAGGCAGTATAGGCCTCTACCGTTGCCCAAAGATCAGCACAAGAAGCAAGTTCAAAAGGGCTGTGCATAGAAAGTACCGCCGGGCCACAATCTATAACTTGCATACCATAGGAGGCCAAGAACAGCGCCACAGTGCCGCCGCCACCTAAATCAACTTTGCCACACTCTGCCATTTGCCAGGGAATTTTTTTTGTATTCAACAGGCCACGCATAAAAGCAACTAATTCTGCATCGGCATCACTGGCGCCGTATTTACCACGAGAACCTGTAAACTTTGAAAATACCGGCCCGTAACCTAGTAAAGCGGCATTTTGCTTTTCATGCACTTCTTGCCAATCGGGGTCAAGAGCCGCGGCTACATCGGCAGAAAGAGCTTTAGTTTGCAAAAGAATATGCCCTAATTTTGCTTCCTTTTGCCAAGCTTCGCGACAATCTTCTAAACAATATTGCAAAAACCGAGAATTTGCTCCAGTGGCGCCATCAGAGCCAATTTCCTCTTTATCCCATAGAATAAGCGCTGTGGTATGTTCTGGGTTTTGTACCGCAAGGAAAGCTTCTAATGCGGCAAAAACACATATACGGTCATCTTGTCCATAACCGCCAATAAGGGCTTTATCTAGCCCCACAAAGCGAGCAGGGCCAGCCGGTACAGCTTGCAATTCTGCCGAGATAAAATCTTCTTCACAAATGTTATATTTTTCATGTAAAATTTGTAATACGTGAGCTTTAATGGCGTCCTTCTCGTCTTTACTTTCTGCCTTATTGTCTTTTTTATCTTTTTCTTTAGGACTATGAGCCAAGATAATATTCAGCTTTTCTGCTTCAAAACCTTCACTAATGGTTTGAGTGACATGTTTTTGTGCCAAGTGTGGTAATAAATCTGCAATGGTAAAAACAGGTTCGTCGGCCTCTTCACCTAAAATAACAGAGACCGTGCTTCCATCACTTCGCACCACAACACCATGCAAAGCAAGAGGGCGTGCAAGCCATTGATATTTGCGAATGCCTCCGTAATAATGTGTTTTTGCTTGTGCAACACCGGGTTGTTCAATGAAGGGGCGTTGTTTAAAGTCTAAGCGAGGGGTATCTGTGTGTGCACCAATAAGGTGTATACCTTCTGTTAAAGGCAAACGCCCTTTTTTAGCAACAAAAAGTGTTTTGTTACGGAAGGGAAAGAGAGCTGTGGTATCGTGTATGCCTTGAGTGTATCCTTGCTCTGTCAGCATTTCCAAAGCATAATCTATGGTTTCTCTTTCTGTTTTGCAACGACTAAGAAACTTTACATAGCGCTTGGCTAACTTCATAAGCTGTTTTTGCTCTTCACTTGTGGTGGCATAGCGTTCCCAGCAACTTTGTGGAGTGTAGGTCAATGTGTCTTTTTTGTCTTTTTTCATATATTTTCCTTTATAATTAAGATAGCTATTTTAACATGTGGCTAAAACTTGATGTAAAACTTGAACAACTTCTTGTATATCTTCATCAGTTAATGTGCGTACATCTAGGCAAAAAGTATTTTCTTCCAATCGGCCTAAAAGGGGAGGTTCTGTAGCAAGAAGTTTTTGTTTGAGCGTTGTAGAAGACATATTTTTTGCTTGAATACAAACCAATGTAGTGGGTAAATCACGTTCGGGAAAGGAACCACCCCCCACGCGAGATACATCCGCACAGGTATGAGATATAATATAATCATCAAGTTTTTCATGTAAACATTTCTGTAAAATATCAGCACGCTGCGCAAGTTCTGTGGCAGATGCTGTGATCATGCGTAATGTTGGAATATGTTCGAGAGCTTTTTCTGGCTCTGTGTAAATGCGTAAAGTGGCTTCTAAAGCTGCTAAGGTACATTTATCGCAACGTAAAGCCCTATGCAAAGGGTTGTTACGCATTTTATCTACATATGCTTTATCACCTACAATAATACCGGCTTGAGGCCCACCAAGTACCTTATCTCCTGAAAAAGTGACCACCTGTGCTCCACTACGTACTACCGTTTGCACTGTAGGCTCATCAGGCAAGCCATAGGGGCTTAAATCTAAAAGCGAGCCGCTGCCAAGGTCTTCGATGACAGGTAGGTTATACTCTTTACCAAGAGCCACCATCTCGGGTAGAGAAACATCTTTATGAAAGCCCACAA
>CAYJAD010000101.1:0-5118 GCA_964368075.1 uncultured Desulfovibrionaceae bacterium | reverse complement strand
GGGATTATAGGAAAAGGGGTTCGGCAATGCTCACAACGCACCATGGCCGGTTGTGTGGGCGCCGGTAACGCAACATGCTTCTGACAACTGGGGCAAGGATAGAAAAACAATATTTCCATGCCTTCAGGTGATACAGGTTGTAGTGGCTTTTGATTTTTCATGCACAAGGCTCCACAAGGCAAGTACCATGCATACTATCTGGTATTTCCTTGTTCCAAAGTTTGATGAGGGTGGGCGCCACATCGGCGAGTTTTCCATCTTGCAGGCGTACACACCCATCTGCTTGTACAAGAATGCAAGGCACGAGATTTGTTGTATGCGCGGTATGCGGCTGTTCATCGGCATCGAGCATGCTTTCGCAATTTCCATGATCCGCAATGATAAGCATACGTCCGGCAATGGTTTTAATGGCGTCTATAAACTGACCAACACAAGCATCGACCGTTTCACAGGCGGTAATGGCAGCAGGCAACACACCTGTATGTCCTACCATATCGCCGTTGGCTAGATTACATACTACCAAGGTATATTCTTTGCTTTTTAAAGCTTCTATACACTGCTTTGTTACTTCAGGCGCGCTCATGGCCGGGGCTAAATCGTAGGTAGCCACCTCGCGCGGACTGGGAACGAGAATACGGTCTTCTCCCGCAAAAGGTTCTTCTCTTCCACCATTAAAAAAATACGTTACATGGGCATATTTTTCTGTTTCCGCAATGCGCAATTGCTTACAGCCCCAAGAAGAAACTACCTCGCCTAAGCCCATTTTTAAACTATCTTTGGGAAATGCCACAGGCAAAACAAAGGTAGAGTCATAGCAGGTCATGCTGGCATAGCCAGAAAAGTGTGGCAATGTACCGCGGTCAAAATCATCAAAGTCTGGCAGTGTAAGCACTTGCACAAGCTCGCGCATGCGGTCCGCGCGGAAATTCCAAAAGAAAATACCGTCACCATTTTGCCAAGTGCCGTCTTCTAAGAGCAAGGTAGGCAATATAAATTCATCCGATATATCAGAAGCGTAGGCTTCTTCTATGGCTGTCACAGCATCGGAATCTTTAGCGCGAAGCCCTTGGCCATGCACCAGCATATTCCACGCTTTTTCCACACGCTCCCAGCGTGTATCTCTATCCATGCAATAAAATCTGCCACAGAGCGATGCAATGCGCGCTTTATCTTGAAAGGGCTCTAAAAAGTCTTTAAGAATTTTTACATAGCCTGCACCGCTATGTGGTGGCGTATCGCGCCCATCCATAAAGCAATGAATAAACACCTCTAAGCCCGCCGCAACAGCACTTTCCACCAAGGTTTGCATGTGTTTATAATGGCTATGCACACCACCATCAGACAAAAGCCCCGCCAAGTGCAAACGCCCGCTACCTCCATGCTCTTTTTGGCATTGCGAAAGCAATACGGCAAAAACGTCATTGCGTGCAAGTTCGCCTGATTCCATGGCCACGTCAATACGCGTCATGTCTTGGTAGACCACAGAGCCGGCACCAATATTTAAGTGCCCTACTTCTGAATTGCCAATATAGCCTTCAGGCAAGCCCACGGCACGACCGGAAGCTTGCAATGCGCTATGCGGGCAACGCGAAAATAATTTATCTAAATTAGGTGTATGCGCTAAAAAAGGCGCATTGCTCTGACTTTGCGGTGCAAGACCGTAGCCATCTAAAATAAGTAAAAGTGTAGGGGTTAATTCAGTGCCATTGCTCATAATATGTCCTTTTACCTCAGTTATACCGTGCCTTCCGTTGCTACGCTTGTGGTGGCAGCCTTAGGTAATTCTTCCCAAAGTTTTTCAAGCTTATATAGATCTCGTACCGAAGGTTGAAAAATATTAATAACTACATCATTGCAATCAAGCAAAATCCATTGTCCTGTTTGCTTGCCTTCGGTGCGTAAAAATTCAAAATTTTGCTCTTTACAAAAAAGCACCACATTTTCCGCAAGACTTTGCGCATGCCGCATAGAAGCCGCTGTTACCACGAGCATAGCTTCAGCAAAAGTATTTTGGTGTGCAAGGTTTAAAGACACTATATCTTGTCCCTTATGCTCTTCTAAAAATGCCTGAAAGGCTTTTACTTTTTCCATGGTAGGCATGGTCGAATATTTTTTCTTCATATTTTTTCCTCTGTAATATTTCCTGCCTATAGCTTAAAGAGTATGAGGTGTAAACCTATAAAGTGCCCTGAAGACCATTTTTTTGTTGTTGTCTGAACTTTTTTTCTAAAAAGTATATTATATTAATAAAATACAATGATTATTTTTATAAAAATTCTTTTTCTCTTCGAAAACAACGAAAATACACTAAAAAAGGAGCTTTTTTTCTCTTTTTACCACAATTACCCTTGTTTTAGCCTTGCGCTTATGAAAGCATTCGCGTAATATCACACATGAACTCTTTGCCATCTTTAAAAAATGTTGCTTTCTATACGTGCTTCTTATCATACGCACCTTCAACAACACATGAGGTAAATCATGAAGAAAATGCTGCTTTGTTTTTGTCTGTCTCTGCTAACTTTTACCGGGCAAGCCCTTGCTGCCGATATGCAAAAAATTTGGGAAGATGGACTAACGCAACTCTTTCAAAAGAAAAATATGCAAATGCAATCTGTAGAGTATTCTGCAGAAAATAACACTATCAGCATAAAAGGTCTTTCAGGAAACAATGTCTTAGCCCCTGACAGCACCTTTAATGTGGGAGAAATCATCATTACTGAGCCTAACCCAGACTTTTTTACCGCCAAAGCTGATGAAGTGCCTTTAGTTGGTAAAACTGTGGACCTTAATAACATTTCAGCTACCATAAATGTAGAAAACGCCCAACAAAACGTAAAACCCAAAGCTGATATACAAGCAAAGAACATACACCTAAGCCAATGGAAACAAAATCTTGTTTTACTAAGCAATCAAAATATTGAAAAAAATCCAGAAGCTTATTATAAATCTGTATTTAATGCCTTTGCAGACAGCATTGTGTATAATGGCATAAACATCACCATTACTGATAAAAATCCCACAACATTACAATTAGAAAAACTAGAATTAAAAGATGTAAGCCCCACTAAATTGGCTTCCATATTGCTGAGCAATGCTGCTGTAAACATAGCCATGAGAGACAAAACCACTGGCGCTACAACGCAAGAAAAACGTATAGCATTTGACTCTTTAGAATCTACAGATATAGGCATACCTTCTGCAGAGCATATGGCCTTTTTATACAGCAAAGCCATGGAAGTTTTAAATGGCAGCGCTAGTACAGAAGATATTGCCAAATACAATGCGCTTTCTGTTGCATTTAACCAACAAAGCCCACGCTGGCAGTTCACACTTAAAGGTTTGCTTGGCGAAGATATAAACCCAGAAGCAAAGCAAAAACTCTTCCACTTTAATGAAGCACAGTTTCTATTTTTTAACGACCCAGAAACCGATGCACAGCTAGATATTTCTCTTAAAACTCTAGGATCATACATAAACTTTAATGCTCTTGGAGTGCCCACTACAAGCATGAATGAAACTTTGCTCTCTTTAGGCACAGCAAGTTCAGCCTTTGACTTTACATTCGATACATCTATAAAAACCAATAAAGAATACAGCACAATGACTGTTTCTTTGGCAGATCCCAAGGGGCCTTCTGCCAAACTACAGGTGAAAGTTCTCCTTCCAGAAGTAAAGCTTTCCAGTATTTTAGCATTCCCCTTTGATCAATCCATGTTTATGTCATTACTTATGCGCAGCACCTTTGTAGAAATGAGCAGCGAAAGCGCCAATATCACTTGGCAAGACCCCGCCACAAAGCAAGTCATTGCCTCCTACGACAAAGAAAATTCACGCGTTGTTTACGACTACAATACCGGCACCAAAGCAACGCTATCACAAGAAATACAAAATCTTGCCGTAGATTTATCTCAAATAGACGGTCAAGCAACAGAAGCTGCTATGATAAAAAGTGCCATTGGTTCCTCAATGCTAAACATAAGCTCAAAAATAGGTGTGGATTTATTTACCAATGGCTCCCCTAGCACATTTACCTATGACATTGACATTAAAGATCAAGCGGCACTTAATGCCTCTCTCCAATTTGCACTACCACAAAAGAAAATTTCTGAGCTAGTTCTAGCCATGGACCCCAACGTAACCCTCACATACCTACAACAAGCCACTATTCTAGGCGCAAAAAGTACCTTCACCGAGAAGGGGCTTTTACCGCGCCTACTGGCTTTTGCTAGCGCTCAAACAAAGCAACCTGCCGAAGCATTGCTTACCATGCTCATTAGCCAGGCACGCGAAAATGCTAAACCCATTGCGCATCTACTCACGCCCACCAGCTTAGATGCTCTGGAGAGCTTCCTTAAGGCACCAAAAACATTAACTGTGCAAGCTAGCACCACACAGCCTATAGCACTTAGCCCCGAAGCCTTAATGCTTTTAGGACAGCCCGGAGTCGTTTCTATAGATATTCAAAGTGAAACCGGTGCAGATATCTTAAGTGCCGGCAATCAAAAAGAAGCTCCAGTGAGCGATGAAAAAAAAGAAGCTCAAGCTGCAGTAAAACCCGAAGAGAAAGCAGAAACCATGCCTGAGGCAGAAATTAAACCTGAGGCAAAAGTAGAAAGTAAAGAAGAAAACACAGCGCTTGTAGCACCAGCCGACAAAGTAGCCGGCAAAGGAATTATTCTAGAGAATACTCAAGATATAATAGGCCTTACCACCTTTGCCCCCGACCAACAGCCCGATTCTTGTGTGCGCGTCATCCTTTCTGGCATAAGCCCCCTAACAGCCGTGCGCCTAGAAAGCATCAGTGGAAAAATTGGAAGTTGGAAAACCAAAGAGGTGAAAAACAAAGCCATCGGCGTTTTGGCAGTGCTTAAAGACGGTAGCATTGTCAATACCGACGATGCGCCCTTTAATCTTGATGTCTTAAATGCCACCACCTTAGACCTATGTGCACAAGATAATGGCGCTATTGCCGATGAAAAAACACGCTTGCGCGTCATCTTCTTCCATAAAGACGGATCTAGAAAATATAGCGTTATTCAACGTTAGAAAAGATTTTTGGAAGAGATTTTCTTGGGGGAAGGAACTTTTTTTAGGAAAAAAAAGTTCCTTCCCCCAAAC
>CAYJAD010000100.1:0-5125 GCA_964368075.1 uncultured Desulfovibrionaceae bacterium | reverse complement strand
AAACTTCAATGCGCAATTTATGGACATGCAAAAAAGAAGAACCATTTTCTTTTGCCTCAGGTAGCATCATTTTGCACGTTAGAGGTTGGAACCGGGGTTGGAACGGATTTTACCCCACAAAAAAAGGACTTAAGTTTTTCAACCTAAGTCCTTGAATTTACATGGTGGAGCTGGAGGGAATCGAACCCACGACCTCTTGAATGCCATTCAAGCGCTCTCCCAACTGAGCTACAACCCCATGTGGTGTGAAAGGGAATATGTACTAAAGGGGCTTTCTTGTCAATAAAAAATTTAAATTTTATTAAATAATTTTTAATAGCATTATATAGCATTGATATAATTGATTTTTTGCATTGCTTTGGTTTGCTTGGTTCTGATTTGCGACTTGCTCGTTCCTTTAAAATACAAAAGACTTAGTTGGCCGTTGTTTGTCTTGCATCAAAAGCTTTTCGAGCGGATTGCTAAAAATCGTCACTCTTCACTGTTTCTTATTATAGGGGTGTAAAATTTGATGGATGAAATATTCTGTTGGTTTTACCATATAAAGTTTATCTTTTTTTACGCAAGGCGGGAGGGCCTTTATATTCTTGTGGTGTGTTAATTTTTTGCAAAAGATAATGTTCTAATGTGCATAAGTCGTAGAAGATTTCACTTTTTTCTTGATGCGCAACAGATAGCGAGTTGCTTTGCATTACTTCAAAATAACCTTGCCCACGTAAAGTTTTTTGTGTACTTTGTAAGTTTAGCTTTTTCTCAACATATACAATAATATAGGTAGAGCTAGGCGTTTGTACGTACACCTCGTGTGGGAATTCTTCAATGCGTACTTGTGCATGGGGTAGAGGCGATGGCTCGTCGTTATTTTGTAAGGCAGGCGACGGCCATAACACAGCCTCACGTAAAGCACTGGCAATAATGTGCAAATGCTCACTTTTTTGAATATTTTTATTCAGTTCATCCATTTCTTGCGTTGTTTGTAAAATGCGTGCGTCCATGGCAGCATGGCGTTGATGAAAAGATTTTCGCCCAGAGCGCATGAGCCGTATTAAAATTAAAAAGCCCAGCAAAGACGGTATGCCTATAAGTGCCCAAAGGAAAATGTCTGATTGGAAAAAATTATATAAAAAATCCATAAAGTTTAATTTGTTAGGTTAAATATTTCATAGTCACTATGAGGAGTTGTTCGCACAGTATACGTTAGCCTCTTGAAAAAGCGATGCTTTTTCAAGATAGAGTTCGCCGTTTTTAGCGGCTCAGTAAAATACCATCTTTAATAAAGTTATACAATGTGATAATTTGCCCATGCCCCATATGGACATTTCTTTTTTCTTAGGGCATTATGTTATGAACGTATATGATTTTGGATTTCTGGGGCATGTATAGGACATGACCCCCCTTCACTTTGCAGCTAAGGGAGATAAAAATGGCTAAATCATTGGATATGCAGCGTACTTATGCCCTTGTGGGTACAGGTGGTTGCGGAAAAACTTCATTGGCAGAAATGTTACTTTTCCAAGCCGAGTCCATCAATCGCTTGGGCGCCATTGAAGACGGAACGACAAGCCTTGATTATGAACCGGAAGAAACTCGCCGTCGCGGATCTATTCAGCCCGGTTTTGCTACTTATATGTGGGAAAAAAATCGACATTATCTTGTAGATATTCCCGGTGATAATAATTTCATAGGCGATATGGATTGCTTGTTGAAAGCCGCTGATGCCGTTGTTTTTGTCATTGATGCCGTAGATGGCGTACGCCCTTTAACCAAAAAACTTTGGGGACAAGTGCGTGCAGAAGAACTCCCTTCACTTGTTTTCATTAATAAAATGGACAGAGATAGAGCCGACTTTCAAATGGCCTATGACGGCATAGCAGCTACACTTGGTGCTAAAGCCGTAACCCTCTTTATGCCTATTGTGGCAGGGGAGACCTTTTTAGGGCTGGTGGATATTTTTGCGGGTAAAGCTTTGATGTTTGGCGAAAATGGTGCCACCATTGAGGCCGCTGTTCCTTCAGATTTGGCCGACGAAGTTTCGCTTATTCATGACATGGCTGTAGAAAATATTGCTGAGTCTGATGAAGAACTTATGGAAAAATATTTAGAAGAAGGGACACTTTCTGACGAAGATATTTTCAAAGGCTTACGTCTTGGTGTTGCCTCCGGTGCTTTGGTGCCTGTGGTGACCGGTGCTGCTTTAGAAAATAAGGGTGGCGTGCAACTGTTGCAAACAGTGCAAAAACTCTTCCCCTCACCTTTAGAGCGCGCACCATTTATGGATGAAGAATTAAATGAGCGTGTCAGTGCTGAAGAGGGCCCTGCTGCATGCTTTATTTTTAAAACTATTGTGGATCCTTTTGCAGGGCAGCTTTCCATGGCAAGAGTTCTTTCTGGAACTATTTCCGGTGATAGCATCCTTAAAAATGCACGTTCTGAGGATACAGAACGCCTAAGCAGTCTTATGTATTTAACAGGCAAAAACCAAAGTCAGTGCAAAGATGTTTTGGGGCCAGGCTCCATCATTGCCATTGGTAAGCTGAAAAATACAGCTACTGGTGATACTTTATATGATGATAAATCACCTTTTGTGTTACCTATGCCTACATTGCCACCGCAATTGATTACCTATGCTTTGTCACCTAAAGAAAAAGGTGAAGAAGATAAAGTGTTTAGTGCAATTCAAAAACTTTTAGAAGAAGATATTACTTTAAAGCTGTCTCGTGACCCAGAGTCTGGTTGTATTTTGCTGGCAGGGATGGGACAATTGCACATTGAACTTTCAGTTGAAAAGGCAAAGCGTCGGTATAAAACAGAAATTTTGCTTAAAACACCTAAAGTACCGTATCGCGAAACTGTGCGTGGCAAGTGCCAAGTTCAAGGACGTCATAAAAAACAATCGGGCGGTCGCGGACAATTTGGTGATTGTTGGATAGAAATGGAAGGCTTACCTCGTGGTTCAGGCTATCAATTTGAAGATGCCATTGTGGGTGGCGCTATTCCCCGTACTTATATTCCTGCCATTGATAAAGGTATACAAGAGGCTGCCACTCGTGGTGTTCTTGCCGGCTGCCAAGTTGTAGATTTTAGAGTAAAATTGTATGATGGTTCTTATCATAACGTAGACTCTTCTGAAATGGCTTTTAAAATTGCCGGTTCTATAGCTTTTAAAAAGGCTTTGGAAAGTTTAAAGCCGATTTTGTTAGAACCCATTGTTTTACTGTCTGTTTCTATTCCCGATGAAAATATGGGCGATGTTATTGGCGACCTTTCTTCGCGCCGTGGAAAGGTGCTTGGTTCTGATTCCGCCTCAGGGATTACAGAAATTAAAGCACATGTACCCATGAGTGAAGTGCTGCGCTATGCTCCTGATTTACGCTCTATGACGGGCGGGCAGGGCGTCTTTACCATGGAATTTGCTCAGTATGAAGAAGCACCACCACCAGTGGTAGAAAAAGTTATTGCTGAATTCGAAAAAGCAAAAGACGAAGAATAGTTCGTAAAGGGGGAAGTCTTAAGTGGATTTCTCCCTTTTTTTGAAATTTTTTTTTAAAACTTTCTTGCTTGCATTTTTATTTTCTTTCTGCTAGCTTGTCTAATAATGGTAACTGTTCTTGTTAATAGTTTTCAAATACAGAGAAAATAATATACTCTGTCTGCTTTTGTTTCCTGTTTTTATGGTGTTATGCGGATATTTTTTATATGAAGCGATTATAAAATAAGGAGAAAGTATGTCTGATAAAAAGCTAACTACTAGCGTTGGTTGCCCTGTAAGTGGAAGCACCAATGTAGCCACTGCCGGTAAACGCGGCCCCATGTTGTTGCAGAATGTATGGTTTCTTGAAAAATTGGCACATTTTGATCGTGAGGTAATTCCTGAACGCCGCATGCATGCTAAGGGATCTGGTGCCTATGGTACTTTTACTGTAACGCATGATGTAACGCCTTTTACCAAAGCAGCCATGTTTTCTGAAATTGGCAAAAAAACCGAACTCTTTTTACGTTTTTCCACTGTAGCTGGTGAGCGAGGCGCAGCAGATGCCGAAAGAGACATTCGCGGCTTTGCTGTGAAATTTTATACAGAGCAAGGAAACTGGGACTTAGTAGGCAATAATACCCCTGTGTTTTTTTTACGCGATCCATTAAACTTTCCAGATTTGAACCACGTGGTAAAGAGAGATCCAAAAACTCATATGCACAATGGTACCAGCAATTGGGATTTTTGGACGCTGTTGCCCGAAGCTTTGCATCAAGTAACCGTGCTTATGAGTGATAGAGGTATTCCAGCTACTTATCGTCATATGCATGGTTTTGGTAGTCACACCTTTAGTTTACTAAATGCGAAAAATGAACGCTTTTATGTGAAGTTTCACTTCCGTACCCAACAGGGCATTAAGAATTTAACGGATGCCGAGGCCGAGGCCATTGTAGGTAAAGACAGAGACAGCCACCATCGTGATCTGTACGAAGCCATTGAAAGGGGGGATTTCCCTAAATGGACATTATTCTTCCAGATATTGTCTGAAGCTGATGCTTTGAAATTGCCTTACCATCCTTTTGATTTAACAAAAGTTTGGTTACATGCCGATGCGCCCATGTATGAAGTAGGTGTGCTTGAGCTAAATAAAAACCCTGAAAACTACTTTGCAGAGGTAGAGCAGGCTGCATTTAACCCTGCCAATGTGGTGCCCGGTGTTGGTTTCTCGCCGGATAAGATGCTGCAAGGGCGTTTATTCTCCTATGGTGATGCGCAAAGGTATCGCCTTGGTGTAAATCACCATCTTATTCCTGTAAATAAAGCACGTTGCCCTGTGCATAGCTATCATAGAGACGGTGCCATGCGCGTCGATGGTAATTATGGTTCTACAACGCCTTATGAGCCAAATTCTTTTGGGGAATGGCAACAGCAAAGCGAATTCCGTGAGCCACCGCTTGATTTAGAGGGGGCTGCATGGGATTGGGATACGCGCGAAGATGACGATGACTATTACACCCAACCACGTAAACTTTTTGAGCTTATGACGGAAGAGCAAAAACAGGCTCTCTTTGAAAATACAGCGCGTGCCCTGTGTGGTTGCCCTGACTTTATTATAGAACGACATGTGGAAAATTGCACAAAGGCACATGCGGA
>CAYJAD010000099.1:0-5578 GCA_964368075.1 uncultured Desulfovibrionaceae bacterium | reverse complement strand
TGGAACTGTAAATTTTTGACTTTTAGTTTCCCATAAAAAAGCTTGAAATTTAATAAGCATATTGTCAATACTCCTTATTTTAATTCATCATAACCCAAAAAACTGCTGCTGCAAAGCCTTAAAAGCTTGGTCGGCCTCGTGTAGGTGCTCTTGCTGTTTTGCTTTTTGCGCTTCAATTTTGGTGACTATTTCAGCGAATTTGTTTTGTAAGGCAATGGGGGGGCAAATAACTTGTAATTCACGTAGTATGGCAAGGTTAATATTTTTTTGCGCTGACTCTGGAGCTTGTTCTTCAAGGATTTTTTGGAAAAATGAGAACCAAAAATGAATAAATAGTTCGTTCGTTTTTTTATTTGCACTAAAGCCTACTATGCTATCTGGAAAACAAGCTTCTATTTTTAAGATAGCTGTTTTTGCGATATTGGCGGCAATAGTTATACAGAGTGTACCAATAGGCCACATTTTACTTTGCTTTAAGCCTTCTTCTGAATATGTGGCAGAATAATCAGTTATAAAAATATTGGCATTAGCCACTTCGCCTGTTTGTATAAGTGGATATTTTCCTCCTAACAAAAACGATGCATTTCTTGGGCGATGTTTTGAAATTCCTCGGTTTACTTCACCAAGTTGGTGCAAAGACATTATCTCCCACCCCTTGGGATTGGTCACAGGGTCGCCGAACATATCCAGAAAAACGCTTTTAATGAGGGTATCGGCATTTTCTAAATTTTTCTGACGTTTTTGGCGAATGCTGTGGGCTTTGTCTAAAATGGCGGCAATGCGTTTTTGTTCCTCCAGTGGGGGGAGGGGAAATGAAAGAGAAGCGACAATTTCTTTATTGAGATTTTTTACTACGGCTCCTTTTGCATTTTTCAACATTTCCCTTTTTAGCACATCTGAACTAAGTAAATGATATAAAAAATCATTTGAAATATTATCTTTTTTAGGACTTAGCACGAGCCATCCGTCGTGGATGCATCCTGCTGTTTTTAATATATATGGATGTCCAAAACTCATTGAATTTGTGAGTAAAAAATCGCCTTCATGTACATATCGTGATTTTTTGACACCTTCTACTTTTATTTTTTTCTTTGTATTTTCAATGTATTTGCTGTTTTCTTGAGTGTCACTAATCATTATCCAGTTAACGCCATTAGGAGCATCTGTCAGATACGCTTCTATAGGACGAGGCGAGCCCCCACGACCTATATCAAAAACATCCCCCAACTTCACCATATCCCACTTCATTATAACATCCCCTTGAGTTCCGTCATATCCGCCATAATCTCTTTCTCCAGCTCTTCCATTCTTTCCAAAATCACTTGTGGGGCATCGAACACTTCGGCTACATATTCTTGCTCTTTGTATCTGTTCAAAGATAAATCATACTTTTGCTCGCGGATTTCCTCAGCACTTACAAAGAAAGCTTTGCTCTTACGGTCAGTCATGGTAGCTGCGTCGCGGTTTTTCCACGCTTCTAGTAAGGCGGGCAAGTCGTCAGCCTCAATTTTATTGCGCTTGTCATCAAGGCTGTAGCCGTCGGCTTGCACATCAAAGAAAAATACATCTTTGCTTTCGCCGCCCTTGGTGAAGAGCAGTATGGCGGTGCTCACGCCGGCATAGGGCTTGAACACACCGGAGGGCAGGGAAATGACGCCGTCCAATTGATTGTTGTCCAAAATGAGGGAACGTAAGGCCACATGCGCCTTACTTGCCCCAAAGAGCACGCCATCAGGCACAATGACGGCGCAGCGTCCGCCTAATTTGAGCATACCCAGCATACGCACAAGAAAAAGTAATTCTGTCTTGGTGCTCTTCACTTTTTTGAGCAATTCGTCGGCAATATCATCCACATCTAAATTTCCCTTGAAAGGGGGATTGGCGAGGATGATGTCAAAAAAACCTTGGAATTGTTTAGGATAGTTGAGCTTAAAACCATCAGACAGGGTGTCTTGGTAGTAAATACACTGTCCTTCTACGCCGTGCAGCAGCATATTCATGGCAGAAAGGCGCAGCATGGTCAGGTCAAAGTCAAAACCAAAGAACATACTTTCTTTCATATGCGCATGATAGGGAGTGAGTAAATCGCCGCTGTATACTTTGTGCCCCTTGTCATTGGTAAACACAGCCTCAGGGGAGGTGTATTTTTGGCGTAAATATTCCATGCTCTTTACAAGGAAGCCAGCCGTGCCACAAGCAGGGTCAGCAATGGTGTCCGTAGGCTTGGGGTCAAGCATATGCACCATGGTTTCAAGAATATGGCGTGGCGTGCGGAATTGCCCGTTAATGCCTGCCGTTTGCAATTTAGACAGCAAGTACTCATATACATCGCCCTTGGTGTCGGTGTCGTCCATATCCATGGCATCAATGAGGGTAATGGCGGTGCTGAGTAAGGTGGGTTTAACTATAAGAAGCTGCGCATCTTTCATAAGTTTTCCCACGGCAAAGGCTTGTTTTTTATTTGCTTCTTGCTGGCGTGTGCTTAAGGTACGTAAAAAAGGGAAAACTTCGTCACGCAAAAGGGTAAGCAGTTCTTCCCCCTTGATATGACGAAAATGCGACCAGCGTAAATGCTGTTGCTCATCAGAGAAAAAGCGATTTTGCATGGCTTTTCCGGAACGTTTGGCTTGTAACTCTTTTTGCGACTCACTTTCGTCTAACATGCGACAAAAGAGCAAGTACGTGATTTGCTCAATGACGGTGAGAGGATTGGTAATGCCGCCTGTCCAGAATTCTGTCCAAACTTTATCTATTTGATTGCGTAATTCGCTTTGTGTCATGTCGTTCTCGTTTTAAGCGTTGAGTTGCTCAAAGGTGTTAATGATTTGTATGAGAGCTGTATATTGCTCTTCATCTTTAAAAATGCCGTCGGGCCCTTGGCTGTGTATGCCTATAAAGGGGGCTTCGTAAAGCTTCTCAACGGTAATGGGGCCGTATTGGCTTATTTGGCTTTGCAGAATATTCAAAAAAGCCGTTTGTAAGGAGGAAAGGTTGGGATACTTTTGGTAAAAGCTCATAAAACGTTCTTTGACCAAGGTGCCGTCAAGTCCCACTATGGCACGTAATTCTTTGGCTAATTCTTCGGTGGTGCTGTAAAAATCACGTAATTGTTCAAGGTTTACCTTGTCCGATTGTGTGAGCGCCAAGGAGAGCAGGGCGTCAAAGTCACTTTCTTGCAGGGGCTGCCCACCACGCACTTTGAGCAAGGTGGGATGGGTCTCAAAATGCGGTTCTAAGACGGAACGCACACGTAAGCGGTATTGCGCCATGTCCTTGGTGGAGGGGCGGAAAGAAGATATCTCTTTAATGATAACATCTTTATCATCCACATTGACAATTTGCGCTTTTGTCTTTTCAGGGCCTCTTTCTAGTGCGTATTTCATAATACCACGTAGCACTACGCGATATTCTTCCAGTTGTTGCAATAAAGGTTCTTCGTCTTGTTGCCAAAACTCTTGAGCGCGTAAGGCTTTGATGGTGGGGAACACATTTTTCACCGCATCAATATTGGTTTGTAAATTTTCAAGGCTTTGGTCTAGCTTGGCTTTGAGATTTTCAAGCTGAGCACTTTGGAGCAGAATTTCTTGCTGTATCTCGGCTATAAGTAAGTCAAAAGCATAGGCCTTATGCTCGCCCTTGGTGGGAATGCAACGCATAAGCGGCGCTAACTCGTGCTCCAGCGTGTGCTTTGTTGCCGCACTAAAACTTGTAAGCACATGGGGAAGCAATATTTCATTTTTTACACGCAATTTCTCTTTAATGGGGAGAGAATCTTCTGGAAGCATATGCAGCATGGCGCGCACCAGCTCTATGCTTCGGTTAAAGGAGGCTTCGTTGTATTTCTTGAGCGAAGTTTCTGCAAGGTGCATGCGTGCTTTGAAGAGGCGCGTTAAAAGAGCCTCAGAGGGAGTGGCTTCATCTTCTGCACTTTTGCCTTCAAAGTATTCAAAATTGCCCCAGTGGTCGAATATATAGAATTCTTCTTTGGCTTTACTTCCCATGCCTGTATCATCTAAAAGCAGATTTTCACAGAGGCGGGTGCCGCGCCCTATCATTTGCCAAAACTTCACCCACGACTTAACCGGCTTTGCAAAGACAAGGTTTAATACCTCTGGCACGTCAATGCCTGTGTCCAGCATATCCACAGAAATGGCAATGACAGGGTTTTTCGTGCTGTCTTTGAAATTGTCGATGAGGCTTTCACTGCGGCTTTCTTGACTGTGTATAACGGCACAATAGTCTGCCCCAAGGTCGGGGTACATTTCTTGAAACCATTCATGCAAGAGGCGCGCATGCTGAATATTACGAGCAAAGATGATGCTTTTGCCGGGGCCGTTTTGTGAGGCATCTTGTAGGCCATTTTCCATAAGGTTACGCAAAATGGCTTGGTTTGTACCTTTTATATAGGTGCTGCTGTTGATATTGTGCGGATCTACGTCTAGTTCATCTACATCAATGCCGTCTCTTTCAAGGTCTTTAATTTCTTCGGCAGAAAGCATGTCTTTATCTAAGCCTTCACGCAAGAATTTGGTGGTAACGCTGATGGCTTTAAAATCCACAAGATATTTTTCTGCCACAGCTTTTTCGTATTCGTAATAATAGGTGGGGTCACCATCATCACAACCAAAAACTTTGTAGGTGTCGTGAGAGACAACATTGCGTGGTGTGGCGGTGAGGCCCAATTGTAAAGCGTCAAAATAGATGAAGATATCACGAAACTTATTGTAAATGCTACGGTGGGATTCGTCGGCAATGATAAGGTCAAAGCGAGCAATATCATAATCTTGAAAGCGTTGCATCATGCCTTGATAGGTGGCTAGTAAAATAGAGGCGGTGATGTTTTTGTGTGGGCCAAGTTCTGCGACTTTATGGTGCGGCATGAAATTAGTAAAGGCTTTGCTGGCTTGTTTACGTAATTCTTTGCGGTCGCAGAGAAAGAGAATGTTTTTTACGTAACCGGCTTTCATGAGTACTTCGGCTATGGCAATGGCCACGCGAGTTTTTCCCGTGCCTGTAGCTTGAACTATAAGCGCTTTGCGGCGATATTGTTCACCAAAGCATTCTGCCACAGCTTTGATGGCTTCTATTTGGTAAGGGCGTCCGGCAATGTCGGGATTATGTGCAACATGTGCGGGGTTACGCATGGCATCGCGCTGATAACGCACGCGATAGCTCAGGCTTTCCTTGGCAGGAATACCGTAAATATTTCTATCGGGGTAGCCTTTGGCTCCAAGATCTTTGGCGCCGCCTTGGTCATCAATGAGGATATTTTCATAACCGTTGGTAAGGATAATAAGGGGGCGTTCTTTATTTTTATTTTGCTGTTGCAAAGCGTTGGCATAGTCTTTTGCTTGCCCACGACCAGTTTTTGCGTCGACGCCGGGACGTTTTGCTTCAATAACGGCTAAAGCTGTGCCGTCATCGTCATAAAGCACATAGTCTGCATAGCCCTTGCCTGAGGCGGTGGCTTGATGAAGCAGGGGGACTTCTATGCCTACCATGTCAGGATTTTTTATATCCCAGCCCACTTCAAGAAGCATGGTATCAATAAGAAATCTACGGGCTTCACTTTCATTAA
>CAYJAD010000098.1:0-5669 GCA_964368075.1 uncultured Desulfovibrionaceae bacterium | reverse complement strand
TTCATAAATAAGCCTGTCAGCAGCAGAACAAGAATACATGACATGACACGCTTAATATTAAAATATGAGGTTGCATAGGCTACCATCCAACCAAAGCCGGCAGATGCCCCCATATATTCACCAACAATAGCGCCTATAAGGCTAACGCCAAGTCCGGATCGAATGCCGGTAAAAATCCACGGCATAGAACTTGGTAAAACAACATACCAAATGGTTTTTATCTTGCTTGCCCCAAGCAGATGGGCGGACTCCACTAAACGTTTATCCATATTTATCATGGCGCCATACGTGGCAAAAAATATGACGAAAAAAACCATGAAACTGGCAAGGAATATCTTGGAACTAAGCCCAAGGCCAAACCAGAGAATATAGATGGGGGCAAGGGTTAACTGCGGAATACCGTGCAAAGCCGTAATAATGGGGCTAAACACCTTACCAAGAAAGGAAATTTGCCCCAAAATTACACCCAAAGCTATGCCTACAAAGGTTCCTATGGCAAGACCGGTAAAAGCCTCAAGAAGGGTAATAGACGCGTGTTTCCACAATTCACCACTAAGGGTAAATATCACAAGATCTTTTAAAATTTCTGATGGATAGCTTGTAAAAGCAGGGTTTACATGGCCTGAAAGTATGGCGTATTCCCAAAGTAGTAAAAGACCTACAACAAGCCCCATGCGTGTACCAACAATAACGAATTTATTCATAATGTTACCATAAAAATAAACTAGGCTAGTCGTATAAAATAGGCGTCGCCATCGCGGAGTCCTGGATCTTGTAGGCCTTTTTTAATAATGGCTTGACGAATTTCATCTTTTCTTTTGTCAGATTCTGCACCGTTCATGCTTTCGTAGACGCCATCGCAGGTCATCAAAAACTTTTCTATGGGTAAGCCAACGCAAAGTTCATTTTCACTCCACCTGGCCGCATGCCTTGTGCCACAACACAGCATGGAAATATTAATAGCATTGCTCTCATAAGGGTATGATGTACACTCCGCACATATGGCTTGGTTGCCTGCCATTTTAAAATGTGTATACGTGCCATAGTGATAGGTGTAGCCTTGAACAATACGCATGGCATTGTAAGGAATTGTGACTATAAGTGCCACATCCGGTAAATCAGAAAAAGAAGACATGGGCCCCGTAACGACACCGTATATTCTATCTTTACTTAATGTGATATGACTGGCTACTTGCCTTGATATTTCTACATCTTTGTATAATCCAAAGGTATTATAGCTTTCGCCGGTGGCAAAGTCTGGAGCAGGATCCTCAAGGCCTATAGCTCGAGTTGCACCGCAGCAAGCATGATGCGCTAAGGCAGATTTACGCATATATCCTTGTGAAGCTAACTTTACTAAAACACAGTAGGATATATGAGATTTTACTTCAGAAGCATTGTATGCCTCATATTCTTCTTGTGTATGTAAAAATTTAATACCTATCACATGTTGTGTAAGGTTAAGTGCAGCAGATAATTTGTTCAAAGCTATGGTGAGCTCTTTTGGCATAAGAAATCCCTCTCAAAAAGCAGCCCGTAAGTGACAGTAGGGCGCATATTATTATGGTAAGAAAATACTGTTCTTTAGCTATCTCGACTTCATAGGCTATTAAGAGGCTTTCCCTGTCTGCCACAAGGCAGGTAGAGAAAGATCAAGAATATGCGTCGTTTGTATGTCTTTCGTAGGGAAGTGCAAAACCCTATGCGATAGAATAGGACGCAGTCTTGTGCTTAGAACAATATTTTACGATACGAATATACGGGGAGGGTATTTGTGCTCAAATGGCACAGAAGGAAGTATGAATTTCTAGCTATGCCGTTACACGAAGAGACAACCTGCCCCTTGCATGCATACGTCAAGTGAATCCTACACAAGAAAGTGCATGGAAAACACCATTTAAGTCACAGAGAGTAGTGATATAAAAAATGCAATTTTTTATGAAGTCACAAATCATCTTTTCAAAGTAGTACAAGCTTTATGACATGTCAAGAAATGGAATTGCTAAATTTATATTGGCTTTTAGACAGTAAATAAAATTTCAATACTGTAGTGTTATTTCGCTTTGAGCGCTTGACATGTGCATCTTAAATTTGTAAAGGAGAGCTTTGCTACATTTACGCCGCTTCTTATCGACAAAATATTGCAAAAATAATTTTTTTGTATCATACGAGCCTATAAGTTTTTCTTTCTAAATCCATGTTAATGACCAGTAGGAAAGCATATGTTTACTTCTTTTTCACGTGTGATTACTCGCAAAAATAGTTTAGAATTAAAATTTAATGCCATAAATTTCACCATTTTCATTGTGATGTTTTTGGCCTTTTTTTTAATAGCCTATCACATTTTAACTTCACTTGCCCGCGATATTTCCAAAGATTATGCTGAGCTTTATTCTTTTAAGACTGCAGCTTCACTCAGCTCATTCCTTGCCCATGATTTAGCCATCTTAAATGAGGCAGCAACTTCGGAAAATGTACGCTTGTGGTTTGAAAATAACAACGATGAAAACAGAGCTCTTAAAGAAAAGGTTTTTGAATTAAGCTCAAGTTATGTGTCGCGTTTGCACAATGGTCACATTTATTTTGGTATCTTAAGCTCAAAAAACGAATACCATTTTAATAAAAAAACCGAATGGGAAAATTTTAAACATGTGAATAAACTAAAGGAAAACACTGAAGCGGACTCTTGGTATTTTTCCACATTAAAAACAAAAAAACCTTATGAACTTAATGTGGATACCGATAAAACTACCAAACAAACATCCGTTTGGGTGAATTATAAAGTTTTTTCCAAAGACAGCAAAGCTATAGGGATTATCTCCACCGGTATAAATTTTGATGAAATATTGCATTCTGCTTTCGAAAGATATGAAATCCAGAACATCCGAGGTGTTGTTATTGATCGTAATGGTTTTGTGCAAATGGACAGCGCCTTTCAAAAGGGCCAAAACCTTATACAAGAAAGTCACTGGCATATAAATGAAATTATCGAAGCTGATGTCTTTAGGGATGCCATTAAAAAACATCTTGAAAGTGTCACAGATTATAATAATAGTACTGATATGCCGGAAGTTATTGAACTTCCGGCCGACAGTCCGTATAATTATATGGCACTTACGCCCATAACTGGTGCTGATTGGACGGTAGTTACTTTTTTTAATTCATCGGCTTTATATTCTATGGAACATGTAACACCATTTTTGTGGCTGACCGTTTTTCTTTTTCTTGTTTATGTGGTTATTGTTGCTTTATTTGGGCGTAAGCTTCTTTTTATCCCTCTAGCGAAAATTGTAAAAAGTCTTAGTCCAATAGATATAGATTCCAAATCTCAAAATGGCCAACAAGTTTCACAATCTCAAACACATACTGACCAAAAAAAATATGAAACAATTTATGGCCTTGAACGTAGAGATGAGCTTGGTAAACTTTCTAATACCATCCAAAATCTGCGCGATAACCTAGCGAAAAATAATATAGAATTATCCTTAGCTGCAGAAAAAGCCCATGCTGCCAGCATGGCTAAAACACAATTTTTAGCGCATATGTCTCATGAAATCCGAACTCCCATGAATGCTATTATTGGCATGGCAAAAATCGGTAGTGATTCACAAGACGCAACTAAAGTGCAAACATGTCTTAAAAAAATTGAAATGTCTTCAACACATCTTTTGGGCATAATTAATGATATTTTGGATATGTCAAAAATTGAAGCCAATAAAATTGATATGTTACATGATATTTTTAATTTTCCACAAATGTTGCAGCGCGTAAGTAGTGTTATTTCTTTGCGAGTGGCAGAAAAGGGGCAACATTTTAGCGTGGAACATGACGAGCGCATCCCCACCTATCTTATTTCTGACGAACAACGCATTGCTCAAGTCATCACAAATTTTCTTTCCAATGCTGAAAAATTTACCCCGCAAAATGGCAACATAAGCCTACGCACTACTTTAGTTGAAATAGATGACATACAGTGCAAAATCAAAGTGAGTGTATGCGATAATGGTATTGGCGTTGCAAAAGAGCAACAAACACTTTTATTTACGCCATTTCAGCAAGCCCATAGCGGCATTTCGCACAAATTTGGTGGTACGGGGCTTGGACTTTCAATTTGCAAAGAAATCATACGTTTACTTAATGGTGAGCTACACTTTTTCTCCGAAGAAAATAAAGGAACGGAAATTAATTTTATTATTCCGTGTTCCTTGCCTGATGCGCAAAGTGTGCAAAAACAAGCAGAGGTTGTGAACGCGCCTTCTGTTTCTACTCTAGACTTTAGCGGAAAGAAAATTTTATTGGCAGAAGATATTGAAATAAACCGCGAAATCATTATGGCGCTACTTGAAGATACGGGGGCTGAGTTCGATATAGCAGAAAATGGCTTACAAGCTGTACAAAAATTTACTGAAAATATAGAAGCATATAGTGTCATTCTTATGGATATACGCATGCCTGAAATGACGGGCTATGAGGCCACACAACATATCCGCGAGCTTGAGCATCCATACGCAAAAAAAGTGCCTATTATTGCCATGACGGCCAATGCTTTTCGTGAAGATGTGGAGCAATGTTTGCACGTAGGCATGAATGCACATGTTGGAAAACCAATTGATTTAAATCAACTTTATGCTGTATTACGCCAATTTGTTCTCAAATAATGGCACTTGATTTTTGCCTTCATTTAGTAGCTATAATTGCATTATACACCAAATCCTGAAAAACAAGATAAAATATAAGGTCTCATAAATCGTAAATGGCTTTATGAGGCTTTACAATTTTTAACGTTGATGGAAGCGCAAGATGACAGTATAAGAATCATAATGCTTATATTGTTATGTTTTTAGGTGCGTGCTTTTGTAGATACCGTAAAATGTACTGTAAAAAATATTTTTGAGAAAATTTTTTTACTCCAAGGGGGGAAGTTGTGGTGAAAACCGCGAGTAGAGGAGATAGCGGTATTGCGTTTGACAAGGATAAATTCAGTAGTATATTGTAGTTAAAAGTATACACAAGGAATACCCTATGTCAGCACCAAATCATATTCCCACCAGCGTAAAGCTCCCTGCTGAGCTGAAAGAGCGTATGCAGCACCTTGCTCAGTGTAGGGATAAGTCTGTACATGCACTTATGCTCCAAGCCATTGAGGACTTCACCGCACGTGAAGAGAAGCGCGAAGCCTTACGTCAAGACGCCATAAAAGCCCATGAGAATTATCTGCACACAGGTTTGCACGTGACTAGTGCTGAGGCTAATACGTGGCTTGAAGAGCTTTCCCAAGGTAAGAATGTGGAGCCGCCTAAATGCCATCTTTAGTATGGACACCCGAAGCCCTAGCCGATGTGAAACGGCTGTATGCATTTCTCTTTGAGAAAGATGTGGATGTAGCCAAAGCCGTGGCTGCAACCATCTTAAGCCATGCTAAGAAGCTAGAAGAATTTCCACATATGGGACGCCCTTCCGTAGACTTAGAGCCAGAACATAGAGAGCTGCTTATTCCTTTTGCCTCCAGCGGCTATGTGCTATTGTATGCGCAAGAAGGGCAGAAAGGGGAAAAACTTGTGGTGCTCGCGGTGCGGCATCAGAAGGAAGCAGGGTATTAGCAGCCTGTTGCAAAAGTCAACTTCAGGCAGGGTGTTCAAAAATAGTGAGATGCGAGGAAGCGAAAAAAG
>CAYJAD010000097.1:0-5908 GCA_964368075.1 uncultured Desulfovibrionaceae bacterium | reverse complement strand
TCTAACACATCTAAGGCTCTGGCCTTCATGTATTCATCATCCATTTCTGCAAACATTTGTGAAAATTGTTTGGCAGCTTGGCTTACGGCATACGTGGCGTTAGCTTTGTTGGTTATAATTTCGTGTGTGATAGCTTCACGATAGTCCAAATCATCCAGCATCATCTGATGTACTTCAAAAAGTGCGGCATTTTCTTCGCCAAGTTTCTCTGCCGCTTTTTGGGCTATGATACCAAGTTGATCTATGGCTTTTTCTCTAGCTCTTTCAAAAGAAGCGAGCTCTTCTTCCACATTTTCTATGGCATAAAACTTTACATCTAAATCCAACTGTGAAGGAAAATATATATTTCCAATGGCAATTCCTTTTGAAACGCCTTTGCCTTGCAATATTAGCATTTTATCTCCCATCTAAATAGTTCATGCGGAAAAAACATTCATCGATTCACTCCATCATTCTAGATGCTTCGTGCGTTTTTTCAGTCATAACTACATATTGAACATGTATTATGAAAGCCTTTTCTCAATAAAAGAGCAATAACAGCTTGTACTAATAAAGTAAAATATATCTTCATACCAATGCTTTTTTTACTTTGTAAAGTAGCAATTTCGTAAAATATGAAGGTTTTGTGATAACGGAGCATCTTATGCGTTGGAGCTTAACAACACACACTGCGCGCCTGTTCCTGCTATGCGTATTTTTCCGCTCGCTCCGCACTTGCCTTATTAAACAAACCACTATAATAAAAGCTCCTGCACATGACGATTTACGCAAAAGTATTTTTTTACAACAGCACAAAAAAATTACAAAAAAACAATTGTGCAGGCCCCTTAATATGAGAATAAAGTTGAGATGAGAATAAGATGAACACAGCGTCTTTTGTACAAGGTTTTGGTATGGGACTGAGCCTTATTATGGCTATTGGTGCACAAAATGCCTTTTTACTTTCGCAAAGTATACGCCAAAACCACCATATTCCCGTATGTATTATTTGTATTTTATGGGACGCTACCCTTATATCCCTTGGAGTTCTTGGTTTTGGAGGATTTGTTGTTGCTCATCCACAAATTCAAAACTTTGTTACATGGGGAGGCATTCTATTTCTTGTTTATTTTGGCTTTGGAGCTCTTAGCTCTGCCCTAAAACAGCAACCTATTGATGTAAAAATAGAAAATGTCAAACGCCCTTTAAAGTCTGTCCTTCTGACAACTCTTGCTGTTTCTATTCTTAATCCCCATGTATACCTTGATACTGTAGTTTTACTTGGATCCATTAGCACCAACTATGCAGGAATGGGGCGGTATTACTTTGGCGCTGGGGCTATTTGCGGTTCTATTGTTTGGTTTTCAAGTCTTTCGCTTTGTGGAAAAATTATTGCCCCCTACTTTACAAAGCCTTTTGCATGGAGAATTCTTGATGCAATAGTTTGCCTTATTGTGTGGACTCTCGCTGCTGTTCTTGCATGGCAAACGATAAAATCCAGTTGACAAACCGTTGAAAGCCTTTTTTCAACAGCATACTCACTTCGATACTTAACAGTGTAATAAAATTATATTTATATCTTTGTAGCATTTACCTTGCTACCGTAATTAACGTTGCAAGGCTTGACATGCACCTAAAAAGTAATACTTTATATACAGGTAACAAACACCGTAAAACTCTATCTGCAATTTTCACTGCCCTAATAATAGGTCGTTGAAAAATCGCTCTACCAGCCTGTTGCAAAAGTCCATTTTAGGCTGGCTATTCAAAAATAGTAAGATGCGAGGAAGCGAAAAAAATCAAGATGCGCAGTGTATTAGACATACATAAGCAGTTTGGCTTTTTTGCGCTGACGACGCAGATTGCTGTTTTTCAACAGCCTACTACCCCCATAACCTCCCCCTTACATGAAGGGACATGACAAAAAAAGAACAAGCAAGAGGTTTTTAATCCATCTAGCTTGCCGCACATAGCAAAACACACGTTTTATAATGCACTGTAAAAGACTTTATACAAGCATGGCTCCGATAGCGTAGATATAGCAATCTTCCCCGCGAATATGTACTTTCGTAATTGTATCCATTTCAATTTTGCTATTACAATGCGTTCTACTTAACAAATACATTCGCGTTTTTCATCATAATACTGGCAATAAAGATATTTATTAAATATCCCAGATTGCTGACAAACCCTGTTGTATAAAAATGAATTTGAATTTATGGCATAAACTTCAAAGTTTCAATTTTATGTAATCGTTTAAACGCAAACTATAATTAAAGTTATTTGGAAAGGGGGTCTGGGGGAAGAACCTTTTTTCAAAAAGGTTTTCCCCCAGTAAACTTTATCAGCAGTCTGAAATGTTTATTTAAATATCCCACATTTAGAGACTTTTTCCTGCATAAGCGTTTTTGATAATGTGGATGCCCTAACGTGAGGAGGTTTTATGCGTTTATCAGTGAGTAAAAAAATTGTTTTCATGCTAGTATCACTCCTTTTAATAAGCTCTATAACCATCTATCTTGTGTCCACGTATAACTATTCAAGTACGCTAACCTTTGTTTTAGAAGAAAATATTCAGAAGGCACAAACGAATTTTGCTGCCACCATTAAGGCCACGGAAGATAATATTTTGGATATAGCCAAACTTGGTGCCGACAGTAAGGACTTAGTTTCTGCTATAACACACAACGATGTCAACGCAGTGCAAAATATTGCCAAATCCATCCTGCAAGAGACGGGCACCACAATCTTAACTATCACCAACGCCCAAGGGGTTGTTCTGGTTCGCGGACATAATGAAAAACAAGGCGATAACATTGCTGCTCAATCTACTATTTCCGATGCCCTTAAAGGAAGGAGTTCCACCGGCGTAAACATGGGTGCCGTGGCTGCTTCTTTACGTGCCTCCAGCCCCATCAAAGACGAGCAAGGAAATATTGTGGGAACCTTTTCCATAGGGCACGACCTTGGCAAACCAGACTTTTTGGACTGGGTAAGTAGCTCCTTGGGAGTGCAGGTAACCTTCTTTAAGGAAAGCACCCGCGCCATGACCACCATTCAAAATGCCCAAGGACAACGCCTTGTGGGCACTGCGCTAAATAATCCGCAAATTGAAAATCAGGTCTTAAACCGAGGGCAACTTTACTTTGGTGAAAGTCTTATCAACGGTATTACATACTTGGCGGCCTATTGGCCTGCACAAACTTTTGAGAAAAAGACCGTAGGAATGTGGTTCATCGGCCTACCCATTTCAGAGGCTTTGCGCTTGGAAAAACAAGCGCGCACCAATACTATTCTTGTGGCTACTGGAGTGCTTTTATTACTTCTTGTGGCGGCTATATATATGGGTTTACGTTTTGCAGCACCTATTAAGAAACTTATGAGTTATGTTAGGGATGTGGAAAATGGCAAGCTTGACGCCACCGTACACATTACAAACCGAGATGAATTTGGCGCACTGGCTTGTGCCTTGAAAGGCATGGTAGATGAACTAAAAAAGCAATCTCATTGGTATGAATCCACGCTCAACTGCCTGCCTTCGCCCTTAGCTGTTATGGATACAGAAAGAAATTTTGCCTTTGTAAATAATGCCTTATGCAAAATGACAGGCAAAGCTCGTGAAGATTTGCTGGGGAAAGCCTGTCATAATTGGGGCGCTTCCATTTGTAAAACTGATAAATGTGCTATTGACTGTTGCGAACGTGGCATTAGCGAAGTGAATTTTGAACAGCCAGGTGCCGGACACTTCAAGGCTCTAGCCGCGCGCCTTTTAGACCCCGTCGGTAAGCATATTGGCTATGTGGACATGGTTTTCGATCGCAACCAAGAAGTAAAATTGGTAAGCGAAGCGAAGCAAGCCCTCGTGGAGGGTCGTACAGGAGCTGCTCGTGACTTGGAAGTGATTGTGGAAAATATTGCGGTTATTTCTGAAAAACTGACAGCGCAAATTGACAACTGCACCCAAGGGGCCGACACTGCCGCTATACGCATGGCAGAAACAGCCACGGCTATGGATGAAATGAATAACACTGTACTTGAAGTAGCGAAAAACTCTAATACAAGTGCTGAATTAGCAGAAAATACCAAGCAAAAAGCCCTTGAAGGCTCTAAAATTAGTAAGAACACCGAAGATACCATGGTGCGCCTGCGCGATGAATCCTTGGCTATCAAGGTGAGTATGGGCGAGTTGGCAGGGCATGCTCAATCCATCAGTGCAGTTATGGGTGTGATTTCTGACATTGCAGACCAAACCAATCTCTTGGCCTTAAATGCCGCCATCGAAGCCGCCCGCGCAGGGGAGGCAGGACGTGGCTTTGCCGTAGTGGCCGATGAAGTACGTAAGCTTGCAGAAAAAACCATGACCTCCACAGCGGATGTTTCTCAAGCTATTGGTGCCATTCAACAAAGTACGGAAGTCAATGTGGACAAGATTGACGCAACGGTAAAAAGTATTGAAGAGGCAGCCCAATTAGCCATTACCAGCGGTGAATCTTTGAGCGGCATATTGGAAATGGCCGAAGTGAGTGCCGATGGGGTACGCGCCATTGCCACGGCCAGCGAAGAGCAGTCGGCTACTTCAGACGAGATTGCCCAATCCATTGCCGATGTATCCGGCATTGTGAACAATACCACCCATGCCATGGCTGAAGCCACCGAAGCGGTTGTAGAACTTAGCAACCAATCTCAACAACTCACCAAACTGATTGAAAAATTGAAGAGTTAACAGACAGCTGAAAAAAGACCAATAGACTTGTTGCCCCTATCTTTGGTGAAGAACTTGTATAACCTCGCTTGTGCTACTTTTCTTCATAACACCATTACAACACCGTCATAACACACAAGGGAGAAAAGCAAATAGGCTTGCTTTTCTCCCTAGATTTTATAAGTCTTGATTTTTAAAGAAAAATCTTGATTTAGATGGTGCTCCCGGCGTGAATCGAACACACGGCCTACCGCTTAGGAGGCGGGGTTATGTGTTTTATATTTTAGCGTGTTATATGTAGAAAAATATTTTTTATCACACCATTTATCACACCGAGTAAATTTATGTACTCTGAGGCACGGGCGCAAAGGGCACTCCCAGAGCCTTGGTGATTTTCATAATGGTTTCAAAACGTGGCTTAGCACCGGGGGAAAGAGTTTTATATAAACTCTCACGGCTCAAGCCAGTTTCCTTGGCAAGCAACGCCATTCCGCGAGCCTTAGCCACATTGGATAAAGCCATAAGAAACATATCTGGATTATCGTCTTCTATGGCGGCGGCGAGATATTCGGCAATGACTTCCTCATTGTCTAAATGGTCTACCACGTCAAATTTTGTTATTTTCATATGTTCCTCGAATTTTTTAATTCACTCCAAAGAGCTTTTGCCTGCTTAATATCACGTTTTTGACTGCCTTTATCGCCACCAACCAAGAGTAAATAAACATTTCTGCCTTCTTGCGTAAAATATACACGGTAGCCTGGCCCAAAATGTACACGCATTTCTGAAACTCCATCGCCTACTGATTCACAATCACCAAAATTACCATGTTCGGCAGACGTAATGCGGAATAAAATCCGTGCTCGCCCTTTCTGGTCTTTTAAGTCATCTATCCAATCACGGAATAGGTCAGTTTTGTTGATAATGTTCTGCATGTTTTTATTGTAGCTATGTAGATACAAAAGTCAAGAGTGAAGTGGGAGCATAGTATTTCTACGATAGAGCACATTTTGGAAAATCATGCTTCTAATTTGAAGACAGGCCTTTGACGTAATATCCTTTTGTCGTTATTTTAAGGGAAGAAATTTACATGGGACGAAAATAACCGCAGTGCTAATATGAATAGACATTACTTTGTACGGGAAAGGAAAGCTATGAAAAAATCTGTGAGTGCCACTACCAAACTCTCTTTGGATGAAGTGCGTGAGCAAAAGTCACAGACTGACT
>CAYJAD010000096.1:0-5991 GCA_964368075.1 uncultured Desulfovibrionaceae bacterium | reverse complement strand
TATTTACGAGAAATTTTTACTAAATCTTTACGGCGTTCTTCGGTGAGAGGCGGAATGCCAATACGAATAATTTTACCATCATTAATAGGGGTTAAGCCAAGGTCAGACTTTAAAATGGCTTTTTCTACTGCGCCAAAACCGCCTTTATCCCAAGGCTGAATAGTGATGGTGCGACTGTCTGGTACAGCCACAGAAGCTAATTGACTGATGGGGGTTGGGGTACCGTAATAATCTACCTTAATATCATCTACAAGGCTTGAGCTGGCACGGCCTGTGCGCAATTTGGCAAAGTCTTTATCCATGGCGCCCACGGCTTTTTCCATGCGCTCTTCTGTATCCATAATTATGGTATCTTTAGGCATTATACTATTCCTCCAAATAAAATCTTTTATAAAAAAAATTAAAAATCTTTATTAAGAAACTATGGTACCGACATTTTCGCCGCATACAATACGCTGAATGTCGCCCCCAAACATCTTGCATACTAAGATAGGCACAGTGTTTTCTTGAGCCAATGCCAATGCTGTGGCGTCCATGACGCCAAGATGCTGAGCCAAAGCTTCGTCATAGCTTACGGTTTCATATTTTACGGCATCGCTAAATTTCATGGGGTCTTTGTTGTACACGCCATCAACCTTTGTAGCTTTAATAATGGCATCGCATTGTAATTCCATGCCGCGTAAGGCAGCTGCGGTATCTGTGGTAAAGTAAGGATTGCCTGTGCCTGCGGCGCAAATGACCACACGCCCTTTTTCTAAGTGACGCAAAGCACGGCGACGAATATAGGGCTCGCAGACTTCCTGCATGGTAATTGCCGAAAGTACACGGGTGGGATACCCTTGCTTTTCAAGTACATCTTGTACTGCCAAGGCATTTAATACTGTGGCAAGCATGCCCATGTAGTCGGCAGAAGAACGCTCCATGCCCTTGGCAGAAGAGGAAATGCCGCGAAAGATATTGCCCCCGCCAATAACCAAGGCAACTTCTAATCCCATGGAGACCACGTCTCCAACTTCTTTGCAAATTTTTGACACGGTTTCGGGTTGAATACCTGTTTTTTGGTCACCGGCTAATGCTTCGCCGCTCAATTTAAGTAAAACACGCTTGTATTTGAGTGCAGACATGATTTTCTACCTTGCTTTAGTGTCGTTGTTGCCAAAGGCAAAGGAACGGTGCAAATATAATAAAAACAATATATTGTCATGGTAGACATGATATTTGTTCTCTTAAGCACCTTGTTAAACACCTTAAAATACCAAAAAAATTCTGCTTTGTCACTAGTGATAAAAGGGACAAAATGCATATTCCAATATTTTATTTCTATCATTCCTAAAAAGCGCCTTGGAAATGTAGGCAAAATACCTATCTGAAACGTTTCACTCTTACGAAAATCCACAATTTTGGCATTTTGCCTCTGCACGACAACAAAGGAGGCATTATGGGATTTTCTACTGGAGGTTATAGCGCACCACCCGCTCCCGTTTATACAGCACCAGAAAAAGCGCAAGTGGCTAAGCCAGTCACCGAAGCCGCCACCGCGGCAAGGCGCAGTCAAAAAGATAAGGCTGCTAAAGCTTCAGGCATTCAGGGAGCTGTGCTTACAAGTCCTGTGCAAAGCACAACGCAAAATTCGCAAGGCGCCGCACAAGTGAATACCCTCTTGGGGCAATAGTATGCATACAGATCCTTTAAAAATTCAACGACTACAGCAAAGATTTTCTGCTTTACTTGAAGCAAGGCATAGCTATGAGGCAGCCTGGGAAGATTTAGCAGATCATTTTTTGCCTACACGCTATCGTAATGTGGGCAAGAACCCTCATGCATGGCGAAAAATGCCCATGCTTAATGACAAATTGGTGGATGCTACGGGCATTTTAGCCATGCGTACATTGGCGGCAGGCCTACAAGGTGGCATGACAAGCCCCGCAAGGCCTTGGTTTCAATTAAGTTTGGAAGATGCTGAGCTGGCCGCTCACGCCCCCATGCGCACTTGGCTTATGGATGTGAGTAAACGTATGGCAAAAATTTTTGCCGGTTCTAATTTTTACAGTGCAGTACACACTCTTTATGGAGAATTAGGCACCTTTGGCACTGCATTTATGTTGGAATTGGCAGATTTTGAACACGGTTTTCGCTTTTTACCCTTTTGCGCTGGTGAATACTGCCTTGATATTAATGCAAAGCAAAGGGTAGACGTGGTATTTCGTCGCTTTCGTATGAGTTCGCGTCAATTGAAAATGCATTTTGGTAAAGCACACTTACCTGACTATGTTTTGAAAGAAAGTGCTCATGGCAGAGAAAACAGTCATACGGTGATACATGCCATCTTTCCTCGTAAGGAAGATGCCAGCCAAGGCCGCTTGCCTAAGCATATGCCTTTTGCTTCGGTGTACTGGCTAGAAGGATTTCGCGCTCAACATGGCAAAGGCATATTATCGGAGTCGGGCTTTGAGGACTTTCCTGGCTTTGGAGTGCGCTGGGATGTGGCCGGTAACGATGTGTACGGACGCTCGCCAGCCATGGATGTACTGCCAGATTGCCGCATGCTGCAGCAAATGGGCATTACCATGCTTAAAGCTATTCATAAGGCTGTAGATCCACCGACGGCTGTGTCTGCTTCGTTAAAATCTGTAGGGCTAGATTTGACCCCCGGTGGCATCAATTATGTGGAATCTGCACCGGGGCAAAGTCCGCAAGCTGCCACTCCTATTTTGGATATTCGCCCTGAAATTCAAGGCGCCCGCCTTGCCATGCAAGATGTGCAAAAGCAAATTCAAAAAGGGCTGTATAACGACTTATTTCGTCTTTTACTCGATAGCTCGCAAAAGCAGCATGTGACTGCCAAGGAGGTGGCGGTACGTGAAGAGGAAAAACTGATTTTATTGGGGCCGGCTTTGGAAAGATTGCACTTTGAGCTTTTTACTCCGCTTATTGAGCGCACTTTTCAACTGATGCTACGCCATAACATGGCACCACCCATGCCTAAAGAATTTCAAGGGCAAAAAATCAAAGTAGAATTTGTAAGCCTTTTGGCTCAAGCCCAAAAAATGGTAAGCACCTCGGCAGTAGATAGATTGGTCGCTTTTGTAAAAAATATATCTGCCACTAAGCCGGAAGTGACAGATATGCTCAATGCAGACAAAGCTGTGGAAGAATATGCAGAATACTTGGGCGTGGCGCCGGCATTGTTGCACTCCGTCGAAGAACGTCAGCAATTGCGCAAGGCCAGAGAAGAACAACAAAACGCAATTGCGCAACAGAAAACGCAACAGGAACAGCAACAGCAAAGCCTTGAAACGTTAGAAAGTGTTACTGCTATGGCTGCTGATTTGAGCAAAGTATCGTTGGAGGAAAACACCTTAGCTTCTGCCTTAATTAAAGGCATCGAATAGAGTTTGAAGCTATTTATATAAAAAAGGGGGCGTATGGAAAATGTGTTCACGGCCATGCAAGGCCAAAGGGAAGATGTGCAAGAAGCACAACGCACTTTTGATAAGCACATGAAAGAGGCAGTGCGCGGGCTTATGGCTTGTAAAGAGGGAAGGGTGTTTTTGCGCTGGCTAGCTGCGGGGCACAGCGCGCAAGGGGCACAAAACATTTTACAATTAATCATGGACTATGAGGAGGAAAAATGCCTGAAGTAATGCAAAGAAAAGGGGCAAGAATGGTGAAAAATGGTCAAGGAAAAAATAAACAACATATGTTGCAAAGCCTGTCACAGAACTTACTGGAAATGCCTTCCAACCATGACGAAGAGATGTGTGTTTGTTATCAACTACAAATTCCAGCGGACATGACTTTAAATGAAATGCAGCAAGCTATCTTTGAAGATCAAGCTCGCGAGTTGGGTCTTGATAATATGAAAGCGCAGAAACTTTTGGAAATTTCGCACCGCAATGCGCAAGAGCACGCTAAGGCTCATGAACAACAAGTGGCAGCATGGGGCGATGAAGTGCGCCGCGATCGAGAGCTTGGCGGTTCTGCCATGGAGTCTACTCTGGCATATGCGCGGGCTGGATTGGCAAAATTCGACCCAGATCGTAAGCTCTATGCGGTTTTACAAGAAACAGGCTATGCTAATCACCCCATTGTTATACGTTTTTTATCTGCCATAGGTAAGGCCCATGCTGAAGACGCTGTCTTGTTGGGATCTTCGGCACCTACGGTTTTACCGCGACACGAACGCTTATACGGAAAATACAACAAGTAATCGTTTTTTTAGTAGAAAACTCATATATTCTAAATTCAAAAGAAGGTAAATTATGGCAAAAAAACATCTAGGCCTTGTGGCTACTTTGGCAGAACTACGCGATTTTTATAGCACAGAGGCCGCTGGTTCCATCATAGAACTTATGAATGAAACCAATGACATTTTGGATGACGTGCAATTTATGGAATCTAACCAATCCGATGGGCATTTGACGCGCATACGCACAGGCTTACCCGAAGTGTATTGGCGTCGTTTATACCAAGGTACCCCTTACAGTAAGAGCCAGTGGACGCAAGTGAAAGAGCCTTGCTCTATGATGGAAAGTCGCATGCTTATTGATGAGGCAGAGTCTAAGCTTTATGGACATAATGCATCTAAGTTTATTGATGGGGAATCGGTGGCTTTTGCCGAAGCCATGCGCCAAAAAGCGGCGCGTACGCTTTTTTATGGTAATTCCGATGTTAACCCCGATGAATTTAAAGGGCTTTCATTGCGCTATCCTGCCAAGGATGCCCCCAACGTCATTGATGCCGGCGGCACAGGCGATGCGTGCACTTCGGCATGGCTTATTTCTTGGGGGGAGCGCTCCATACATGGCATATATCCCAAGGACAGCTCCGGTGGTTTTGAACATAAAGACTTAGGTATTCAAACCGTGGAAGATAGCGAAGGCCGCCACTACGAAGCCATTGTGAATCGTTATCAGTGGAGCCTTGGTTTGGCCTTACGAGATTGGCGTGCATGTGTGCGTATTGCCAATATTCCCGTGGCATCCCTAACGAAACGTAAAGGGCAAAGCGGCTTTGTAGATTTACAACAGCTTTTCATTTCAGCAAAAAATAAAATGCCCGAAGTGTTACGTCAAAAGGCTGTATGGTACGCCAATGAAGAACTTATGGCCGCCATTGAATTGCAATCTACCGATGCAGGCAATGTGCACTTGGTGTATGGCGAAGCTTTTAAAAGTGATGGTATGCCGCTTATTTTTGGGCGACCTTTGCGCCAGTGTGATGCTATTATGGCTACAGAATCTGCCATATAACTTTTAAATAATAGAATAAAGGAATTCTTATGATTATAGATAGTCATCTTATTCTTTTTGAAGGGGCTGTTAGCACCACTTCTGGTGATCCTGTGGGCTTAACATCCTTACATACCCCCGGCAAAGTGCAGCCTATACTTATTAATACACGTATTACTGAAGACTTAGCCGGTGCTACCGCGGTAACACTCACTTTACAACAATCTGATAGCGAAAATGGTAGCTATGCCGACGTGACAGGTGCAAGTCTAAGCTTAACAGCTTCAGATTTCAAGGTGGGTAAGCGTACCGGATGGCGCTTTCTCCCTCGTTCTGTGGTGAAGCCTTGGCTGCGATTAAAGATAAGCGTTACGGGCACGCCTACGGGGGGCAAGCTATTTTGTGCCTTGAGTGGGTTTGAGGATGAGGGGTATGAGGTGGAACAGTACCTATAACAAACTGTAGCAGTTCGCTGAAAATGGGCAATCTGCTTCGTCAGACTTGTTTTTTGCTCCAGTCACGTATGTCTTGATACGCTTCTTTCGCAAAAAACTTTGTCTTCCTTGCATCTCACCCATTTTGAGCGAACTGTATTGAAGTGTTTTTAATCAGATGTTTGAAAATGGGCAATCTGCTTCGTCAGACTTGTTTTTTTGCTCCAGTCACGCATGTCTTGATACGCTTCTTTCGCAAAAAACTTTGTCTTCTTTTACACTTAAACATCTCATATGGGCATAAGGGGTTTTTTTGAGGGGTGGGG
>CAYJAD010000095.1:0-6014 GCA_964368075.1 uncultured Desulfovibrionaceae bacterium | reverse complement strand
GGAACCGAGGTTGGAACGCTTTGGAGGAAAGCATGGCAAGAGACAGAAATAAAACCAAGTACCCAGGGGTCTATTTTCGCGAAGTCCAGCGTGCAGGTGTAAAGGGCTTTGACGAGGTTTACTACATCGTCTTCAAGCTAAATGGTAAAGTGAAGGAAGAAAAGGTTGGCAGTAAATATGCTGACAATATGACTCCTGCCAAAGCTTCTGGCATTCGTAGTGATAGGATGCAGGGTAAGGTACTCTCTCGGCGTGAAGTGCAGCTGGCGGCTGAACAAAAAAAACGCGAAGAGCAAGGGCGCATTACCATTGCGCAATTATGGGAGCAGTATCAGATTTTACATGCCGATAAAAAATCTCTCGTGACGGACGGATATAATTTTCTTTATTTGGAAAAGCTCAAAGATAAAGCTCCCGAAGATATACGCACCAAAGATATCACAGCATTAAAAACAAGACTTATGGCTCGCGGATTAAAGCCTGCCACAGTGAAACACGCTGTGGTTCTGCTTCGTATGCTTATGCGTTTTGGCTTACGCGAAGGTTTGTGCAAAATGCCAGATGCCTCTGAGCTGTATTTTGAAGTTCCTCAGCTTGATAATGAAAAAACGGAAATGCTCAGTGCTGAGCAACTTGTTGCCTTTGAAAAAGCCTTGCAAGAGGAAGTTGATCAAAATGCAGCAGCTTTTATGCGACTAGCCCTCGCCACAGGTATGCGTAAAGGCGCTCTTATGAATTTACGTTGGGACGATATTGATTTTGAGCAAGGATTTATTACCTTACGCGGCGACGTTGCCAAAAAAGGAAAAACAGAGCGTATCCCACTCAATATGACAGCAAAAAATATACTACTCAGCGTCGACAAAATAGGCGAAAGCCTCTACGTTTTCCCCGGTAAAGACGGGGGCCCCCGTAAAGATTTTCGGCGCGTGGCTCGCAGGGTGAAAGATAAAGCAGGACTCCCTGCAGATTTTCGCCCTCTTCACGGATTGCGCCATACTTATGCGTCTTTACTTGCCTCAAGTGGTAAGGTAGACTTATACACACTACAAAAACTTTTAACACACTCAAGCCCGCAGATGACCCAACGCTATGCACACTTGGCAGATGAAGCTATGCAGAGGGCCGCTGGGGTTGTAGATGATATTTTTGAACAAAAAAATGAATAATAGTAAAGATTACAAGCAGTACGACGCACCTTATGGCAAACCCTATAAGGGAGGGACTTCCTTCATCGCATCATTCTGCATACCGATTATGAAATAAATGACAATAGATAGAACAGGGGATATACCCTCAAGCCTTCATAATTGTGTCTATGCACTTAAACTTAGGATGGAAATTTAATATGAAAAACACTCTCATATCTTGGGGTGAGGTTCTTGAAAGATACGAAATTTCTCATCAAGAGTTAGTTCAACTCTGCAATGAAGGACTTCAAGTGTTTGATAAAAATAAAAACAAAATATTTGCTACCAGTCAATGTAAGCCCATTCCTATCGAACCACCAGTCGTCACATGGGGCAGAATTATTTTTGACATGGAGCAGGACGAGTTAATTTTTGATAAAGACTTGATTATTAACACGGAGCAAGACAAGTTCATTTTTGGTAAAAATTTAACTGCTGACATAAAGGAGGACGAGTTACCACTTTATAAAGACGTGATTGCATACTTAGAGGAGGACAAGGTAACTTTTGATAACAACGTTCTAGAAAGTAAGCTATTTAAAATAACATTTTTTCCTAAAACTGGTGACTTTGTCGTGGTAAGAAAAGATATTCCACCAAAAATTTACGATCAAAATATTTTGGCACATTTGCTAAATGTTGATTTCCCCAAAGAACTAACGCATGATTTTTTTAAAAAAATACACAAAGCTGGAGATGAAAGCTATCTTCCAACAGATGCAGTAAAAAAAGAAAATTCTCTCACTGGACCAATAACGCTTAGGAAAAAGAATGCGCCTACAAAAAATGAGAACATTAAGATGTTCGAAACTACAATCGGAATAGTGAAAACGTCCTCTCAAAAGCAAGAAAAGGAACTTAGAATTCCATATATTTTACGTCAAAAGCACAACCTTTCTGAAAAGAAAAATTATATAAATTTAAAATTGGGTAAACATAATCATTCAAATAAATTATATTCATCAAAAAAAAGTAGCAAGATAAAAATTACTATAAGAGAAGCAGTTAATACTGTTACTGATCTAACTAATATTAAAAATTACTACCACAGTTTAAACAATAGAACATTAACTATTGAATATAAAAACTTACAGCCATTATATTTAACTATAAATGGTAAGACTTTCATAGCACCGCATATTAAATTTTTCAGTGATAATTTTTCAGGTTATCCCTTACCTCCTATACATGATGAAAAATATGAGACTGAGTTTTACAATTTGTGTAGTGAGTTTGGTAATCTATCATATATTCCGACGAAATTTAAGCTTCCTGAGAAAACTGCCTCTGAAGAAACTGTTTATCACTTTCAGAAGTGTATATCTCCTATTAGCAATGAAAACCTTGACTATAATGAAGAAGAAGTAATTCGCGTTAAAAATAATTTTTTCTTTCAGCAAGAAGATCTATCGGCAAGGCAAATAACACAAAAACCTATTAACTTAAAAAATAAACTTTTTATAATTTTAGATAATTTTTGTAGAGATACAATCTCTACAAAAGAACAAAACTCCTTAAAAGTTGCTAAGATAAAATTTGAATCTAACAAAGGTCACATTGAAATTTTTGATGAGGTATATCCTAGCGAAGTGCATAAAAAAGACGGAAGTAAACAAACCAAAATTTCTCGTGACCTTAAAGCTGCACACAGTTTACTGGAAAAGTTCTTCCTAACTTTTCCCAAATCTAAAAAAGACTGGTTGGCTTATCAGGAAGACCCTATAAAATATTTGAACCAGGACGAAATATTTAAAAACACCCCCACCAAGTAAGGTTCGTAATTTCATTACCCCTTCATACAATTTTACTTACCCGTTCTTACAAAGAACAAAAAAGCACATTTTAGGCATCTAAAATGTGCTTTTATTTTAGCGTATTATATTTTTTATGAAAATATTAAAAAAAACCTTGCTTACCGGCTTCTTACATGAGCTTATGCAATTATTGTTAAAGATATCGAATCTACTTGTACAAAGATATCGCATCTACTTGTACGATATTTCAAGTCATTTCTCGAATGACGATACAACAGTTTTCGATTTTTTGGCAAGTGATTTTTTAAAAATTAAGGAGAAAATTATGAATGATGCAAATCGTTCCATCGTACCTTGCTGGCTTACTGAACGCGCAGTAGCTAACATGCTCTCATGCTCAGTCTCTGCTTTACAAAAGCATCGCTTCAAAAACAGAGGTATTCCATATGTTAAATTTGGAAAATCAGTACGGTATTGCAAAGAGGATGTCATTAACTTTATGGACAACCAAAAAGTTATACCATCTAGCGGTAGTGGCATTTTGTCAAAGGCATAGTTGTGCCTACCTATACTCACGCATAAAAGTCATGGCGGTGCCTTATGTGTACCTTGCCTATGTAACACTTACAACCATTGCCCACGGAGGCTATTATGGAAGATAACAAAAAACGTCCTGATAATATTTCTCAGACGTCTAATAATACTCCCCAGGTTAATCCTGAGGTAAACAACTTTCACGCACACACACAACCTCGCATTGAAGAAAGCGAGAAGCAAGTGGATAATGCTCCGAAAGCGCGCAGGCGGAATCGCCCTACTAAAGCTAAAATGCGTGAACATTTGGAACTCATTGGCGAGGCTATGAAAAAGAACCACTCATTACTAGAGCTACGTCATAAGCTAGGCATTTCGAAAGACCAGATGAACGCATATATTGCAGAGCTTGCACTTAGTGGTCATGTTTCATTCGCCAACTATGAAGACAATGTCATCTTAGCAAGCAATTTGCAAAATACTGTGATGAAGCGTTTAAACATCACAGATAAGCAAAATACATTGCTTAGAGTTGAAGCTTCTGAAACGGGGCTTCTAATCTCCATCGTCCCCTCTTCTATCCATAACATTTAAATCATGAGCCCCCTAGATTTTCTAGGGGGCTCAACTAGGAGTTAAGTATGTCTTATCAAAGCCATCCCCACGTACCGCACAGAAACCCATCTTTCTCTCAACATAGCAGAGGACACGCACAGTACGATCCTTCAATTGTACTCCCTGACGGTTCCTGTCAATATCTTTCTGATATCAAAAAGAAAAATGATATTGCAAATGAGATAAGAGCATATCAAAAAAATGCTGTAGAGTATTTAGAACATAGAAGCTTATCAGAGATACAATACAGTCTATCGACTACGACCATTTTTACTTCATTTCCCACATATACAGAATACCTTGGAAAAAATCTTTGCTCTCCAATACGTGATGCTACAAAAGCTCTCATTGATAACACCAGCACACATTTTTTGAATGGGTTGATTATGATACTAAGCCAAGTACTGACAGCTCTTCAAGGTAATGTCAGATTTAACATCAAAGACGACTGGCACGAATATCCATCAATTTACGTTATTGGAACGGCTTCTTCAGGATCACGCAAAAGCCAGATTATTAGTAGGCTATTAGTACCTTTTAACAACTTTGCCACTACTCTCGCCGAAAATACGATTTCTGATGATGTCGGGAAAGAGTGCAAAAGATATTTAAAAAAGATGGCAAAAGAGCAAGTTTGCACTATTCTAAATTCTTACAAAGAAAATCCTAACAGCAACGGCTTTGAAGGCGCCAATGAAGAGCTTCTAGAGCTTTCTAGGCAAAATAGGCAGCTCAATAATAGTATTTTATCAAGCAAAAAAATCTATTCGCTTGAAGATTTTAGCTATACTGGACTCATGGCAGCCTTAGAGAACAATGATGGACACATTGCTGTAACAAGTGCAGAGGGCGGCATCATCGACAATTTGACCAAAGATTCTAAAATATTAGAATGTTTTAAAAAGGGTTACGGCTTTGAAGAAATCAGTCGTCGTACTAGCAGTAAGTATACACAAATAGCATTCCCAAGCCTACAGCTACTTCTCTATGTGCAGCCATCTGAAGTTCTCAAAATCTTAAATAGCACAAAAATGCACGAGCAAGGCCTTACTGCTCGGTTTATATTCTTGCCCGAAAATGTGTCCAGAGACCTTGAAGTTCCGCATGGTATCTTGAATTTGTCTGAGTATGGCAAAAGAATACCCTCTCTTCTCAAGGCTTTTCATTGCACGAAAGGAAATAGGAACATTCATACCATTCATGCAAGCCCTCAAGCTGCCAATGCCCTCGCTATGTTTGAAATGGAGATTCAAAGAAATATCCTACCAACAATGCCTGAAAAAAGTCATCCCGCATTACGAAAATTGCATGGCATAGCTGCAAGATTAGCGTTAGCCTACCACTTTTGGCAATATCCTTATGCTCGAACAAACAAAATATCTGCATCTACCGCCCAAATAGGCGTGGACATTGCGAGAGCTCTAATTCCACGACTTTATGAAGTCTACCACGAGTATGGACTTATAGCACAGCCCATGGCTAATAAAATTGTGAACTACATACTATCCTTTGATAATCTTCAAAGTCAAAAGGCTATGCGCGAAGGTCTTGAGCTTAGCGATATTGCTAAAGGCATTCATAAAAAAATTGCCGAAGTGGAAAAAGGCCTCGGGCATTTACAAATGTGCAATGCCTTATGCTTGTATCGTACTGCAAATGGTAAATGTAAGGTTATACTTCACCATAATTTTTTCAACTACTTCGCTTCATATTTGTACACACCTCATTATCAATCTCTTCGATAACAATACGTTAGGATATGCATAAAAAAACAGTGATGTCTTTTTTGGCTCTTTATAATCTTTAAAATAGCCTTTGGCATATCATTAAACAATGGCATAACACCGAAGATAAAAATTCGGTGCTGTGCCATGTGTTTTTTTCTCTATTAACAAAACAAAATATAGACGCTTCGCCGTAA
>CAYJAD010000094.1:0-6188 GCA_964368075.1 uncultured Desulfovibrionaceae bacterium | reverse complement strand
CAATGAGTTTTGAATATTTAATTGAAGAGTTTGCCAATGCAGTTGAAGCCCAATCCATAAAGCGAGTTCAAGAAGATATTTTATCTGTTCTTGTAGGGGAATTTGAACTCTTCTTTTCGTATCACGAGGCAAACCGTATTGTTATGTTGCATGCCAGTTTGGCTGAACACGATGACAAAAAAGAAACATTAGCATATTTGTTAGAAATGAATACGTTTTTTGCTAAATACAATGGCTTATGTCTTGGTATTGATGACAATGTTATTACCGCACAACAAAATATATATATAGGCTCGGACGGAGACAGCTTTATCAAATCTCCTGTGTTTTTAAAGCAATGTGAAACATTTTTAATAGGTGTAAGCATTCTTTTAGAATATTTTAATGATACCGCAACCTTTGCTCAAGATGTGGCCGAGGCACAAAAAGATAAGAAAGCTAAAAAAGAAGCACCTAGAATGATGGGCCAAGATATTCGCTGCTGATGAAGACATGAGTAACAGCTTACTACGCAAAATATAACTAGGTTGTGTATGGTGTAGTGTTTACGCGTTACAGCTTTAGTTTGTTTGCATAATAGTTCTATAATGAAGGATATTTTTATGGTAAAAATTTCAGGAATGTATAATAAATTTGACGCGGCTCCAGATTTTAGAGACTTAACTAAAACCTCTCATTTGCAAGATCGTAAAGTAGATAACGTTGCTTTTTTAAGCACTGTGAAAAATAAAGATTTTTCTAAATTTAAGATAGATGCGCAAGGTAATCTTTACAAAAGGGGAAGCATAAAACAAGTTTTTAGAGATATTGCAAATGTGTTTACGTCAAGTAGCACTTTAAAAGAGCGCAATTTTCAGGTGGCATCCAAAATAGTAGAATTGCGAAGCGATCTATTGAAAAATGGGGCCTCCAAAGTAAATGTTGTTTCTTATGCTAAATCCTTGGGTGCGCGCATGGACGCTCTGCAAGCAAAAGTAAAAAGCATGAGCCTTGGCAAGGAAGAAAAACTTTTATTTTCTTCTTTTCTTGAACATGCGGCCAGTGAAAGCCCAAAGATTTCTAAAGATACGTCTCTGTCTCGTGTACTTGAACGTGTTGAGACTCTAAAAAACATCGATACAACACTACAAAAAATGGAAAAAAAATTTGCCACAGGTGATGATAATGCCATTATGCAGCATAGTCTGGATTTGGGCGCCAAAATGGTAGTAAACGATTTAGGTAATAAAAAAATCGTCGATTCCTTGCAAAAGGTTATGGAAAAAATAGGGCAAAATATTACTAAGAGCAGCGAAGGAGCATCAGATATAGAGAAGCTCTTTATAAAGAAGAGTATTAGTGAGCTAACAGCTTCTGTTAAAGACGCCTTAGACACGAAAAGTGCATATTGGGCCACACACTATGTGAAAGCTTATAGCAAATTTGCTGAAGATATGTTGCAGGAGAGGACAACGGTTTTTGATACAAATTATTGCAATCAAAAATTTGTGGCCATAGGCGACAAATATATGGACACGAAGCTTGCCGGAATGTCACAAGAGGTGCATATGGCTCTTGAGGGTAAGCTTTTAGATGCTTTTAAAGATGCTGCACAAGTGCAAGCATTTGCGGGTAAAGAAGTATCCGTTGGAGATATAATGGACGGCGTGGCTGAAAATGTGTACAAAACGCATTTTGCCGCAAAATCTGAAGCAGAGATTTTAAATCCCCCAGTACTTACGCAAGATAGCTTAGAGCTTATGAATATAATTCAGCAATCAGTGGCAACACTGCATGAGGGGGTGAAACAACTTCCAACGTGTAATGCTGCTGAGCAACAGGGGCAAATAGCTGCTTTAAAAGAGGGGGTGCAAAATATTTCATCTCATATTCTTAATCTTTCAGACGGTTTATCTGGAACAAGTTTGGCAAGTAAGAAATTGTTGCAAGCTTGTGTTAAGAACTTTAGTGAAAATATAGAAAGTAAGTTAGAAAGCAAAGATTTTGCTGGTATTGCTAAGTTGCCAGAAGACTATACGAACTTTCTTTCAGAGTACTTTGCGAATCCCAATGCTGTGGCTTTAACCAAATATGTGAAGGGGAGTATTGAAAATCATTGCAATACTTTTGCCAAAGAGAATTATATAGAGCCTAACTATGAACATAGCTATAAAGATGCTATGGGGGAACTTCTTACGGGGCATTTCCGCTCTGGCACACATGATGAGAGCTCTCTTGATGCCATAATGACAAGCTTTTCTAAGGGGTGGTATGAAAAATATGATAACAATATAATGAGTTTACGTTCTCACGGATCATCCCCTTATTTAAATGATACTTCTTATACACACCTAGAGGATGCCTTGTTCATTGATGCTGTATACCTTCATGGTGTGAAAGATAAAAATGCATTGAAGATGTGTTTAAGTAAAATACCTGAAATGCGAGATATACAACCTCTTGGAAATATAGAACATAAAACTCTTTGGAAAGCAGTCTTAAATGAAGAGATGCCTGAAGCGCAAGATACGCAAGCTCCTTTTGGCCAAAGTGTATATGAACGTACAGACCTTCATAACTTGTCTTATACAGAACAAGGCAAAGTTGTACATAAAGCTTGGTTGCAAGATAATTTATCCACTGAAAGTGCTGTTGCTTTAGCAAGGGAGCAACGCCCTATAACTCTGAAGGATTTTACGCGCCCCCCCAGTTTTACTCAGCGCGCAATGTCCTCTTCTATGCAGGGTGTAATAAATACTTTAAAAACAGATATAGCAAATATCACTGATGGCATTGAGGGGCAAAGCCCCACGTACACTTTTAGGCATAGCCATGGTCTGGTAAGTGATGTCAAGTTACCTCCATTGCAAGAAAGAGAAGAAAAGCTAGAGCAATTGGCGCGCGACCTTGACGGCAATATTGAAAAAATGTGCAGCATATATCATAAACAATCTGAAGTCTTGCACAGTATGATAAGAGAAGGCGGAAAAATTGTAAGTAATTTTAGTGAATTAACAGGGCTAAAAGTAGATGCCAATACGCCAATAGATATTAATGTAAGTAAGGTGGGTGACGCTTATAATAGTCTTAAAGTAACATATACTGTGTTACCAACCTTAAATACTAGTGCTACGAAACAGTTTGAAGGGAGCTTTAGTTATATAATTGAGAAAGAGGGCGCAAGTCATATGTCTGAATTAAACCTTGCCACCACCGATTATCAAAAAAACTAAAGAACACTTAAAAAGCATTTCATAGTGTGCGAAAGCATTTTTTTGAGAGACTTTTAGTGGTCAAATATTGTGAGGTAGTGTCGTTAAATACGTCAATTCGTAATTTGGCGGCACTACCTAAAGTAAGACTATTGGTAAAATGCGCATGCACTTTGCCGATAGTGTATGCTTGTAACATAAAATACCTTATTATTTTTTAAAGATTAGGCATAGAATATCATGCGTATAGCATCTTTATCCTTAGCACAAAAAATCGCTGCTACCATTACCCTTTTCAGTCTTTGTATTGCCGCTTTACTTTTTATTGGCCTAGATTATGCGCAAAAAAAGAGCATGCAAGATATTGCTGTGCGCTTTATAGAAGCGAGTTCTTTAAGTATGCAGAAAAATTTACATAAAAATAATGCTGCGTATGAAGATATACGCAAGCATATTGAAAAAGATTATGGAAGCAAGGCAGAAGACTTTTGGCATTCCATTGTAGATAATTCGCTTACGAACTTACCCCCTAATTTTCATGCTTTCATTGTAGATAATCATGCCCGTGTTCTTAGTCCTAAGATACGTATAGATATACTCAAACCGCAGCTGATAGAAAAAAAGCTACATCCGCCTTTTTCTCTTGGGGCTACAACATTAGAAACTGCACATGGGCGTATTACTTATATATCACGAACTCTTAAAGAAGGTGAATTATATTTATATATGTATTATCGGCATGAGAGTTTTGAAGATTTAGTTTGGCAAAGAAAACATATTCTCATACTTGTCACCATAGGCATTATTATTATAGGCCTTTTTTGGGCACGTATTCTAAGTCGGCATTTGGCTAGGCCTTTGCAAAAGTTAAATTTAGCCAGTTTGCAACTTTCTCATGCAGACTTAGTGCATGAAAATATTTTACAAACCTTGCCTAAATTACCTGTTCAAAGGCAAGATGAAATAGGTTCCCTTGCTCGTTCTTTTCAAAACATGGCTGAAACATTGCAAAAGAACATACAAAAAACCATAGTTCTTGCCGCAGAACATGAAAAAGTTGAAAGTGAATTGCGCCTAGCACAAAACATACAGCAAAGTATGTTACCTCAAGATTTTTCTTCTGTTTATCAGGAAAAATCGCCTTTTCTCATGCATGGAATGGTACTTCCGGCACGAGATGTAGGCGGCGACTTATATGATATTTTTTGGCTTGATGAAGATAATTTTTGTTTTGTTATTGGTGATGTTTCTGACAAGGGCGTTCCTGCAGCTTTGTTTATGAGCATGACGCTAACTCTATTGCGTTTGCTCATGCGTACCCCCATGTTACACCACAACCCAGCAAAGTGTCTTGAATATGCCAACAATACTTTATGTCAAAATAATACAAGCAATATGTTTGTTACTCTTATTGTGGGCACAGTAAATTGTGTCAATGGTCAGATGGTTTACGCCAATGCCGGCCATATGCCTCCATATTGTATTCATAAAAATAATGACCTTGAGGTGTTACCTACCAATAAAGAGCTCGTTATTGCTACATTTGAAGATATAACGTATAAAAATATTTCTTATCAATTACAGCACGGCGACCGAGTTTTTTTCTATACAGATGGGGTTACTGAAGCGAGCAATGTTACAGGACAGCGCTTTGGTGATGAAGCATTGCACGCATTTTTAACGCAAAATAATGGTCTTTCTCCTAAAGCCTTAAATGCATTGCTTGTGCAACACTTACAAGAATTTAGTGAAGAGTGTTCGCAGTATGATGACATTACTTTGCTTAATTTTTTGTGGAAAACGTCTTAGATGATGTTTCTATGTGATTGTTTTTAAATATAAATTTACAAACGAAAATATAAAAATTTCTTTTTTGAAGTATCGTGCTCTACCGGTAGCGTTTTTTTTTAACAAAAAGCTTTTCAAATCAAGGTGAATTCAATTAAAATATATATAAAGATTCTTTTATGCTGAAAAATGTGAAGTTTTTTTGCTTAACATTTTAGATTTTAAGGATAAAAAAAATCTTGCTTTGTTTTATTCGGTGTTGTAAGAATAAAGTTATGTGAGTGCGTGCTTTACGTGACAATTTTGTCAATAAAAATCCATAAAATAATGGAAAGGGAGAAAATAGCATGAATGCATTCTGTGAAAAATCTCAAGATATAGTTACTAAACAAACAGAAAAACTTCAGGCGCTTAAAAGTACTTTAAATGAGCAAAGTTCTCTTTTAAACAATTTGCAAGATATGGCACAGGAGCTTTTTCCACAATATAAAGGCGTAGAAAAACCTGCAGATCTTCCCTCTGAGTATCAAAAAAAGCTTAATGATACTTTGCATGAGATTGATAGCATTACACATGAAATGACAACGGCTAGTGCACCAAAGAAAGTGCATAAAGTTAAAAACATGGTATAAAAACTGTAGAAAAACAGAACCTTGCGTCATCGGCACAAAAAAGCTATACTGCGTATATATCTCTCATATTCTACGCATTTAATTTTTTGTCCCTTATATTTCATGAACAAAAAGGGCCTGTGTGTGGTGTACTTTTCCGACAGGCTGATAAGGAGTTATACGCTAATGATGAATTTAGACTTTAATGAAGACGGAAGCTTGACAACAGAAAGTATTACTAAGTTACAAACGACAGTACAGACCGTTCTGACGGGAGAAAAAACCCTTATGGAAGCTTTGCAGCTGAGTCCAGAACAGTTTGAAGCACTCTATGCTGTGGGCCACAACACCTACGTTGCAGGAAAATATGAAGATGCTGCCAGCTTTTTTGGCATTCTTATTTCCATGCAGCCTTTTGATGCAAGAGTATACATAGGTTTTGCAGCTAGCTTGCAAATGCAAAAAAAATATGAACACGCAGCACTTTTTTATCAATGGGCCTGTGGCATAGATCAACAAGACCCCACCCCCATGTTCCATAGTGCCGAGTGTTATATGGCCATGGATGATACAGCAGGTGCTAAATCTGCCCTTATTT
>CAYJAD010000093.1:0-6201 GCA_964368075.1 uncultured Desulfovibrionaceae bacterium | reverse complement strand
CCAGCTTTAGCTGTTAATCCGAAGCCACCGGCTTTAGCCGGTGGAGTATTCACTGTGAATGCAATGGATTATTATTTTTTAAATTTAATTCGTGACACTAAAGTGGATTTATTTTTTAATATGTCTGATATTTTTTATAATGAGATAGGTGTTTATGTTTAAAAATATTATTAAAAATATAAATTTTCTTTTTGTATTTTTTTATTTAATTATATTATTTATAATAGTTATAGACTTTTTTAAAGTAAGTATTCCTTATTCATTTCCAGATGAATTTGGGTATTTGAGTAATGCAGCGTTTTTTGCTGGTCTCAATTGGGCAGAAGCTTTAGGAGATTCCCCTTACTATACCTATGGTTATTCTACCATTTTGGTGCCATTTTTTTATCTTTTTGATAATGGCAAACACGTTTTCATTATGGTGCAGTTTATAAATTTAATATTTTTAATTCTTTCTTGTTTTATAAATTATCATATTATTCAAAATATTTTTAAACTTGAGAAGAGTTTGCATTGGGTGTTGGTGATTCCCGTTTTGCTATTTTCAGTTTCTTTTGGAAATATTTTGCACATGCCGCACTCAACTCCTACTATGCTAAATAGTTTTTTATTTTCTCTTACTATTTTGCAGTTATATAAAATGCTATCATTAAAAAAATTTATTTACTTATTAAATTTTTTTATCTTGATTTCTTGCATGTATTTTGCACATCAGAGATGGATTGTTCTTTATATTGCTATATTTTTGATTCTTATAATTTTTCAGTCTGAAATAAAAATTAAAAAATATCAATGGGCTTTTTTAATTCTCGTGTTATTAATGTCTATATTTTTTAATGAATTTGTTAAAAATTACATACTGGATAGTGTTTTAATTGATTCACAAAATAAATTAGGAAATACTTATTCATCAGTTTATAAAAAAATAATACAATTTGGTTTTGATGGAATTAAAAAATTTTTCTTAATTCTTGCTGGTCAAATTTATGTGCTTGGAATTTCAACTTTCTTTGTTGGGTACTATTTTATTTTTAAAACTGTAAAATCTTTTTTAAATTTTTTAAGAGGCAAAAAAAGTACTAGCTTAGAGATATTATCAGTATATATTTTTACGTGTTATTTAGGTTTAGTTTTATTATCTGCAATATTTTTGGCGCCACTAAGAGACTTTTATTTTCACTATATTTTTTATGACAGATATACATTATCTGTTTTGTCAATAATGTTTATAATTGGATTTGTTCAATTGTATAAAGATTTGATGATTTGTAGTGTTAAATTTCTATACGTATATAGCTTTTTTTCAATCTTTCTATCTTTTCTGTGTTTTTTTATTATATCAAATTTTTACTCTTACACCTATATTCTAGATTCAGTTCACCCTTTCACGTCTTTTTCAACGCTTCTTTTTTGTAAGTTTTCAGGAAAAATTGAATATGGTGTTATTTATTATATAATTCCAGTTGTTAAGCTGGCAGCTATTTTGTTAATAATATACAAAAAGAAAATACGCAATGTTATTTTAATTATAATAATGTCTTTTCTTTTTTATTCTGAAAATTTTTATACTCAAAAATATGTTGTAAAAAGTGGTTTATTTTATACCAGCATTGCTAATGTATTGAATGAACATGATGTTGAAAATATTTTTTATGTAACAAATGATGAATTTTCAAATGATTTATCTTATAAGAAATTTAAATTTCTATTTTATGATAAAAATATTTCAAAAGTCAATCATGTTGATTTTTTAAATGAAAAGGTTAAAGAAGGTGATATAATTATTGATCAATTTAATGTTTTTAAATCTTCTAATGTACTTAACGCTAAACATAAGCTGAAAAAAATACATTTTCTCGGGAATAATCTTGTATATAAAATTATTAAAATGAATGTAGGAAAAAGTAAAGATTCAGCTCTTTATCTTGATGGTGTAAATCCTCACTATTGGATGGCAAAAGAGTCAAAAATTAAAATAAGTACCGGTTCTAATGGTATTGTAAATGTTAAATGCTATTATCCTTGGGATATTGATAATGGCATGGTCATGAATGTAGTTTTAAATGGTATAAGCTACAAGTCTTTTTCTGTAATTGATAAAAATATTGCCTTCGAAATTATTTCTGAGCCTAATTCTATCATTGAGATTGAATTGAATAATAACTTTAAAGCAAAAAAAGATATCGATGGTAGTTTTAGTTATAATTGTTTGCTTGTTAATATTGAAGGATTATAAATTTATAGAGGTGTTTATTAATGAAATTGATTATTCAAATTCCTTGCTATAATGAGGAAAGAACTTTAGAGGCAGTTTTAAAAGATTTACCACAACAAATTGATGGTATTAGTAAGATTGAAGTTTTAGTAATCGATGATGGTAGTTCAGACAATACTATTGAAAAGGCAAAGGAGTTAGGCGTTGATCATATTTTGCCCATGGTCACAAATAGAGGTTTAGCGACAGCTTTCAGGTGTGGAATTGATTATGCTTTAAAACTTGGTGCAGATATAGTGGTAAATACAGATGGAGATAATCAGTATTGTGGACATGATATCGGTAAGCTATGCAAGCCTATAATTGATAAGGATGCTGATATAGTTGTTGGTTGTCGTCCTATTCTTGAGCATGTAGAGTTTGGCATTGTTAAAAAAAGCCTTCAAGTTTTAGGAAGTTGGGCCTTGCGAAAAATTTCAAAAACCAATGTTAGGGATGCCTCTAGTGGTTTTCGTGCCTTTTCACGTGAGTCTTTGCTAAGAACTTTTATTTATTCTAAATTTTCCTACTGCATGGAAACACTTATTCAATTAGGAACTAATGGTTTACGTATAAAATCTGTTGACATTAGAGTTAATGCTAAGACCAGAGAATCACGTCTTTTTTCAAATATTTTTCAATATGTTTTTAAATCTTCCATGACAATTTTGTCGATGTTTGCTTTATACAGACCAATTTTATTGTTTAATTCTCTATCGATTCCTTTTTGGGTTTTAACTTTTTTTATTGGTACTAGGCCTATTTATTTAGCTTTGACTACAGGGTCATATATTAGAGAGCATTTGCCTTCACTTTTAACCGTTGTCATTTTTTCTATAATAGCTGTTCTTTTAAATGCATTAGCAATAATAGCTAGTCTTTTAAAAGCGCAACGCAAATTAACTGAAGAAACTTTATATTTACAAAGAATAGTGAGATATAAAAATGAAAGCAAATAAAGTTGAAATTTTATCTGGAGCTACTGAGCAAGGAATTGCTGTTGGAAATACTTTTGATAAATATAATAGTTCAAATTTTCTAATAAATGCTATAATGAGAGGATTTACAAAAACTCTTGTAAACTTTGTTGATATTTCACATCCTAGCTCTATTAATGAGATTGGGTGTGGTGAAGGGTATTGGACTCTTTATTGGAAAAGTTATTTTGGTACAAATTTTCATAGTCGGGGTTGTGATTTTTCGCAGATAACTATTGATATTGCCAAGAAAAATGCAGTAGAATCAGGCTTTGATTCAAATATATTTAAACAAAAGTCTATTTATGATCTTGAAGCAGAAGATGAGCATGCAGATTTAATTATTTGTACTGAGGTGTTAGAACATTTAGAGGATCCCGCACTTGCTCTTGAAAAGCTGCAAGAGATAACACAAAAAAATATTATTTTAAGTGTTCCTAATGAACCTATCTGGCGTATAAGCAACTTAATGCGCTTAAAGTATGTTTCGGAACTTGGTAATACTCCAGGGCATCTGCAACATTGGTCGAAAGCAAGCTTTGTAAAGTTGGTGTCAAAATATTTCACTGTTTTAGATTGTAAACAACCATTTCCTTTTACAATAGTTCTTGCAAAAAAGAAGTAACAATGAAAGCCTTTCTATTGAATTCTTTTAAGTTTCTTCAAACATCATTGGTTTCTTTCTGTGTAAGTTTTTCTTTAACGACCGCTCTGCACGAATTTTGCGGTATAGATACAGCTATAACATATTTTATCTCTATCATTTCTGCATCTTGTGTAACTTTTTTTATGTGCAGATTTTTTGTCTTTAAGGGTGGTGTTAATAAAAACATCTACAGACAAGGTGGACAGTTTTTTGTGTCTTCACTTTTATTTAGAGGTTTTGAATATGTATTTTTTTTACTGTTAACTGAATTTATTACTATATATTATATATATAGTTTTTTTATTGTTCAGATAACTAGTACGTGTTGCAAATATTTTTTCTATAATAGATATGTTTTTAGTGAGTATTGTAAAAAATAGAAATTTTTTTATATGCAACCTTGCTATTGGATTAAAGAATATTACATCAACTTAGCAGGTTTTTGAGATTTGATTTTTTAGTAGTTTGCCATCTATTTACAGCACTGTGCTCTGTGTGTAGAATTTATGCAAGCGGCATAGTTTGACTAGGTTTACATAGGAACATTTGCTTGAATGAACTTTTATAAATAAAGGTGTTTACATGGAAACGGTAAAAACTTGTATAGAAGGCGTTTTGCTTATTAAGCCCAAAGTTTTTGGTGATAACCGCGGGTATTTTGTGGAAACTTGGCAAGAAGAGCGTTATAAAGCCATAGGTATAGATTTGCCCTTTGTGCAGGATAATCATTCACGTTCCGGCTATGGTATTTTGCGTGGTTTGCATTTCCAGAAAAATAAGCCGCAAGGAAAGCTCGTTTCTGTATCCTTAGGCTCCGTCTTTGATGTGGCTGTGGACATACGCAAGAATTCCCCCACCTATGGGCAATGGTATGGGGTAGAGCTAACTCAAGATAACCAATGGCAGTTATGGGTGCCTCCGGGCTTGGCTCATGGCTTTGTAGTTACCAGTGATATCGCACATTTTCATTATAAAGTAACAGACTTTTATGACCCCAGTGATGAAGGCGCTTATGCGTGGAACTCTTCTGCACTGGGCATTGAGTGGCCAGTGGCAGAGCCTAAACTTTCAGAAAAAGATGCACAAGCGCAGCAGTGGACTTTTTAGTCTTTAAAATACTCTGATGTTACAGTAAAATGAAATTTGAAGCCTTATCTACAGCCATTATAATTCTCAACTATAATAATACGACGGATACTATAGCCTGTGCAGAGTCTGTGCTTGCATCCACTGTTGCACCGAAGTGGGTTTTTATTGTGGATAATGCCTCCACAGACGGCTCCATGGAAAAGCTTCTGGCATGGGCAGAACAAAGCAACATTGCTTTTGCATTAAATCCTCAAGTCTCGCCGCAAGAAATGCAGCTTGTTTTTTTGCAGAGCGAAAGTAATAGAGGTTATGCCGCTGGAAATAACCTTGGCATAAGCCTTGCCGTGCAATGGGGCGCAGATGCTGTATGGATACTCAATAATGATACGGAAGTGGAAAAAGAAGCGCATGGAGCCATGTTAGAAAGACTGTTTTCTAAGCAACGTCCGGGGCTTTGCGGCTCTCTTATACTTTATACAGATACAGGCTTGGTTCAATGCTGTGCAGGGGCAAAAACCAACTTATGGACAGGGCTTTCTACTTTTTGTGGGCACAACTTGACCCGTGAGCAAGCTTTACAACTTTCCACCCATGAAGTTGAACAATATGTGACTTACATAGACGGTGCCAGTGTTATGGCCAGCCGCGAATTTATCCGCACTGTGGGGCTTATGGATGAGCGGTATTTTTTATATTGCGAAGAACAAGACTGGGCTTATGCGGCCAAAAATCGTTTTGATTTTGCTTATGCCCCCAAAGCTATAGTACATCATAAGGAAGGTAGCACCACAGGCTTTTCAAAGAAAAAGTTTGCCATAAAGCCTCTTTTGCGTCTGACTCGTAGTCGTATCTTAGTAACTCTCAAATTTAGAGCATGGGCCTTACCCACAGTGATCTTAAGCATTGTCTTTGCCGCAACGCGTATGCTAATGCGTCGCATGATTAGACTACTAAAAAATACGATACAATGAGTATGTAAAACACAGTACATTATTTCAGTGTAAATTAGGATACATTAGAAAAGCCCCATTTACAGAGTAAATAGGGCTATAAAGACATGTTCAGATTGTCTTTTTTGTTTTAATTGTCAAATTCATAAGTAAATTCTTCGCCTGTAAATTCAGCATAGATAAATATTTCGCGGCTAAGGTTTTTGCCAGAAGGTTTATTTTGTCCTAAGGCTTTAAAAGAATCACTTACTACATAGAAACTTCTGTCATCCTTATTGCTTTTTT
>CAYJAD010000092.1:0-6515 GCA_964368075.1 uncultured Desulfovibrionaceae bacterium | reverse complement strand
GTTTACCAAACACAACGCACTGAAAAATATAATGCCGCTGTGGATAACTTGCTTTCGGCCGGTCATGCTTACTGGTGTTCGTGTACTCCGGAAGAAGTGGAGGCCATGCGCGAAGAAGCCAGAGCTAAAGGCGAAAAACCACGGTATAATGGCTGTTGTCGTGAAAAAAATGTGGGGCCGGGTGCAGGACATTGTGTGCGCTTGAAAATTCCCAAAGTGGGCAAGGTAAGCTATGAAGACATGGCAAAAGGGCGCATTACCGTAGATGTGAATGAATTAGATGATATGATTATCCGCCGTGCCGATGGTATGCCCACCTACAATATGGCTGTGGTGGTAGACGATCATGATATGGGCATTACTCATGTTATGCGCGGCGATGACCATGTTTCAAACACCATACGCCAAATATTGATTTTTGAAGCTTTAGGCTATGCATTGCCTATTTTTGGGCATGTACCTATGATTTTAGGGCCAGATAAACAAAAATTATCCAAAAGACATGGCGCTCGTGCCACCATTGAATACGAACAAGACGGTCTGTTGCCGGAAGCCTTAGTCAATTATTTGGTGCGCCTGGGGTGGTCACATGGGGATCAAGAAATTTTTAGCATGGATGAGCTTATCAAACTCTTTGATGGCACAAATTTAAATGCTTCTGCTTCGGCTTTTGATCCGGATAAATTGCAATGGTTGAACGCACATTATTTACGCGCCCTAGCACCGCAAGATGTAGCCACGCGCCTCTTGCCCTTTGTGCATGCCGAGGGTTTTACACAAGTAACAGCTAAAGATTTAGAAAGCATGGCGCCCCTTTTTCAAGAGCGCGCTGCCAACTTGATCGATTTAGCCAAAGCTTTACACCCCTTATTGATTACAGCACAAGACATGGTTTTTGACGAAAAGGCTTTAAAAAAAGCCCATTCTGAAGAAAGTGCAGCCTTAGTGCAACAATTGCGAGAATATTTTCAAAAAATGGAAGATTTTACTGTAGAAAATACGGAAAAAGCACTCAATGACTTTGTGGCAGAGCAGGGGCTGAAATTTAAACAAGTGGGGCCGCCATTGCGTGTGGCTTTGCTCGGCTATATGGGCGGCCCGCATTTGCCTGATGTCATGGCTGTGTTGGGTAAGGATGAAAGCCTTGCAAGAATGGAAAAGTTTGCGATTTTTTCAGCTTAAATTTGGTATTTATCTTCTTCTGCAAAGAGAAAATAAATTGGCAAAAAAAACTTGACTCCACTGTAAGATGCGGTTATATTCCCCTTCTACCTCAGCGTAGGAGCGTGGCTCAGGTGGCTAGAGCACTTCCTTGACATGGAAGGGGTCAGCAGTTCAAGTCTGCTCGTTCCTACCAAAAATAACGATACGGAGGGGAGGTTTATACCTCCCCTTTTCTTATATGCAGGAGTTTTGTGTGATTGTGCGCATGGATGATACCCGTCACGAAGTGGAAGTGCAGGCAGATGCTTGTCTTGCCGATGTTTTAAAATCTGCACTGAGCGGTAAAAAAATGAAAAGCGTAGTGGCTGTGAAGGTGGGGGAAGATATGCTTGATCTTTCTACACCTGCTACAAGTCTTACTAGCGATGCCGAGCTCGAACCCATCATGATGGATTCTCCCGAAGGTATAGAAATTATTCGCCACTCTGCAGCCCACGTCATGGCCGCAGCCGTGCAAAAGCTGTTTCCGGCGGCAAAAGTTACCATAGGCCCTGCCATTGAAACAGGCTTTTATTACGACTTTGATGTGGAGCGCCCCTTTACTGCTGAAGACCTTGTGGCCATTGAAGCTCAAATGCAAAGCATGATTAAGGCCGCTGTGCCCTTTGCGCGTAGTACCATGCAAAAAGATGCAGCCATTACGCATTTTACCCAATTAGGTGAAAACTATAAGGCCGAAATTATTACTGATATTGAAGCAGATACCTTATCTTTCTATCAATGTGGCGACTTTTTAGATATGTGCCGTGGCCCCCATGTGCCGCATACAGGCTTTGTAAAGGCTGTAAAATTACTTTCAGTAGCCGGCGCTTATTGGCGTGGTGACGAAAAAAATAAAATGCTTTCCCGTATTTATGGAACAGCATTTGCAGATGAAAAAGCATTAAAAGAGTATTTGCATCGCTTAGAAGAAGCTAAAAAACGCGACCATAGAAAACTTGGGCGCGAGTTAGACTTTTTTACCTTTCATGAAGATGTGGCGCCGGGTATGGTTTTTTGGCTGCCTAAAGGTATGCTTATGCGTACCATTTTGGAAGATTTTTGGCGTAAAGAGCATTTAAAGCGCGGTTATGGTATTGTGCAAGGGCCACAGCTTTTACGTGTTGAAACATGGCAAAAGTCTGGTCACTACGATAATTATCGCGAAAATATGTACTTTACTCATATTGAGGACGATCAATATGGTGTAAAGCCCATGAACTGTATTTCGCATATGCTCATTTTTAAGAATTCTTTGCGTTCGTATCGTGAATTGCCACAGCGCTATTTTGAGTTGGGTTTAGTACACAGACACGAAAAATCCGGCGTTTTACACGGGCTTATGCGTGTACGCCAATTTACTCAAGACGATGCGCATGTTCTCTGTATGCCAGAGCAGCTTGAAGACGAAATAATTTCTATTATTGCGCTTATTCGCGATCTTATGGGACTTTTCGGATTTGAATACAGGGTTGCCATTTCTACCCGTCCTGAAAAAAGTATAGGTACTGATGAAGCTTGGGAACTGGCTACCAATGCGCTTATCCAAGCCGTAGAGCGCGAAGGCATAGCGTATTATATTAATGAAGGCGATGGCGCCTTTTACGGACCCAAAATTGATATCAAATTGCTTGACTCCATCGGTAGAGAGTGGCAATGCTCCACTATTCAATGTGATTTCACCTTGCCCGAACGTTTTGCTTTAGAATATGTAGGCCAAGATGGCGAACGCCATAGACCGGTCATGGTGCATAGAGCTATTATGGGTTCATTAGAACGCTTCATAGGCATTCTTATAGAGCACTTTGCTGGTGCCTTGCCCACGTGGCTTAACCCTGAGCAAGCCCGCGTGCTTACTGTAACCGATGCGCAAAATGATTTTGCTTTGCAAGTAGAAAAAGAATTATCTCAGGCAGGTATACGCATTACTGCAGATACTCGCAATGAGAAATTGGGCTTTAAAGTACGTGAAGCACAAATGGCTAAGGTGCCTTATATTCTGGTTATAGGGGATAAGGAAGTAGAAGCTCAAAGTGTCAATGTGCGTTTACGCAATGGTGAAAACCTAGGCGTCATGAGCCTTGACGCGGTGCAAGATGCCATAAGAGCTGATTGTGAAAAACCCTTTAAAGAGAGAGGTATGTGCTATAGCTTCGCCTAACACAAGACCGCGGCGTGAAATGCCGCAAGATAGCGTGCGTCGTAATGAAATGATTCGTGCCCGTGAGGTGCGTGTCATTGGTGACGAAGGTGATCAATTGGGGATTTTATCTCGCAATGACGCCATCGCCATGGCCAAAGAAGCCGGTATGGATTTGGTGGAAGTGGCTTCCAATGTGGAACCGCCTGTTTGCCGTATTATGGACTATGGCAAGTTCAAATATGAGCAACAAAAAAAGAAACAAGAAGCCAAAAAACGCCAAACTGTGGTGCAAATTAAAGAAATTAAGGTGCGCCCCAAAACCGATGATCACGACTATGAAACCAAGGTGCGCCATATTCGCCGTTTCTTAGAAGCAGGAGACCGTTGTAAAGTAACGGTGTTTTTCCGCGGACGTGAAATAGTGCATAAGGATAGAGGGCTTTCCATTTTAGAACGTGTAGTACAAGATACTGCCGATATTGCAAAAGTGGATCAAGAACCCCGTGCCGAAGGTCGTACTTTGCAGATGCTGCTTATTCCCAAGCCCAAAGCTTAGGGATTTTTAAAACAAGTACTTTCTGCGACGTCAGGCTTATTTTTACTTTTTTTATGCTAGCATAAATCTTTTTTGTAAAAAAAAGCCGCGCCTTTACTAACGCCTATGGCTTTTTTTGAAGAATGAATGGCAAATATTTAAAAAAAGTGCATTAACAAAGTACGGTAGTGAATTTTTTTTAGGGCTTGTCTCTTGCCTTTATGGGCATTTTAGGGCAAGTTAGGGCTCCTTTATATTGTGGCTATACACATAGCAATGTAAAGAGGGCTCATAGAGCTCTAGTGTATTTGAATTTTTGGGATCATACTGCCCTCATAATTTATTTATGAAACAGTATTTTGCTGTCTAAAAGGGGTCAAAGCATACTACAGGATGCTTTGATGAAATGCGATATTATCGCCCTGCAATGGAAAGCTTTTTTTGCTTTCAACAGGCTGTTAAGGAGATTTTTCATGCCTAAAATCAAAACCAGACGTTCTGCTGCCAAACGCTTCGAAGTAACTGGCACCGGCAAATTTAAACGTCGTCGTCAAAACTTGCGTCACATTTTGACCAAGAAAAATGCAAAGCGCAAAATGCGTCTTGGCCAGTCCACCTTGGTAGATGCTACCAATGAAAAGGCCGTCCGTCGTATGATGCCTTATGTAAACTAGTTGTATAGTATTCAATCACTACAAATTTTGTAGATACAATGTATACCGTTATAGGGTAAAAAGCCAATAAATCTGCTTCAAAATAGCAGTGCTTGCGCCCATAACATTTTTTCACTTATACGTCAGGCTGGCATGATCCTCGCCTCGCCTGATGATTTTGGAGGTATTCCATGCGTGTAAAGAGGGGTCTTGCCTCACATCGTAGGCATAAGAAATATTTAGCCCTTGCTAAGGGTTTTCGTGGTGGCCGTAGCCGTTTGTACCGTACCGCTCGTGAAGCTGTTGAACGTTCCTTACAATATGCATTTGTAGGTCGTAAGCTTCGCAAACGTGAATTCCGTAAACTTTGGATTTTGCGTATTAATGCAGGTGTGCGTGAACACGGTTTATCCTATAGCCGTTTCATTCACGGCATGCAAAAAGCTGGCATTGAACTTAATCGTAAGGTACTTGCAGACATGGCAGTACGTTCAAAAGAAGATTTTGCCAAGCTTGTAGATGTGGTTAAGGCCGCCCTGTAATTTTCATTTACTTTAGACAGCAATAGCATGCTCGGATAACGAGAATCATACAAGCCCTTTATCGTTATGGTAAAGGGCTTGTTACGCACAGTGCGCTAACAAGTTATTGAAAAGGTGTAACTTATTTCGATCAGACGCGTTTTTTGCTCCAGTTAAGTACCAAAAGAGTACACTCCTTTTGCAAAAAAACTCTCTCTTCTTCGTGCCGTACACTTTTTGAACAGCTTGTAGAAACACGATAAAAAAATATTTTATCGATAATTTTTTTGAAAGTAGACTGTTTGCAACAGACTGCAAAAAAAAATGCTGTGTATCGCCAAAAAGTTTTTGCATAACTATGTGCGAAAACTTTCCATTGTAATTATTTTGCTTTAACAGTGACACCTTAAAAAGGGAAAGTATGAATCTTCTTGCAGCATTAGATGCCTTGGTACCGGAGTTGGAAACGGGGTTAAACAAGGCCGAAGTTTTGGCTGATCTTGAAACATTACGCATTGAGTTTTTGGGGCGTAAAGGACGAGTAGCACAAATTATGGCGGAGTTGCCTAAACTTGAGGCAACGCAAAGACCCGCTGTGGGCCAAAAAGCCAATGAAGTGAAAGAAGCGCTCAATACGCTTTTTGATGCGAAAAAAACACAATTAGAACAAGCCGCAGAGGCTAAGAACTTAGCTCGTTTTGATGTGGCCATGCCTGGTCGTGCCCCTTGGCAAGGTTCTTTGCATCCCATAACCTTGGTTATGGAAGAAATTTGCGATATTTTTAAAAGACTTGGTTATGATGTTATGTCCGGCCCGGAAGTGGAAACCGACTATCATAATTTTGAAGCGCTCAATTTTTTGCCGGAACACCCCGCCAGAGACATGCAAGATACTTTGTATGTAGCAGATAAAATTATTATGCGTACTCACACCTCACCGGTGCAGGTGCGTTCCATGCTGGCAAAACGTCCCCCTTTAGCTGTTATTGCACCCGGCAAAGTATATCGCCGCGATTCAGATATAACACACACTCCCATGTTTCATCAGGTAGAAGGCTTGTTGGTGGATAAAAAAGTCAGCATGGCGCATTTGCGCGGCACTTTAACGGCTTTCATGCGCGGGGTTTTTGGGCCCAGCACACAAGTGCGTTTTCGTCCAAGCTTTTTCCCTTTTACAGAACCTTCCGCTGAGGCCGATATTTCCTGCTGTATTTGTGGCGGCAAAGGTCATGTGGGCAACGAAGGTTGCCGTGTGTGTAAAGGCACCGGTTGGGTAGAAATTTTAGGTTGTGGCATGGTAGACCCTGCTGTATTTGATGCTGTGGGCTATGATAGTGAAGGCTATACTGGCTTTGCTTTTGGTCTCGGTGTGGAACGCGTAGCCATGCTTAAATATGGTATTGGCGATTTACGGATGTTTTTTGAAAATGATGTACGCTTTCTTTCGCAATTTTCATAAA
>CAYJAD010000091.1:0-6569 GCA_964368075.1 uncultured Desulfovibrionaceae bacterium | reverse complement strand
GAAAGAGTAAACCACCTCTGACTAATTACCTCGGCATATAGCAGGTAAAAGGCTTTCGCAGTGAGGAACTTGCGAGCATAGATAAAACCAATCACCTATGCCCTAACACAAATCTTAAATAAGGTATCTTTGACACACCTGCAAATATAAGTTATATTTATTTAATTTCCAAATTTTCGTAAAATATTTGCTCTAATTCATCTGTCCTTAGTTTAGGTTTATACATGTTTAGAAGTTTCCAAGTTCCACTTCTATTCATTCCAATATAATTACCTACATCTAGCAAAGTTAGCCCTAGTAATCGCAGTTCTTTAGCTGCTAAGTAACAGACGTAAATTTGTTTTGCTGTGCCTCGCTTGCCCTTTTCTCGATCTTTCCAATTACTCAATGTCTTATTAGCTGCTGTGATTATTTTTTGGATTCTCATTTTCAACTAATTTAGGTTTGCACTTAGCAAATTTAGATTCATGAATAGTTGCCATACACTTATCGTAATGCGTTTTATCCTCGATAAAAGCTCTACATCCGTTTTCTTCATAGTATATGCAATCGCTACACTTTTCTATATTGTTATTATTGCTCTGCCCTCCGTTTAGCAGCTGTTTAAACTCGATAAAATCATCGCAGCTATCCTCACAAGGGCTACTGCTACAAGTAGCTTTGCAAAAACATTCCACCGCTCGCTCCTCTGCATCCTGCTCGGCAAGAGCAATAGAGTGCTCGTAATCCGCCCTAACAAGAGCCCCTCCGTGAACACTGTTAAACTCTTGGTCTATTGCATACTCTTTTGCTCTCTTACTTTTCATCGTTCTGTTGTTTTAGTTGGCTGATAAGTTCGTCTGCAACACGTATGCTGTAACCTACTACATCTTTAATCTCACCACCAACAATATGAGTGCGTGAAAGTGTTGCTGATACGCAATCCTTTGCTATCTCATATCGCATTTGTGACTCCGATATAGTGTCGCCAAAGTGTTCCTTAATCATTTGCGTGTTAGCCCAAGTTAGAGTGCTTGATAGTTCTTCAACCTGCGCTTTTAGCTTCACCATCTCGGAGCTATCACCGCTATGGTCGGGTCGGGTGTTCCACCCCTCAATAGCATCCACAATGTTGTCGCTCTCGCCTGCAATAACCTCTGGACAAAGTGCGTTTTTACAGTAAACAGATTGTGATTTTTCGCTAACCATTGGCTGCGCCCCACAAAAGGGGCAAGGCAATAATTCGTGTTTGTTTTCCATATAATTAAAAAGGTAAGAGAGCCTATCTAGGGTCGGACTCCTAAATAAACTCTCTCTATGTTGAGTGATTAAACTCCATTATTATTGTAGTGTCCGACTTCTACAGTGCAAAGATAGTAATAATAATTATAATCCCAAATATTTTTTAGAATATTTATGTTGCTTTAGTTCCTACCCTTTTATTTTGAATAGGCGCACTTGTCACTTCTTCCCCTGCTAATTTTTTTAGCATATCGGAAAAAGCATTCTGAGATGTTCTATTATCATTAAGCTCAACAGCTTTAAGTTTAGGAACGTCAAATTCTAGTAATGATAAAAATAGTTTTACTCTATCTTGTGGTCTTAGCAAAAGAATATCGTCCTCAATACCATCTCCCATAATATCTAGCAACTCTCGTATTCTCTCCCTTACAGGCTTAGCTCTAGCTTTTGTTTTAATCTCCGTTACAGCTGTTTCCGGCAGTGAAGATAACACTTCTTGAATCTCGTCCGTTTTAGTTTTAGGAGCTTCTAGTTCAGGCTTAGGCTTGCGCACTCTCTTTTTAGGAGGAGTGCGCTCAATTGCCATATCTAAACGTGTAACCGTGGTAGGGAGTTTCATTATAGGCTTAGCGACCTGCTCTTTCTTAGGCGGTCTCCCCCTTGGCTTAGCCTCTCGTACAACAACAGTTTCGGCCACTTTTCTAGGGCGACCTAACACTGTTCCTGTTCTCTTATAGTTATTGCTCATTTTCTTCCTCCGTTTTAAAGTTTTCTACTGCTTCTTGTTTAAGTGCCTCTATTTGTTTCTCTAAAGAGCTAACATCCATATCGCTCATATATTCTCTATATGCTTTCAAATTGCTGTTTAGCTTTTGTATAGCGGAGCTCATTTCCTTAAACTCTTGCATCTTGCCCATCTCTTGACTATTGACTAGCTTAGAATACTCTACTTCTGCCTCTGCCTTTTCAATTGGATCTGCTATCTTCATAATATCAGACCTCCAACCTCTTCGTTCTTGCTCAAATTGCTCATACATATCTACTATCTCGTAGTATTCTTCGTTGAAGTTACTAGAGCTAGGATATTCATCAAGATTCATAATGAACCTTGATATAATAGGCATATTTCGCAGTAGCTTATCCTCGGCAAATGATGTATTATAGAGTTTATTTCCAAATGTGAATAAACCACCCAGATAGCCTCTTGCAACGTGTTCAACATTAGCAGGGTTTATATCTACTGCACCTTTACGGTACTTATTACCTCCACTATATTCGTTTGCTGCCTCCGAAGCACTTACAAGCAGAGGATTAACAGACCTGTAAGCTTTTGTGAACTCTGGCATCTTCTCATTGTAATCATATTGTTTAGAGATAGGGTAGCCAAAATAATTGCGATTATTCACAACCTCAGCAATAGGTCTATAAATAGACGGAGACATATTGACTAGCAAGTCGCTTCCTTTCTCCACTCCTGCTGGGCCTAGATAATCAATCGGAAACAAATCCCCTGCTTGCCCCATCAGCTCCCAAGCTAATTCGTCTGCAGGTATTTTTCCACTCAGATACTGCTCTATTACTACACCTGCACCGAAAAAGGCTCTACCCTCAATAGGCAGAGGTATTGTGCCATAAATATTATCTTCGGTATTAAAACCAGGCATTACTATATTATGTTTAAGAATACGTACCGGCACCTCGTTTTCTTTTTCCTCTTCATCATCTGAATACAGAAGATAAGCGTTCAAAATACCAGCTGCGATCCAACCGCCATAGGCTACGCTAGCTCTTATAGGGTTATAGCCAAAGTGAGAAATCAGAGTAGCAAAACCCTGCATCGCAGCGTTGTAGAACACATACATAAAATTGAATAATTTACCTCCTTTAGTTCCTCTGCCTTTCTTATTGAAGTTTACTGATATTTCTTTTGCATCATAAATGGCTGTGTTAATATCATTGCCTTGTTCCCTTGATTCCATAAATGCAGCAAAGCGTGAAATCATCTCAGCGTATCTGCCTATCTGACCGATTGCTTCATAAACCGTTTTAGGAGACTTCAACACATATAGCATTGTCTTAGTCCACGGCTCATATTGCTTTTGTTCAGACTTTTTCAATAGCTTTTTAAGAGATTTTTTAGATTTTTCAAAGTCAAACATCTCATCATATCCAGTCTCTCCGCCATTCCTCAAAAAGTCATTAAACAATTTGTCCAACGTGCTGTTCATATCTAGCTTGCCAGAAGCATCTCTAGCTATTAGCAGAGGTAAGTTGATAGCAGATATAAACCAATTCTTAAAGAAACGTGCAGTCCTCTTAGGTCCATACTTAATAAACGTGTTATTATTGGCAAACATAAAGTCTTTGACCATATTAGCAAACACAAAATCTGGATTACGTGCAGTATAGTTAGCCGCAATGTTGCGCAATCCACGCTGCAATAAATCAACAGGACTAGAGTTAATCAGTCCTACCAATAATCTATGATACCAACCTGCCGTCTCCTTTTGTATCTGTATGGCATTATCTATGTTATTACTCGTTCTAGTTCTGCCATTAATTGCTTGTGCCGCATTTGGATTACCTACCACAATTACATTATAAGGAGTACCTGCTATTTTTACCCTCACAATATGCTCGCTAGCTTGTTGAGTTGTTGTTTTATAGTGCATATTAGCCTTTGCTTTCCCTTTGTAAGCTTTATTCTCTGCCAATAGCTCATTCATCGTTGCCTCAAACTCATTGAGTATAGCCTCCACCTCCGCTACGCTTGCTTGCTCTGGTATCTCTGGGAGTGCAGCATAATACGTGTTATCTGCATCATCTAGCCTATACCATTGCTCTTGCACTTGCAATATAGGCGATTTAGCCGATTTAGCAAGATTGTAAAGTCTAGTCTTAACATTTTTTTTAGTTGATTGATACACAACAGCGTGGCTATACCTCAACATGTTTGCCAATGGATCTGCTGCTCTTGAAGTTCTACCCTTGATTGATGCACTAAGATTAACACCAGAGCCATTAGAAGAATCAAGGTATTCATAAACATCAGAAGATATAGTCTCATCATAGTCTCGCAACGGCATATAATAAGCGTAAGGAGCAGCAATAGCTTCTGCTTGCTCTTTGCTTATTAAGCCACTTTTGACCATAATATTGAGATTTGTAGTAGTAACATTATTGATAGCCGACCAAACATTTTTCACATCGTGGCTTGCCTCAAATTCCAACACGATATTCTCTGCAAGAGCCTTAAAATCAGTATCACTGCCAGTTACCGCAGACAATCCAGAGTAGTCTCTCTCAAATGAAGAAATCCTATCTTCTACCGTTGGCAATTTATCAACTGCCTTTGCATAATCTTTCTCGCCTAACTCTTCTTTTGACAACTTTTTTAGATCTGCATCATACGCTAATTGCGCATTACGCCTAGCCATTACTTCATTTCTCTCTAGGCCAGTCTTGCTATATAGATAGTCGATAAGCGTATCATAATTAACGCCATCTCTCTGCAATTTTGCAACTGCATCTGTAACCCCAACAAATACACTACGCTCAAAGATATTACGCATATCTTTAGCAATAGAAGTTCTCGCCCACTCTGCAATGTATGGGTTTTCATAATCATACAATGGTCTGCCTAACTTAGCCTCAACTAGTCTCTGAATTTTGAGAACACCTAGCATATAATCTTGATGTCCCTCCCTAAACTTGAACGCCAGAGTATTAATCCTATCATCATACTGTCGTTGCATCTCGTCTTTTTTGAGCTGCTCTACTCCTTTTCTACGAAGATATGGACCATTAATATTGTTCTTTGTCCTTATGTCAAAATCTGCAATAGTCTCATTAGCCTGTTGTGGAGAACTCTTTTCTGCCCTATCCCTCATATTATGATATGACTTCCATAACAGATACTTAATATCACTCTCAGTCAACGCAAGAGATAAGCGAGTTTTAAGCTCAGCTAGTGCGGATAATATGTGATATTTGATAGATTGCCACACTGACAACTCTTCTTTGGTTTCTGCGCCCATTTCAGCCAATTCTGCCATATATTCGGCAACGCCCTCAGTAACTCCCAGTCCTTTGCTATCAATCAATTCTCGGAACTCTGGCGTACCACTCTCATATATTCTACGAGTAGCTGTTGTAAACTTATCACCCAAAAGCTCCATTAGCCCCTTATGACCTACAACCTCGTGCAAGATTGTTACAATAGCATCATCTGCACTCTCTGCATTTTGCACAGAGAAATACACCTTGCCAGTCGCAGGTTCATACCAGCCCTTTGCGTTGCTAGATATATTAGGGTATTGGCTCATATCTTCGACAATTTCAACCGTAGTGCCAAGAGACTTTGCTAAGTCTAGAACAGCTTGGCCAATCTCAGCATTATCACTAGCTATAGTAGTAGAAGATAGAGTTTCACTATTTATACTAGAACGACTTAGCCTATTAAGAACATCTGCCGAAACAATTTCTTCGTCAATAACTACTCCGTCACTAGTGGCGGTGCTAGAACTGTTTCCAACAACACTTCCATCGACTGCTCTTCTGTCATTTTGGCGTGAAATTGTCGCTTCTGTATCGCCTCTGCCATCTCTAGTATCAGAATCAATCTCTGCACCATCTGTCTCATTTCTTTTGCTTGTTTCCTCAGCAAGTAGGGGCAATTCTCCTGCAGGTTCACTAAATAGGCCTGCATCATCGGATTGCTCGTTAGTGAGTACTTCTTCATAATTATTTGTATTTATGGTTTGGTAATTTTTTAGTTTTTCTAGCTCAATTTCTGGCAACGCTATACCTTGCGCATCAAGCATCTGTATCAGCTCTTCAACGCTAACGGCTGACACGTCAAAATTAGCATCTGAAATCGGATACCAATTAGACTGAGTAAATCTTTCAACGTGATAGCGACCATTCCTGTAAGATGCCACATAAGTAAAGCTATCAGATTTAATGTCTTCTTCTTTAGGCAGTATTGAACTCTCGGCTACATTTTCTGCAACCTCAATAGGATTAAACAAATTATCCTCGATAGTTTGCTCATCTTTTATAGTGGTCGTACTTTTTTTTGTAGAGGTTTTTTTGGGCTTGCCAATTGTCGAAATATCAAAACTATCAACATATTCTTGACTGTCCATTTCCACAGCCTTTTCAAATCCGGGATAAATTCTAGCGGAGTTATACCAGAACTTAATGAAGTCATCTGCACTATCTCCTAGTTTTGCCTTAACTTTCTTCACATAGTCAATGAATTTAACAGCCCCTCTTTCTATCTCTCCTACTGCTATGATTGTGCCAAGCCTCAGCAAGTCTGGATCGATACCAAGTCTCATTCTATT
>CAYJAD010000090.1:0-6574 GCA_964368075.1 uncultured Desulfovibrionaceae bacterium | reverse complement strand
AACTCAAGCATTCTCTATCTTTCACTATTTATACTTATAACCTTGACAATCATTAACTTTTTTGATTTTCTATTTTCACCCGTTTACCGATTTTTACCCTAGTTTTTACCAAAAAAGCGGGGCAGGAGCGGGGCACGGGGAGGCCTGCTGATATGCAAATCTACACAGCCAGCAGGTCAGAATTAGCATAGTGGAGTAGAGCATGGCAAGCGTGAAGCATAAGACCAATTTTCTAGGCATACGATACCGAGAGCACCCAAGCCGTAAGCATGGGGTGAAGTTCGACCGTTGTTTTTTTGTTCGCTATAAGCTTAATGGCAAGGACAAGGAAGAAATGGCGGGCTGGAGTTCTGAGGGCATGAGTGCGGAAAAGGCTTTCAATCTGCTTTCCACTGTGCGGGAAAATATCCGTACTGGTGAGGGGGCACAATCCCTTGCCGCCATGCGTGAGGATAACGAGGCCAAAGCCGCTGAGGTGCAACGCAAGACCGCCGCTACACAGCGAGCCGCCACTACCTTTACAGAATTTTGGGAAAGCGAATACCTCCCTCTTGCCACAGCCACCAAGAAAGAACGCTCTATGAATACAGAACGCTTCTTATATAATAAATGGATAAAGCCCACCCTTGGCAAAGTGGCTTTGCAGCGTATCACTTCCCCCATGTGTGAAAAGATAGCTCTATCCATGCAGAAACAAGGCAAGAGCGCCGCCAGCATTCGTTACATGCTTGCTGTCATATCTCAAGTTTGGAACCTTGCCGCCTCCCGTGACCTTGTGCAAGGGGATAGCCCCACCAAGAAGATAAAAAAGCCTAGCGCAGACAATAGACGTATGCGCTTTTTAAATCACACCGAAGCCATAGCCTTACTGGATGCCTTGCGTCTACGCTCCATAGATGTACACGATGCCGCCTTACTCTCACTTTTTGCAGGGCTTCGTGCCGGGGAAATATGGGCGCTCACATGGGCAGATGTGGACTTTGTAAATGGCAGCCTTTATATCCGTGACCCTAAGAATAAAAACAGTCGTCACGCCTATATGACCGAAGAAGTAAAAGATATGCTACAAAGCCGCCACCAAGGGCAACACAAAACAGTCTTTGTTTTTCCTGCTCGTGGTGGAGGTATACGTAAAGACGTGCCCGACACCTTTGAACGCACGGTACGTGACCTTGGCTTAAACGGCACAGGTGAGCAAGACGCAGAAGGCAACGCCCTTGAAATTAAGGATGCACGGCAAAGAGTAGTATTCCACACTTTGCGCCATACCTTTGCATCATGGCTAGCCCAAGCCGGTACGCCGCTCTACACTCTTGCTCAGCTCATGGGGCATTCTGACATAAAAATGACCCAACGCTATAGCCACCTTGCACCGGACAATATGCAAGCAGCCACCCTACAATTACAAGGGGCACTTGCGCCAAAGCCAGCGCATGTGGCGGATTTTAATAAACGGAAAGGCGCTTGACATTTGAATACTTTGTAGTTATCTAAACTAAGCATAGGGAAAGATATGTACGAAATAGTAATGTATAGAGATAGGCGGGGACATGAACCTGTCACCGAGCTTATTTTGGATTTGCGCAGTAAAGCTGCCACCAATAAGGGCGTAAGGGTGCGCCTTAACAAAATCAATGACTATGTGGAAGCTCTTGCCCAACATGGCTTGCGCCTTGGGATGCCCTATATACGTCGCCTTGAGGATGATATATGGGAAATACGTCCCACCTCAGACCGTGTACTTTTTTTCAGTCCCTATGAAGGTTCTTTTGTACTGTTACACCATTTTATTAAGAAGACACAAAAGACACCTCGCAAAGAAATAGAACAGGCGAAGCGCCACCAAAAAGACTTTTTGGAAAGGAGTCACCACCATGAGTGATACACATATAAGCCCACGAGGCACAGCATGGAACGCATTGCGTAAGGAAGTCTTCACTAGTGAAGAAATTGCAGAGAGTGATGTGCGTGTAAAAATCATCAGCAAGCTTATTGAAGCGCGGGATGCCCAAGGCCTCAGCCAACGCGCCCTTGCAGAAAAAGCAGGTATTAAACAGCCTGTTCTTGCTCGCTTGGAGAGCAGCACCGTCAATCCACAATTAAGCACTCTTATTAAACTTTTGCATCCGTTAGGTTATACGCTGGACGTAGTACCCTTGGATTGTAGTCATGGCGCGAAGGGGTAAGGTATTCATGAGTATTGCGGAAGAAAAAGAGTACTTCACCATGGAAGAGGTATTCCTTTATACAGAGGAAGAAAAGCCTAGTGTCTACTTGCGTGGTTCAAAATGTCGTGAAGACCTTACGCAAAAAGAACTTTCTGAACACACCGGTATTCCCATTCGCCATATAAGCGAGATGGAAAATGGCAAGCGCCCCATCGGTAAGAAGAACGCCACCAAGCTTGCTGAGGTGCTGAACTGCAATGTGAGCTCTCTAATAACAATAGATAATACTCTTTCCCCTTCCTTATCTTATATTTTTATAAACCAATTAGCCTCATATTTTGTTGATGGTGAAGAGCGTATTACAGGCGCGTTCCTTCAAGATATGCTGTATAGCGGAGAAGTTCGCTTTTACCCTCAAGATTCAGATGAATTTATTGACCTCTCTGATACAACAAAAAATGATTTTGAAAAAGGAATGCTCATTCCTAATTTTATAGAAATTCATGGTGTTATAAATGATGATAACAATACATATAGAGTCTCTATGCAAGATGCAAAAGAGTATTTAATGCGTAAATCATTTAAATTTAAAAGGGGACAAAGGGAGAAATGGGATAACGATAGCCTTTCTCAGAATAAAGAAAAGAAATCCAAAACGGTTGTAAATGTGCAACAAGCTTGGTATATAGGCAAGCCGACAGCTTTAGAGCAAATGGAAGCTTTACAGGCAAAGAATATTCCACGTGAAGTTATTGCAGCATTGATCTATGTAAAAGGAAAAAGAGGCTTTGGGGCGTACACTATAGGGCGCTTATTTTGTACGGACAAAGACAGCAAAGATGAGAAACATTACAAACGTAAAACTAACCAGCTTGTAGCTCATGCCGACAAATATTATAATATAAAATTAGTATAAACTGTCCCCCTTTTGTCCCCTTTCTGCCCCTTACAAGGGGCTTTTTTTTTGGCATTCTTTAGGCGTCATAGACTTTACCTATGAAAATTTTTACCTAGAGAGGTGCTATATGCAAACTGTTATTTCTCAAGACTGGCAACAAGTCTTTGATAAGCTTCCCCCCCTTTGTTCTCGTCAACGTATCGCTGACGCTACTGGTATAATTTCAAGCCGTACCCTTGCAAATTTAGATTGCATGGGTAAGGGCATTGAAGGAAAGCGCATTGTTGCAAAGCGTGCCGTTTACCCGAAAGAAGCCGTTATCAAGTTCATTCTAGAATATGTGGGGGAGTAGCTATGAAAAAATTAACCCTCATCACCGAAGCAATGAGGGCAAAAACTGTGCGACCAACACAGTCACATTATGTTCAAAAAACACCTAAAAGGCAAGCTCAGTGGAATGATGGTAAGTTTTATCGTTGGGTATTTCACAAAAAGTGCATGCCATACCGAACTTTCAAGACATGTGGATTGTTCGAGGTGTGATTATGAGCAGTTTTGTTGAACAAATAAAAGCTCAATATGTCGCGGACAATGCGACGCCACCAGAAGAAGACAATCCAGCCGAGCAGGAGAAAAGCAAGCGACCCTTTTCAAATTTGGACTTTGAAAAAGCTAGTGGCTCCTTCATGCTGGATAACTGCCCACAAAACTATGATTGGCTTATTGAGCAAAGCCTACGCCGCGCATGTATTGGCGTTATTGTGGGTGCGCCGGGGTGCGGAAAGGGGATGTTCGTTAAGCAATTGCTCATTGCTATTGCTAGTGGTGGCAAATGCTTAAATACATGGGAAGTGAAGCAATCCCTACGGTGTATTTATATCTCTGCAGAAGATGACCACCTTGTCATCCATAGACGCTTGCATCATGCGTTAAAACAACTTCCCCAAAGCGTACAGCATGAAGCCGCTCAAAATATACATGCCTTTGCCGTGCATGGTAATGTTGCCCTTTATGCTGATGGAAAAGTTACAGCAAACTTTAAAGACCTTAAAAAGCTCATTGAAAGGTATAGGCCACATGTTGTTGTATTGGATACCGTAGCGCGTTTTTTTGCCATTAAAGAGGGGGATAACGCAGCTATGACACAGGCTTTAGGATACCTTGAAAAGCTTTGCCATGACTATCAAGTCAATTTTGTTTTAATACACCATACAGACAAGGCTAGTGGAGTTCTTGCCACGGATAAGCAAAAGCTTATGGACGGGCTTGAACAAACAGCACTTAGAGGCTGGACTTCTCTTACAGGTTCGGCGCGGTGGCAACTTAACATAATGAGTCTTGCCCGCAGTTTCGCCAGTAAAACCATAGGCGATAATGCTGGGCAAAGAAATGACGGTACATATGTAGCCTTGCGTGTCTGCAAAAAGAACGCAGGACACCCCGAAGGAATTGTCTATGCCCAGCGTGGAAAACATGGCCTTTTGCAATACGTGGAGCCCAGCAAGGAAGAACAGCAAGCGCAATCTGTGGAAGATGACGCCGCCGCTCTTGTGGCTGAAATTAAACGCCGAGCAAAGGAAAATCTTGACCCTTTACCAGCATCTAAAGCGGGGAACATTGTTTTTAATTGGGGTGATACTCGTACCTCTAGAGCTGTACAATATGCCATTAGTAATGGGAGCCTTTACAAAACAAAAAAACCTAAAGGTAAAGGGAATATTTTAGAGTTGAGAGAAAAGCACACCTTTGAAAAGCATGAAAAGCACGAGGGGTAAGCTTTTATGAATAATAAAATATTTTTGATGAATTACAGAAAAGCACGCCCTATAAAAGCACGCAAACTGTGCCGTTGCTGTAACATGCTGAATTGTAAAGCAAAGCACAAAGCACGAAAAACACTTACTAAAGTAAGTACCTATACCGGGCTTTGTAAGCCCTTGCATGGTACTTTTTTGCCTTTAAAAGCCGTTGAGGTGGTATTATGAAAACCATTATAGACTTCCTTTCTGTTAAGCAAAAGACCGTCCACGAATGGGCAGCGTCTTGCCCCTCATGCGGAGGCAATGACCGTTTTGTCATTCTCACCAATCGACCCAAAGGAGGCGCCTTCTTTTGCCGTGGCTGTGAGGCTAAGGGCGACGGCATAGCCTACCTCATGGAATTCAGGGGCATGAGCTACCCCGAAGCTTGTAAGGCACTAGACATTCCCTTGCAGGATGGGAAAAGCTCAGTCCCCAAAACCATAGGCAAGCTAGCACCTCAACAAGAAGCTTTCTCTCTGCCCGGTAAAGAATGGATGCAAGCCGCCGCTGACTTTGTGGCGCAGTGTAGCCGCAACCTTAGCCACCCCGAAGCCATTGCAGCACTCAAAGCCCGTGGCCTCACCATAGCCACCGCGCAAAAGTTGAGCATTGGCTGGAGCACAGCAGACATCTACCCCCTACGCCAAGCATGGGGACTGCCGGAAGTACAAGGCAAGACCAAACTGCTACTCCCTCGTGGACTAGTTATTCCTACGCGCCGCAAATCTGGAATAGTAGCCGTGACTATGCGCTGTGCTGATGACAAGCCGAAAGACCGCCCCAAGTATTGGCAAATACAAGGCTCAAGCAATGCCCCTTACGTGGTAGGCGAAGTCAAGAAGCCCGTATTTCTCTTTGAGTCCGCGCTGGATGCCGTTTTGCTTTGGCAGGAAATGCAAGGGCAATGCGCCGCCATGGCCTTCATGGGCAGCACCAAAGGTATAGACAAAGGCACAGCCGCCTTTATCTGCAATGCGCCGTTGGTAATAGCTTGCCCCGATGACGACGACGCAGGCCATAAGGCTTGGAACGAGTGGCGTAAGCTTTTCCCCTCTGCCGTGCGTGTACGACCATTGGAAGGCAAAGACCTTACCGATATGCACTTGATGGCCGCCCAAGGTGGAAATACACCCACCACTCCAACAGTTCAGCAATGGGCAGAGATTGCCCTAGAAATTGCAAACCCTAAGTGCGAATTTGTTAGAACTTCAGCGATGAAAATAGAAAACCCGACCCAAGGTATAGGGCCAAAGATAGATGAAGGAGTTTCAAAGTTTAGAAGCAATGATACACAAGGCATTGAACGCGAAAAAATTGACTTTAACAGCATGACCCTTGCCGAGATATGCGCCAATCCCGAACTTGTGCGGGCATACCGTGAGCAACCCCACTTTAGCCCCCATGAAGTGTGTGAGGATATTTTGTGCCCCAAGCCGAGCTTTGCATGGCGTAGCAAGCGGGAGTGTTTGAACTGTGCAGGAGATGAATTTTGTATCATGCCACTTTTAGAAAATCCTTACGCCATGGAGTCCGTGCAATGAAAATACTTATTGATAGCCGTGAACAAGTCCCCTTTACTTTTGAGCACGAACGGTACGAATGCACCACCAAACAGGACAATTCGTACATTGGCGATTATAGCCTTGTAGGGCTTCAAGACAAAGTTGCCGTTGAAAGAAAAAGCTTGCCCGACCTTGTGCAATGCC
>CAYJAD010000089.1:0-6658 GCA_964368075.1 uncultured Desulfovibrionaceae bacterium | reverse complement strand
CTTTTTTAACCCCCAAAAAAAAAAAAACCAAAAATTTAACATTTTTTTTATTTTTTTATTTTTTTGGGGGAAAACCTTTTTTGAAAAAAAAGGTTCTTCCCCCAGCCCCCCCTTTCCAAAAAACTTTACTTGCAACAGGATTTTATCTTTGCAATAAAAGTCTCAACACAATAAAAACGTCTTGTAAGATTTTTCTTAATAAAAAAACGCTAATTTGTTTCGAATATAAAATTATGATAAAGTGGCCGCTTTATCTTCTGCATTTAAAGCGTCATCTTCTTGTCCAAGAGCGCGTAAACTTTGTGCAAGAATGCGCCATGCACTTGCATATTCTGGCCGTAAGCCTACACTTTTTCTAGCAAGCATTTCAGACATGGCCGGGTCTTCACCACTTTGCAAATAAATTTCTGCAAGCATGCAAAGAGCCACAGCATCTTGTGGGTTATGTAAAAGTGTTTCATGAAGTAACTCTCTGGCTTCAGCGTGTTTTTCTTGCTGCAAAGCCACACGAGCTAAATACCTATAGGCAAGCCCTGTACTATTGCCAGTAGCATTTTTTTCAAGCTCGCTAGCAAGAGTATAATATTGCCGTGCTTGCTGTAGTTTTTTATTTTTTTCAGCCAATTGCCCCAAGCGAATATGAGCAAAGTAATGAGTGGTGTCCACTTCAACACATTGTTTAAAATATTTGGTGGCGGCGCGGGCTTCGCCTAGACTTTGGCAAACAGTACCTAAATTATATAAGGTAGCAGCCAATTCTTTAGGAATGTCTAGTTCGGTTTGTTCTGAAACTGTAGAGACATAAGGGGTTTTCTTCCACAACTTCAAGGCTTCCTTGAAGTGTTGGCGTGCTTCGCTGGGGCGATTAAGGGCAGCCATACAAACGCCTAAAGAGTTCCAAGCCATGGCATTGTTGGCATCTGCTAAAATGGCGAGTTTATATTCTTCTATGGCACCAAAAACATCACCACGGCTATAGCGTTGGTCAGCACTGATATTTAACGCTAAGGATCCCATATTTCCCACTTGCGGTGCAGGTAAAAGTAGGGCGAGTTCCAATGCTTTATGACAATGCTCTAAAATATCGCGTTTATGCGCTTGTAAAAATGGATAGCTTGCTAAGCCAATAGCTACTTTTATGCCAGCTTCCTTGGCTTGCTGTGCTAAGACTTTATAGGTTTGCTCTAAATTTTGTGCGCTGGTGGCGTGAAAAAATATAAGGCTTGTTTCGCCATAACGCCCCATAAAAGTAGGGTAGTAATCTTTTTTGCCATCAAAGGGAACAATACCTTCATGGGCTTGCGCGTCAGCATCGTGTGCATAGTAGCCTTGTTTGTATAGGCGCATAAAGCTTTCAACACTTTCTTTTTCTTGCACATGAGAAAAGTTTTCTGTTTGAACACGAACCAAGGCAAGACTAAAGGATGCATATTGTTCTGCGGACACCGTTAATTGGCGCAAAAAATCACCGTGCGATAAAAGCTCTTCTGTAGGTTGTGCTGGGGCTATAACATCCTGTTCTGATTGCTCTGGGGAAATCTCAGACTGTTGACGCTGTTGTACGTCAATAAGACGTAGATTGTCACCTTTTTCCCAAGGCCATGCAGGATCATATATTTGAAGAACTTCTGCTACAGATTGGGAGTTACGCATTTCCATAAGCACAACTTCTCCCTTTCGCTGCCAAGTTTCATTTTTCAAACCCCAAATAGCAAAATGCTGTCCTTCTCTGGCACCTGCATAGCGCCCTAAATTGGTAAGTATTTGTCCATGAGGAAGCACTTCTTGAAGTATACCGCCCTGAGCTAGTACCCTTGCATACGCAAGGTAGCGATTGTGCACAATATTTTTTTCTTTTTTAGGTAAAAAACGACTGCGTTCGTAGGCCATATGTGTCGCATGACGTGCTTTTTGTAAAATATAATGCCCTTGCTCTGCCATTCCTAAAGATAAACGCGAACTTTCCATATCTTGCGGATACAAAGCGAAACCAGCCACTGAATGGAGGCGAATGGTGCGCTTGGATGCCGTATGTGTAAGGGTAACAGCGTCCACTCTGGCCATGATTTCTTCAGTAAATGTGCTGCAAGAGGTACGAGAAGCTGTGGGCAAAAGTAAGGTGCATTCATTTTCGCCACTTCGGGCAGCTAAAACTTCTTGTGGTAGATTTTCTTGTAGAGCTTTAGCCCAAGTAGAAAGAGCTTGCTGGGCAAAAGTGTAACCAAATTCTGTTGCTAAAGAATCAAGAGCGGGGCAGCGCAAAACAATAAGCCCCATGCAAGCTTTGTGAAGGGGCACTTGATGCTCGGCAACAGCTCCATCATTGCTATAAGAGCGTACCATATCGGCATTTTGCTGCATACGCTCTAGCAAACGTGGCATGCGAGCAAGGCCGGTAAGTTCATCAATGCGGCTTTGCTTTACACAAAGTATATGTTGTATGCATAAGTCTGCAAGCGCTTCTAATGATGGCATAAGGCGTTTTACAGTACGTCCGTCTACACCACGGGCCATAAATACGCCTAGTGGTGCACCTTCATACCGTAATGGCAAAAGAAGCGATCGCTCTCTGGCAATCCATTGAGGCTCTTGAGGGCAGCTTTCCTTGGTTGGAAAATAAAGACTATAGCTGGCAAAAGGGAGTATGCCGCGAAGAGCTTGAGCTAAATGGCTTTCAAGCTCCATAAGATCACCACGAAGCAATGTAACGGTATAAAGATTTTTCATACATGCAGTGTAGCGTAGTAACTAAAAAAAGTCTAGAAAATGTCTAGATAGCTTATGTAATTTTAGCATCATTACATGGCTTTCTAATACATTTTCTAGATAGTGAAAGTATGTATTTAAAATAGTAAATAAAATTTACTGTTTGGGGCGTGAACGAACGTATTGAATATTTTCGTTCAATTTATCAATAACCTCTTGTTTATGCACATTGGGAAAGAGTACAATGGTTCCTGAATGCACATAGTGAGCAGGAAAATAATTAAGGGTAAGTGCGTAAACATCTTGCACGTCTTTGGGGCTGAGCTGTGTCTTTTCTTGCTCTAAGATATTTTTTAATTCAAGACGTATAGTATACTCATTTCTGTTGTAAATGGCGTCAAAATCAATACCATCAATGCTGTAACGCTGGCTAGTTTTAATCATAGGAAAAACTCCTTCCCTAAACAAAGATTTTATAGTAACGTGCTCCATAGATACTAGCTAAAAATATTTTGAAAAGAAAGATTTTTTTTGAAATATTTTTCAAGCTAGCAACGCTTTGTGAATGGCGTAGTAAAAAAGTACTTTAAAAATTCGCTTGGCAAAAGAAAGACTTTGTGCTAAAAGTAACAAAGTTGGAACGTCGCAAAGAAGATGTTCTTTTTTATTAATAATTCAACAGAATACGTTTAAGGAGTTTTTCATGGCTGCACTTGTTATAGGACATATGAATCCCGATACCGATAGTATTGTTTCCGCCATTGCCATTGCAGATTTGTATACCAAACGTGGTACAGAAGCCAAAGCTGTGGCTCAAGGCGCCCCGACCCCTGAAACTCAATTTGTTCTAGAAAAATTTGGCGTAAGTGCCCCTGAAGTAGTGGATACTGTTGCAGGTCAAAAAGTTATTCTTGTTGACTTTTCTGACTTGGCTCAAGCTCCTAAAGGCATTGATGAAGCAGAAATTCTCGGTATTGTGGACCACCACAAGCTTGGCGATGTAACAACTTCTAATCCTTTAGAAATTTGGGCATGGCCTGTGGGTTGCACCGGTACTGTTATTAAAGGCATGTACGATTTTTATGGCGTTGAGCTTCCTAAAAATATTGCTGGCTGCTTGTTGTGTGCTATCTTGTCTGACACAGTTATGTTTAAGTCTCCCACATGCACAGATGCTGATAAAAAGGCAGTTGAAGCTCTTGCAAAAGCATGTGGCGTAAGCGATGTGATGGCTCTTGGTATGGAAATGTTTACCGTGAAGAGTGCAGTAGACGGCGCTTCCATGAAAGATCTTGTATTCCGCGATTATAAAGATTTTGACATGAATGGCAATAAAGTAGGTATCGGCCAATTAGAAGTCGTAGATTTAAGTATTCTTGATAAGGTAAAAGATGGCCTTTATGAAGAAATTTCAAAAGTTAAAGCTGAAGGCCGCCATTCTGTTTTCTTACTTTTAACTGATATCATGAAAGAAGGCTCTGAAATGCTTGTTGTTTCTGATGATCCTTCCGTTGTTGATAAAGCCTTTGGTGTAAAATGCGCTGATAAGTCTGTATGGCTTGATGGCGTTATGAGCCGCAAAAAGCAAGTAGTGCCTAATTTTGAAAAAGCCTTTAAATAGTTTTTCAAAAGAAGCATAAATATAATAAGAATCCACCAGCCTAGCTGGTGGATTCTTACTTTTTACTAAGACTGCATGTATGTCTATATACTATGTCCCTTAGCAAAATTCGTCTTCCTAGTTAGAAAACGAAAAATCTATTAAATCAGCGTTTCCTTATGCATCAACATAGTTTATAGCATCTCTATTTATGCTTACATATAAGCATTCATTTTCATGGTAGATGTTTCTACTCTCAGAAATTTTTTCAACGCTCACTTGAACTCCTTGTATATCTACATGATAATGAATAATATTACCTTGGTGCCTACAAGATATTATACGCCCTTTATGGCAAATGGCGTTTTTATTTTCGCAAGGTGTATGTGATAATTCAATAGTTTCAGGGCGAATGATAATATATTTTTGTTCATTTATTTCACTGCTTATAATAAAATACTCCTCTTGTGTAAGTATATTATTATTGCCAATAAAACTTGCCACAAAGTGCGTTTGGGGCTTGTTGTACAGGTCTAGTGCCGTACCTGACTGCTCTATGTTACCCTTATTGGTGACATGGATAACATCAGATAAAATCATGGCTTCGTCTTGATCGTGGGTAACAAAAATAGACGTCATGCCAAGATTTTTATGAATGGTACGAAGTTTATGCTGTAAAGATTTTCGTAACTTAGCATCTATGGCTGAAAAAGGTTCATCGAGCAAAAGCACTTTGGGACGCGTAACAAGACCTCGTGCCAAAGCCACGCGTTGCTGTTGACCACCGGAGAGCTGCGATGGGTATTTCTTTTCATTGCCTTGTAAATCTACCATGGTAATTATATCTTCAATGCGTTCTTGTGCTTCTTTTTTATTACATCTTTGCATTTTAAGGCCAAAAGCAATGTTTTCGTACACCGTCATGGTAGGAAATAAGCTGTACTGTTGAAAAATCATGCCAATATTACGCTCTTGAGGACTTTTTTTCGTAATATCTACCCCATCGAGAAAAATATGTCCGCTACTAATGGGCTCAAAGCCTGCTAAGCATCGTAAAAGTGTACTTTTGCCGCAGCCTGAGGGCCCAAGTAGGGTAACAAAGTCTCCTTTTTTAACCTGAAAGTTAAAATTGGAGAAAATACTTTGATTTTCAAACTCTTTATTCACATTTTTAAATTCAATATAGGACATACTTTTTCTCGAATAGGGTAATGCTATTGCTTATTTTTGAAGGGTTTTTTTCATAAATTGGCTAGCCACTATGTCTTCAAAGGGAATACGCTTGGTTATAAGACCTTGTGTAAAGCAAAGTTCTTCCACTGGGGCGTAACCTTCTTTACGAATCTCTCCGGTGCTAGAAAAAGATGTTTTTAAGAATTTGATTTCTGAAAGCAAATCTTCTTTGGAATGTCCTGTGAAAAATGGATATACAGCATCGGCTATCTCTTCAGGGCTATGATTTTGCATCCAAACAAGAGCTTTGTGGTTGGCGTTGACAAAGGCCTGTACTACTTCGGGCTTTTCTTTTGCAAACTTCTTTGTGCATGTCACAATGGTTGTTTGGCAAAATTCTGTACCATAGAGTTTTTTATGTGTTTCAGGAATGGTGGCATCTATTAAAGTTGTATATTCCTTTGTGAACTTATTAAGTGTTCCCAGGGTATAAATATCAATAAACATGGCGTCTAATTGTTTTCTTGCAAAGGCGCCATAGGTAGCGCCGTATTCCATATTGATAAAATTGACATCGTTTTCTTTCATGCCTGCTTCTTTTAAAATGGACAAGACAAAGGAATACGGAGCAGAGCCTGGGCTACCGGCAAAAACGGTTTTGCCTTTAAGGTCTTCTACCTTGGTATATTGAGGCTGAGCAACAAAACCATAGGCACGGTTTTTTGTATTACTGAGGATAAAATATGATTCCATACCTGCATCATACGCGCGCATGACAGGTTCTGCCGAAAGAAGGGAAAAATCCGAATCTCCTGCATGCATACCTTGAAAAGCCACGGGGCCGTCTTTATATTGTACAAAGTTAGCTTTAAGGCCTTCTTCTTTATAAAATCCCAATGCGTCTGCTAAATAAGAAGCAATCCATGAAATATCTCTAAATTCTGAAATAGTAATGGGAGTAAGCTCTTTGTCTGTTTTAGCTTCAACGCTTACATGCGTTGTCATGCTAAGAATTGCTACCATAAGGAAAATGCCAAATCTTTTCATCCTACGACCTTCTTTTTTGTTGTGCGCTTCCTGTTCTCCAACGCAACATAGAGTTTTCTAAAACATCCAAACACCAGTTCATAAATAAGCCTGTCAGCAGCAGAACAAGAATACATGACATGACACGCTTAA
>CAYJAD010000088.1:0-6756 GCA_964368075.1 uncultured Desulfovibrionaceae bacterium | reverse complement strand
GATTTCCAATCGTGCTCCTTCGACCAGCTCAGACACCTCTCCGCACAAGCGAAGATTCTTTTACGTAAAAAAAGTACTCTTGGCAAGTCTTTTTTTTAAAAAAATATTTCTTTTCTAAAAAAACAGAGTAACACAAGCAAAAAAATCTTCTTAACCTACCTATATAAAACAATAAAAATATATGCACAACACCATTTTTTAAGTTCTATAATCGGCATTACAAGTGACATAATCATGCGATAAATCAGAAGCCAACAACACATAACTTGCCGAGCCATTGCCAAGTCCTATATTAATGGTCACATCGGTACCGCGTAAAGGTTCTTCTAAAGCAGCATCGTGATTCCCCTGTGTGGGCTGTCCTGCGGTGAACAACTCTACTCCACACAGCGACATACGCACATCTTGTGGGTTAAAACTGGCACCGCTACGCCCTACTGCGGCAATAATGCGCCCCCAGTTGGCATCACGTCCATACATGGCTGTTTTTACTAATTGAGAATGCCCCACAGTGCGAGCCACCATTTCAGCATCTTTTTGACTGTGAGCGCCTTCTACTTCAATACGAATAACTTTGGTGGAACCCTCGCCATCTTGCACAAGCATATAGGCAAGAGAACCTAAAATTTCTTCCAAGGCCGATTGAAAAGCTTGCATATCTTGGGCATTATCTGCATCTATCACCACACCGGAAGCACCATTGGCAAAACCAAGCACCGTGTCATTGGTGGAGGTATCGCCATCAACGGTGACTCTGTTGAATGTCACGTGCACTGCATCTACAAAAAGCTTTTGCCATAAAGAGCTTTCCACAGCGGCATCACAGGCCACTACAGCCAGCATGGTGGCCATATTGGGACAAATCATGCCAGCTCCCTTAGTCATACCTGTAAGGTGCACCGTGCCTCCAGAAAGCTGCACTTCTTTCTCTCCAAACTTTGGGAAAGCATCGGTGGTCATCATGGCTTTAGTAAAGTGCTCTTCATCTTTGGTGCCCAAACTTTCTTTTAGCATACGCACAGCGTCAGGCCATAAATGCATGATGAGCTGATTACCAATAACCCCTGTGGACATGGGTAGAATGCAATCAGCATCTATGCCCAGTTCTTGCCCCATAAGCTCTAGGGTTTTTTTGCAATTGGCTAAACCTTCATCGCCAGTACAAGCATTGGCTTGTCCGGAGTTCACCATAACTGCACGCACATCGGCATGTGGCTTAGCAAGGATACGCTGACATTCCAAAACCGGTGCGGCTTTAAAAGAATTAGTGGTAAAAATGCCCGCCACAGAACAAGGCACATCGGAAATGAGGAGAGCCACATCATCACGCTGCGCACGCCTAAATTGTGCATTGGCCGTGCCTATGCGAAAACCTTTTGGTAAAGCCATTATATTTCCTTTAAATAAAATAATTCACTGCAAAAAAACCAATTCACAAACACCGATTATCTATAACAAAAATAGATACATCAGCATACTATGCATCCCAAATGAGCGCAGCCCACTCCCCTTCTGTCACCATACGTGCTGGTGGCAAGCCTTGTGCTGTATACGCTGCTTCCACCGCATCCGCTTGCATGGTAAGCAAACCTGACAAAATGAGACAACCGCCCTCTTTGCGTAAGGCCGCCAATTGCGGCGCCAGCTCTTTTAAAGGTCTTGCTAAAATATTAGCCAGCACCACATCAAAAGTGCGCCCTTGTACCGCCTCCACAGAGCCTAGCAAAACATCAAAGCCTTCTTTTTTCGCGGCATCATACGCCGAAACAGCATTGAGCTCTCGATTTTCTAAGGCATTATCTACAGCTAAAGTGTCAATATCTGTACCCACGCCGTACAAACCAAAATGACAGCAACCGATACCTAAAATGCCGGAACCTGTGCCAAGGTCTAAAAATTCCATGCCTGCTTGTAAACGCCCTGCATCTAATAAGTCAGAAACTACACCAAGACATAAAGCAGTGGTGCTATGATGCCCCGTTCCAAAAGCTGATTTGGGTTCTATGACTATGGCTTTGCGTCCCTCAAGAGGGGTGCTGTCCTGCAACCACGGTGGCAACACAAGAAAATTATCGCCACAAGCAATGGGAGTGAAAAATTCGCGCCACGCTTGCGTCCAATCTTCGTTGGGTATTTCATGAATTTCTATATTTGCAAAAGGCAGAACCACACGAATTTCTTTAACAAGATTCTCTATAAATTCACGGTTTTCACAATGGATACGAAAACAAGTTTCTCCGGTGGGTAAGCTTTCTTCTTCCCAGCCAAAAGAAATATGTAAGGCCAAGAGTCCCCACATAATTTCCACTTGTTCTTCCTCAACAATAATATCACAACGTGTTAATGTATTCATGGGTAAAAAATATAGGGGGGCATGCGCAATGTCAAGTCATCATATATGCCTGTTACAAAACTGTAATAATAGTGCTACTTATGAAGAGAAATGTTAATTCATTACTTTTCTGGGGGAAACTTTTGCTAGCGCCAAAAAGTTTCCCCCAGACCCCCTTCAAAACGCGCTGATTATTCATGCTGCACAAAAATATTTTATATAACAATATATTACTTTAAGCGCGTTTTGAGGGGATGGGGGGAGTTTGAGGGGATGGGGTACTTTTTGGCGCTAGCAAAAGTACCCCTTCCCCCCTCAAGAAATAAATTACTACATATTTATCATTCCATTACCATTCTTGCACGAAGGACAAATGTTCGTCCTCCACACTCACCCGCACTGTTTGCCCATCCAGAATTTCTCCGGCAATAAGCTTGCGTGCTAAGGGCGTTTCCATATGGTGTTGAATATAGCGTTTGAGTGGTCGTGCACCATAAACAGGGTCATAACCAGCTTCAGCCACAAAGACACGAGCTTCTTCGGTGAGATCAAGCTTTACCTTGCGCTCTTCAAGACGCAGACGCAAACGTTCCAATTGTAAGTCTACAATATGCTCTATTTGTTGTAAGGTAAGCGAGGTAAAGAGTACCGTTTCATCCACACGATTGAGAAACTCCGGCCTAAAATGCTGTCGCAATTCTTCCATAACTTCTTTTCTAACGCTTTCAGAAAGGATACCATCAGCACCAATACCTTCCAACATGCGCATGGAGCCTATATTGGAGGTCATAATCACAATGCAATTACGAAAATCCACAGTGCGGCCTTGATTATCTGTCAAACGTCCGTCATCGAGTAATTGCAAAAGGGCATTGAACACATCGGGATGTGCCTTTTCAATTTCATCAAAAAGCACTACAGAATATGGTTTACGTCGCACAGCTTCCGTCAATTGTCCGCCGGAATCGTAGCCCACATAGCCGGGAGGCGCCCCTATAAGTCGTGCTACCGAATGTTTTTCCATATATTCGCTCATATCTAAGCGCACCATATTGTCTTCGGTATCAAAAAGAGCTTGCGCTAACGCTTTACACAGTTCCGTCTTCCCTACCCCTGTGGGGCCGAGAAAGAGAAAGGAACCTGTAGGACGTGAAGGATCCGCAAGGCCTGCGCGCGCACGCAGTACAGCATCGGCCACAGCTTGTACCGCGGCATCTTGCCCCACCACTCGTTCATGCAGCTGTTCGCCAAGACGCAGTAACTTTTCGCGCTCAGATTCCAACAAGCGCGTCACCGGAATGCCCGTCCAGTGCCCCACTATGGCAGCCACATCTTCTGGACGTACTTCTTGTTTGAGCAAGCGTTGTTTACCCTCTGTACCGCTTTCAGCCTCTTGCAATTTTTTTTCAAGGCCATGCAAAATAGAATATTTCAATTCTGCCGCGCGGTTTAAATCGTAGGCGCGTTCTGCCTGCTCAATGGCAAGGCGTGTTTGTTCAATGCGTTCCTTAATGGTACGCACCGCATCAATGGAGCCTTTTTCCGTTTCCCATTGTCCGCGCAAGATGCCTTGATGAATGCGTAAGTCTGCCAGCTCATCTTCCAGCTTTTGCAAACGCTCTTGAGAGGCCATGTCTGTTTCACGGCGCAAAGCTTCACGTTCAATTTCCAATTGCATTACTTTGCGATTAGCGGCGTCTAGCTCCGTAGGTAAGGAGTCAATTTCTGTGCGAATCATGGCCGCGGCTTCATCTACCAAGTCAATGGCTTTATCGGGCAATTGTCTGTCAGAAATATATCTATGTGACAGATTCACCGCTTCCACAATGGCAGAATCGCTAATGCGCACCCCATGATGCACTTCAAAACGCTCTTTCAAGCCACGCAAAATGGATATAGTATCTTCCGGTGTGGGTTCTTCCACCATAACAGGTTGAAAGCGTCGCTCAAGAGCCGGATCTTTTTCAATATATTTGCGATATTCATCCACAGTGGTAGCGCCCACACAATGCAACTCACCACGAGCCAGCATGGGCTTAAGTAAATTGCTGGCATCCATGGCTCCATCTGTTTTTCCGGCGCCCACAATGGTATGCAACTCATCTATGAAAAGAATAATTTGCCCTTCAGATTTCTCCACTTCACCAAGCACAGCTTTTAAGCGTTCTTCAAACTCGCCCCTATACTTTGCCCCTGCTATGAGCGATCCCATATCAAGCGCATATAAAGATTTTCCTTTTAAACTTTCCGGCACATCACCATTGACAATACGAAAGGCAAGCCCCTCTACAATGGCTGTTTTACCCACGCCAGCTTCCCCAATGAGCACTGGATTATTCTTGGTGCGGCGCGATAATATGCGTACCACACGGCGGATTTCATCTTCTCGCCCAATAACAGGGTCCATCTTGCCTTGTCGTGCAGCTTCCACCAAATCTCGCCCATACTTACTAAGAGCCTCAAAGGTGTCTTCCGGATTGGCAGAAGTTACTCTGGCACCGCCGCGCAGCTCTTCCATAGCCATAACAAAGCGCGCTTTGGTAATATTATATTCTTTCCATAATGTGCCCAAGGGTGAAGATGCAGACTGATCTGCCAAAGCCGCAAAAAGATGATCTACGCTGACATATTCATCCTTCATACGCTTAGCTTCTGCTTCAGCATCGGCAAGCACCTTGGCCACTCTTTGGGTTATCATTAATTTATTAAGATCTGCAGGTGCAGAATTTAAAGCAGGCCGTTTATGTAATACATTTTCCAGTCCTACTTCAAGGGCGCGCACTTGTATGCCCATATGTTCTAAAATTCTTGGAACAATGCCTTGCTCTTGTTTTATCAAGGCCAGTGCCACATGCTCTACATCAATCTCGTTGTGTTTAAAGCCAGCACCTAGGTTTTGAGCCTCAGTGATGGACGCACGGGCTTTTTCTGTATATTTACTAATGTCCATAAATAACTCCTACATTCCGTATTTTTATAAGGGGGATTCCCCTCTGAAAAAAATTATTCTGTGTTTCTTACGCTAAACGCGGACTTTTCGGCCAATTCTGTCCACAATTTACGTTCTTCTTCATCTAGTTCTTGAGCGTCGGGCACTCGAATCATGGCTCGTATCATTTGGTCGCCACGTGCCCCTTCTTTACCCAATCCGCGACCGCGCAAACGAAAGCGTCTTCCCGAAGAAGTTCCCTCCGGAATATTCATCTCAATTTCGCCTTCCAAGGTGGGCACGGTGACCTTTGCTCCCAAGGTAGCTTCCCATGGGGTTAAAGGCAAATCGTAGGTCAAATTTGTGCCGTCCACTGTTAAAAAAGCGTGCGCCGAAAATTGCACTTGCAACAATAAATCGCCAGAGGCACCGCCCATGGGGCTGGGTTCTCCTTGACCTGTTAGGCGCAACTTGGCGCCTTCTTTAATGCCGGCAGGAATATTTACCTCTAAATCGCGCTTGCCTTGCGTAGAAGAAAGGGTAATGGTTTTACGTCCGCCTTTCAGAGCTTCTTCAAGACTGATATATATTTCCGCTTGCATATTTTTGCCCTTGGTGGGTCTGCGCGAAAAGCCACCAAAGGGGTCTGCGCCAAAATGCCCCCCTTGCCCACCACGAGCGGCATTACCGAAAAGCACTTCAAAGAAGTCGGAAAAATCGCCGCCGCCGCCAAAGTTTTGCCCATTAAACCCTTCAAAGCCGGGGGCCCCTCTAAATTGTTGCCCATGTTGCCAATTATGCCCCAATTGATCGTATAGTTTACGTTTTTCAGGATCTTTGAGCACTTCATAGGCCTCATTAAGTTCTTTAAATCTTTCTTCGGCCGTGGCATCGCCGGGATTTAAATCGGGGTGATATTTACGGGCCATCTTTTTAAAAGATCGGCTAATTTCTTCCTTGGTAGCACTACGCTCTACCTCTAAAAGTTTATAATAATCTTTATACGAAACGCTCATTTTTTCCTCCGTCAAACCCTATGAATACAACTCATCCTTCCAGAAATAACACCAGAAAATATATCGTCAATGGTTTAAGTTTTATTGCCCCAAAAAAAGGCCTGCATTTTTACCAATGCAAGCCTTTTGACAGCAGACTGCTCAAAAAGGGCCATCTGCACAAATTACGTTAAACAATGCCATTTATAACATTATGCCGCTGGAGTACCTTCTGGTTTTTTCTGCATAATATTTCCATGGTCTTGCACTAATACGGGGATAACTTCCGGACTGGCCAAAGTTGAGGTATCACCCAACTCATCATAAGCACCGGCGGCAATCTTGCGTAACATGCGGCGAATAATTTTACCTGAGCATGTTTTAGGCATGGCAGACACAAATTGTATAATTTCAGGACTTGCCAACGGCCCAATATCGCGGCGCACAGCATCGCGTAAATCTTTACGCAATTCTTCAGACCACGGCACATCTTCGCACAA
>CAYJAD010000087.1:0-6762 GCA_964368075.1 uncultured Desulfovibrionaceae bacterium | reverse complement strand
TTTTTTTCCTAAAAAAAGTTCCCCTCCCCAGAAAAATCATAAACCCAAACTCTCCCTGCATCTTATGTCGAATAGCGAGAAAAATAATGCTGTACTCGCGGTATGGAACGCGAAGGGTTATGTAAAAATGCTGTTTGGCCAAGGCGTAAATTTGATTTTTTTTGCCCTAGGCGAGTGCCGTTTCCAAGATACGAAGAGCTCACACGTATATTTTTTTCAGCATACAGAACAACATCATATTCTAAGGTGCCCGGCAGATATTGTTGCACAAAGTTGTGTAATTTTTGCATTAATATTCCCTTGGGGTTTAAGTTGTGCAATTGCTGTAGAGTTAACTCTTTTAAGTGAATACGAAACTTACCTTGCTTATCAAAAATATGTTCGCCCACAACGGCTTCGCCCAATTGAGCATGTGCTGTACCAAGGCGGCAAAGCTGCTTTTTAGGTACAGGCACTTTGCATAGAACACATTCTTCAATAAATATATTCTCTACACCCAGTTGTAAGCGTAAACCAAGGCACAGTGCATGGGCAGAACGATGGCGGCGTAAAAAAAGATTGATGAATTTAAGATCTGCATGATTGGCATGGGCAGATTCACGCAGGGCAGGTGAGCCAAGACCTAGTAAGCAATACTGCATTTGCAATACGCTGTTATCTTGCTGCTCTAAAGTGCGAAAACTGAGTTTGTAATGCTGAAAAGCTCTATAATATAATGTGTATAGCGCTTGGTTAAAAATATCCAAAAAATCACGGCTGCCACTGCGATCTAGTCTGGCTTCTTCAATAAGCTCTTCGGTATAAAAGGTGGGTAGGGGGCTTGCCGTACCATACAGGGCTAAAAAAGTAGCCGTAAGTTCATAACTTGGTTCTGTTTTTAAGGCTGTAAAGGGCAGTAGAGCGTGACCTGAACCTCTCTCTTGTGAGGCATGAGGGGAGGTTTGTTCTAAAAAACGTGCTTTAGCTGCTGCTGCTTCTTCTTCAATGCTAATGAGTTCTTTTTGTAAACTTTCCGCACTGAAAAAACGCTCTTTAGGAGAGGATTCTAAGGTTTTAGCCGCAACTAAATCGGTGCTGGGATGCCCTAAGGTCAGTTCTGGAATAATTTTTAGACCATTTTTTAAGAAGGCCAATTCTGAACCGTACTCATCTCGAGCGTGTAAAGCTAACAGCCGTACTGCTTGCGCAAAAGAAAACTTTTTGGGCGAAGCAAGCAGTGCGGTAACTAAAGCAGAACTTTGCTTCCTAATTTCGGTGCCCATAAGAAATTTTCTCCTGTTACGGTATCGTGAATTTGTAAAGAAATGTATGTGTTTATAGGCGCATAATGTAAAAATATTTGCTCTAAAATAATACCGAATAGACTGACTTCGCCCACGGAGGCAAATCCATCACTATTAACGGTGAGTAAAAGTTTTTGCCCGCGCAACAATCGGCCTTTGTGCAAACGCTCTTCGGCAATGCATTGAAAATTGGTAATACTTTCAACCCTTTTTCGGTTCAAAATATGCAAGGTGGCATCGCTGTGTTCGTGTGGTGAATAGAGCAGTAAGCACTCTTTTAAAGCTTCAGCAGAGGACAATGGTAAAAGATTAGTGTGCACATGAGAAAAAAGTTGCCATAATAAATGAGGATTATCCGGCGCTGGTGTGGGCATGGTGGGCTTAATAATATTTTTAAAAGAAGCCATGGCCGGTGAAGAATCGGTGGCAACGTGAATATCGCCTGTTAAAAGGTGCGCCGGTAATTGGTGCTGGTAGCAAAGCAATTGTGCGGTGAGGGTTTCATCTTCTGAAATTTCCTCTTGCGAATTATAGATAAAACCTAAATAATGTTCGTATCTTCCTGTTAATATAGGTTTTGTGCGACGTAAGGAGTAGGCTAGCTCTTTTTGGTTATGCCATTGATACGAGCTAAAGGGTTTGTATTCACGAGTTTGACCGCCTCTAAGCACGCCTATAACTTTTTCTACCTGATAAATACTTAAGGTTTTTTTAGTATCCTCCTCAGGAGTAAGGGCGTAATCTTGCTTGGTATGGGTGATGGGAAAAGGGGTGGCCGCATGGCGAAAAACATTCATGGCCGGTGCTATATTGCATAAAAGTAATTGTTCGGTTGCCTTGGGCATGCTTTCGGGTAAATTTTGTAAATGGAAACGTATCTCCATGGAATTACCGCTGGATGTTGATTTTATGCCGCTGTGTACTTGATGCAGATGTACAAAAAGATATTTTTCCGGAAAGGTAAAATAATCGCGCAAATAGGCAAAATCTGTCAGTCTGTTTGCATGTATAGAGTTAAAGGGGGATAAGGGCGGTAAGCTAAAATTTATGGCTGACTTTGGTAAAAAAAATGGCTGATTGTCAATGATAACTTCTACGCGCGCGCAATTGTGTAAAAGATATTTATGCCAAAGGCTTGCTGCCGGAAAGGGAGCATTGACATATAAAGACAATTTTTGGCCAATCCAACTATGTACCGGAGCTGTAGAAGAGCATTGCCACCGCAAAATCCCTTTTTGTTCTGCAAGGCCTTCAAATTGTGTTTGGCTTGCAGTTATAGGCAAAATATGCGTGTCTTGCATAAGGGTGAAAGGGCAGGGCACGCCGTCTACAGGTCTCGAATGCACTTCTGCGCCCAGCTTGGCTATTTGTACGCCTTGCATTTGCGCCGCAGGGCTAAATTGAACGAGCGTTTGTGAAGGTATGGTTAGCAAAAGTTCCGGAGCCACTATCTCAAGAAGCGAATAGATAATTTCAGGAAAATTCTGATCTAAACGCTCCTCAATGAGCCCGCATAAAAATGCCGTACCTTCAAGCAAACGCTCCACATCGGGGTCGGCGCTTTGGCTATTGAGTAAGGGCGCAATGGTAGGGTGCGCTTTGGCAAAACGCGTGCCCAGTGTGCGTAAATGATCAAGGGACTCTTGATAATATTTCTTCATAACGATTTTAAACCATAATCATTATTTAATAAAACTCATATGCAGCACGCCATCAGCGTCAAATTCTAAGCGTACCTCTGAGGGCATATCGCCTTCAGCCATATTTTCTAAAATGCGCCGTGAAAGTTGCGGTAAAATATTGGCAGAGAGAATATAGTCAATGTTGCGTGCGCCGGTTTCCACTTCTATGCAACGCGATGCTATGGCCATGGGCACGGCTTCATCGTAGACAAGACGTATCTTATTATTGGCATATAATCTTTTGGTGAGGGCTGTAAGCTTTAAGTGCGCAATATTTGTAAGCGCCTCTGTATTTAGTGACATGTAGGGCACTATGGTCATGCGCGCCAACAAAGCGGGTTGAAAATGTTTAGAGAGCACAGGCCGTATGGCTGTGCTAATGCTTTCTTGGCTTAAAGCTTCTGTGCTTTGGGTGCAGAGCTCTTGCACTCTGTCTGAAGCCAGATTTGAGGTGAGCATAAGTACCGTATTACGGAAATTCACCTCTGTGCCTTCGCCGTCCGTTAAGGTGCCCTTGTCAAAAACTTGATAGAAAAGCTGCATAACATCGCCATGGGCTTTTTCCACTTCATCTAGCAAAACAACAGAATAAGGGCGGCGGCGCACAGCCTCTGTAAGCATGCCCCCTTCGCCATACCCCACATAACCGGGAGGCGAACCTATAAGGCGAGAAACGGTGTGCTTTTCTTGAAATTCACTCATGTTTATAGTGATAACACTGCGTTCATCGCCAAAAAGTGCATCGGCCAAAGCAAGGCCTGTTTCTGTTTTGCCCACGCCTGAAGGCCCTACCAAGAGGAAAACTCCCAGGGGTTGCTCCACGGCTTTAAGACCGGCTTTTCCAGCTTGAATACCTTGCACCACGGCTTGCAGAGCGGGATTTTGCCCTTTTATGCGTTTGGCTAAAATACTTTCAAGATTTGCCACCATGGTGGCTTGTTCTTGGGCTAACTTACCCACGGGAATACCTGTCCAGTCAGAGACTACTTTGGCAATGCTTTCAGGGGTAACTTCCACATGAATAAGCGCGTCATCACCTTGAGCTTGCTCTAATTGTTCTCTGGCTTGGGCTAAAGCTTGTAAGGCTTGGGCTACAGATATTTCCTCAGAAGGCGCATTGCTAGCTTCTGCCTGAGGGATATTCTCTGTTTCTTGTGCGGTGCTTACTTCTTCTTGAGAAGCAGGCACTTCTTGTGCGCCAGTTTCTTCTGTTGTTGCAGGGCAACTTTGCTGTTTTTCTTGTAAATGTGCCGCATAGAGAGCGTCACGCGCTGCCACAAAAGCTTTAGCCGCTTCTAATTCATTTTGCCAACTTTCTTGTAAAGTTTGGGCTTTTTCTTCTAGCTCGGCTATGGATTCACGCAATTCAATAAGCTTTTCTTCTTCAATAGCAATGCCACCGGACTGATCCCTTTCTAGCGCTTGTAATTGACGCTGACATGCTTGAATGGCTCTTTGCGTATCTTCTAATAGAGCCGGCTTTGCCACCATGCCAACTTTTACTCGGGCACAAGCTGTGTCTAATAAATCCACAGCTTTATCTGGTAAAAAACGCCCTGTTATATAGCGTCCGGCATATTCTGCCGCAACTTGCAAAGCATCGTCACGAATGCGTATGCCGTGAGCTTTTTCATAACTGTCACGCACGCCGCGCAGAATAAGAGCCGTGGTTTCTACGGAGGGCTCATCTAATTTTACCAATTGAAAACGTCGTGCTAAAGCCGGATCTTTTTCAAAATATTTTTTGTATTCTTTCCATGTGGTGGCGGCGCATGTACGAATTTCACCGCGCGCCAAGGCTGGTTTCATAAGGTTAGCCGCGTCGGAACCTCCGGCGGTATTGCCTGCGCCTACAAGTAAATGTGCCTCGTCAATAAAAAGCACGATGGAGGTGGTGGAGGCTTTAATTTCATCAAGCACTCCTTTGAGGCGTCTTTCAAATTCTCCTTTCATGGAGGCACCGGCTTCTAATAAGCCCATATCTAAGCCTAAAAGACGCACACCTTGCAAGGTGTAGGGCACGTCGCCTTGCACAATGCGCAAAGCAAGACCTTCCATGACGGCAGTTTTACCAACGCCGGGTTCTCCCACCAAAATGGGATTGTTTTTACGGCGACGGGCCAATATATCTACCATTTGACGAATTTCCGCATCACGCCCAAAGACGGGATCCATGGAACCGGTACTGGCCTTGGCAGTGAAATCTTCGCAAAAGCGCTGAATAAACCCTTCTTCTCCGGTGTGGGCATGTTCTTGACTTGTTACTTGCTGCAAGTCATGGCTCATTTGAGCGTTTTCTTGTGAATTTGCAACGATAGAAGCAAATTTGTTTTGAAATTCTTCTCGATTAATACAACTGAACAATGTGCTATAGTTGCCTTGAGCATAGAGAGAAGGACGACGCAAAAAAGCTAATAAGAGGGCGCCGGAGCGAATCTTATTTTGCGCCATATCTACTGAACCCACAAGCCATGCAGCTTCTAGCATTTCTTGCAAGAGAGGGGAAAAAACAGGCTTGGAGGGATTACCACTGCGAAAATCTTCTAAAACTTTTTGTAAAGTGGCGTTGATTTTGGGGATATCAGCTCCGTAGCTTTCTAGAGCAAGGCAGATGTCTGCTTCTTTTTCTTCAAGGCAGGCCAAGAAAAAATGTTCTAGAGTCACTTCATAATGTCCGCGATTCACAGTTATTCCGGCGGCGGTATGTAGCATACGTGTACAAAAGTCATTGCATTTATCGATGAGTCCTTTCATATCAACACCAGTCATGGCCGTCTCCCTCTGCAAGTAAAGTCTGTTTTTTGTATTTACTAATCTATTTTTGAAAATGTGCGACCCGAGTTTTATAAAAAATGCTCGGGCCCCACGGTTATATTTTTACAATGTGTGGAAAACCACCTATTGCTTATGCTTTACTATTAACCTTTCCAATCGTCTACATATTCGATGTTGCCATCGTTGTAAGTCCAAGTGATTTTGGAATAGGTGAAAGATACTTGTTCCATATCATGAAAGGGCTTATTTTCAGGTAAGAAAGTGAGAGGAGTATTTTTTTCTACACCTACCACAATAGCTTCTTCCATTTTGATGGTAAAATATTTTTCTTCGGTACCGTCTTCTTTAATACGATAATGGTCAATGGTTACAGTGCATTGCTCACCAGTGCAGCAGGCTTTATAAATTTTAGGCGTAGCCTGGTCTAGGTGTTTTGTCACGTTAAACGCATGGTGAATGCGTTGCCCTGTGGGTAAACCTGTATGCGTGTCTTTAGGGATTTCCACATTGTGTGAGGAAGCGTAGAGAATGACAAGATCTTTTTTATCGCCACTTTGTGCGCAATCACCCTTGATTTCTCCTTGAGATTTCCCTTCAATTTTCATGTATGCAGTTAAAGCCATAATAAGTCTCCTTTTTAGCTATAAATTAAAGAATGCTATACTCTTTTTCTTTGTGTAAAAAGCGTGCATAAAAGTGTGCGATGTCTTAGTTTTTATCTAACTTACCTACAAGCGAAAGGGTAAAGCTGGCTCCCATATACTTAAAGTGTGGGCGAGCCATAATGCCTACTGAATACCAACCAGGTTCGCCAGCTACATCGTTAACGTTAATTTGAGCCATGCGTAAGGGGCGTTTGCTTCTTGTCACAGGGTCAGGAGAATCCATTTCTGTGACATATTGGCTAACCCACTTATTTAATTCGCGTTCAAGATCTTGTTTTTCTTTCCATGTGCCAATGTTTTCTCTTTGAATAACCTTAATATAGTGCGCAAGGCGATTCATAATCATCATATATGGCA
>CAYJAD010000086.1:0-6967 GCA_964368075.1 uncultured Desulfovibrionaceae bacterium | reverse complement strand
TCATTGAAGCTTTGCAACGCCTTTTTGAAACAAGCTTAGGCGACTTAGAACGCGCCAAGGTGGCGGATGCAAAAGTTCTCGAAGTCGTTTTTCACACACTTACGGCAAATGCACGTTCTATTTTTTGCAAACAGGAATTAAACGCTAGAAAATAATTTGAAATAACAAGATAAATTAGTCCGAAAGTCGAGTTATAAAGCTATCTGCTATTTATCTCTAAAGAACATTACACAAAAAGTCATTTGTGTGAATACATTCACTCCAAATACCGCTTTTGGGGGAAGTTTTTTGGCGCTAGCAAAAACTTCCCCCAAAAGAAGGTATTCATCAACGCTTTCTTTACGCAAAACTTCGAACATAGCCTTTATTTCAAACGCATAGTCATTTCGTGTAAGGCCATAACATTCTTTTTCCTTTTTTTATTAATCTCATCATCGGCAAGATAGAAGGTATAAAAATTTCCAGCTTGCAGACGTAGTTTGCCTAAATTGAGTTTTTTATAAGTACTCCAGTTATTTGCAGTAGCAGGAATCTTCGCTTTAACAAACACGTCACCGGATTTAGGAGAATTACGATCCCCCTTAATGGCATACACAAATAAGGGAGAGTTAGATGTACTTTTTTGGGATTTACTGTAATTTATTTCCACTTCATACTCACCTGTTTCATCAATATAAGTTTTAAAAATAACAGGATAATTAGACATCCAATTGGAAACATGCGCTGGATCACGCCCTTCATGGGCATATCTTGCCCCCTTAGTAAAATCAAGATGAGCAGTTGCCGCGGGAAATCTTAAGGTTATACTATAGCCATCTCTATAATTTTCTCTTCTGGCACTATTTAGCACCGCACATATCTTTTCTAGCTTTTTAAGATTAAAACCAGCACCCATGGCTATGTATTCATAAACATTAAGTCCATCACCATAACCAACTTTATTTTCCGCTAAATATTTTTTAAACCCTTTATCTTTATAGGAAAGCATTTGCTCGCGAGTAATATTCTTATTCGTGACACCTGCTTTGATGAACAGCCCGCTAAAACGTCCGGCAAAGGATTGTAGTCTTTCAGCTTGTTCCTCTTTGCTGTACTCATCCAAATAGGCAGTAAAATCATAGCCGTCTATTCTGCAAGCATGAGAGAGCGCATCGAAGCTGTCGTCATAGGGCTTGGGAAGAAGCTTACCTATGGCTCCCTTCAATTTCAGCTTGTGCAATGCCATAACTTCTTTTTTATTTTCCGAGTTCATTTTTGCATCGGCAAGCATTAAGTAATACTTCTTTCCTGCCTCAAGATAGAGCAATCCAAATTCATGCGATTTAAATGTTGTCCAACTTTTATCAGCGGTACTGGGAATAACTTCTGATATTTGCGATGCTTTAGCCAAGGATTCTTTATCTAGCCCCGTTGCTGCATAGACTTTTAAAGGCGCATTAGAGGTTTTTTCTTTATTTTTACTATATTCTATTTCTACTGCATAGTAACCGGTTTTATTAACGTATGTTGTAAAATAAATAGGGTATTGAGTCGTCCAGCGAGAAACATGCTGCTTAATCTCTGAAGATACTTTAGCACCTTTTGCTGCTGTCAAGTTAGCGCTGTAGGGAGGAAATTCAAAGGTTTCAGCATAGCCATTAATTTTTTCTTGCGATTTTGTAATAAGTATAGCTTGGCAAATACTATTTAGGGCTTTATAATCTGCACCGGCACCAAGAGCGATAAAAGAAGTAACCTTAGGCCCTTTTAGCCCTAGTTTTTTTTCTTTATTAATCGCATAGCCTTTATCCAAGTAGGTCAGCATTTGCTCAAAAGTAAAACTTTCCTTTGTCATACCTTCCGATAAAAAAAGCCCGTTCATAGCGTTCGTAAGCTTATGGGCTTCTTCGTCTTTTTCTTTAGCAAAACCAATATGTTGACTATCTGCAGCACAAGCAAATTTAATAGCATCATACGTGGCAAGATTGTTTTGCCCTAAACTCTCTGTAGAAGCACTCAAAAGCAAAGTACAACTACATAAAAAGCACAATAAACCATGAACATACTTCATAACATACACCTCAATTTTATGAACTTTATAAGCACATTTATAGCAAAATGGAGTCATATTCTCACTATTGTTGCATCTATACTTTAATAATCTTAATAGCTGTTTGATAAAATACCACAGAGCCGCCTACAACGTCTTGCAAGCTGGTATTTTTAAGTACTGGATCCACACGCATAGCTGCGTTGGCATGAATGCCTGTTGCGCGGCGTGGATCTCCGGCTATGGCAATGTTATCAATAACCATATCACCTGCACCGTTGGCCCAATGTCCAAAGCCTAAACTAAAGGCCACAACACCCGGCCGTAGCCCTTGTAACACCTTGGCCTTGCCAATCATGGCTCTGCTTTCTTTAGAGTTAATATGCCACATACCATCTGGGTTACTTGCAGAAACAATCTTCACTGTATCTCCGTTCTTAATGCCTAAGCGCTGGGCATCGCTTGCGGCAATTTCCACGTAATTTTCAGAGGCAATGGCATGTAGCCAATAATTACCCGATGTACGGCTTTTACATTGTGTAACGGCTTTATAAGTAATAAGAGTTAAATCATAACCATCTGCAACATCAGGAAGTGTATTACCAACGCAATCAAGTGGAGTTTCTATATATCTTCCAAAGGGTATATAGGACTTACCAGTCATGGAATATGTAGCTCTTGCTAAATTATCAAAATAAATACCAAGCATATTGCCATAGGGGTTGGCAAGCCGTTCACCGTCAAAGGCATCGGCATACGCTTGAAAGCGGCCTCCGCGATTTAATACCGTTACCACATGAGGCCATAACTCCTCACCTACAATTTTTTCCCAACGCTCTGCATCAAACGTTGTTTTTGGTAAATGCCGCCGTGCTTTAACAAATATATCTATTTCTTCTACGCAGGCAGGGGCAACTTTTAAGGAGCCATCGGCATTTTCCCCATAGGCAATATTCGCCACCATGCGTAAGTAAAGATCTTCATCACGCTTTAATGCTTGCCCTACCCCAAAAGCATCTGCCCCAAAGCCTGGTAATTTCATATATTCAGCAAAGGCTAGCATAGTGGCTTCCCACGTCAAGGGCATATCTTCGCCATAAACCTTTACCGTATCTGTGAGTGGCGCTACCACTGGCTGACGTACTGGAGCCACCTTGCACACTTGCGAAGGATGAGAACCAGAAAACTCCCAACGTTCTAAGTAGGTAACATCCGGAAAAATATAGTCTGCATACATGCTTGTTTCGCCAATGGTAATATCTGAAGCAACAATTAAGGGGATTTTTTGAGAATCTGACAAAATATTAATGATTTCTTGTCCAGCAGCCAAGGAATATGTAGGCGCTGCCATATAGAGAAACAAAGCTTTAATTTGATAGGGATACATATCGCCAGCGCTAGGTATTATTTCTTGATAAATATCGCTAGCAAAAGGGAACCATACTCGCTTAGAGGGGTATCCTTCAAATAAGGTTGTTTTTTCATAGTGCACACCATGGCGGATAATGGATATTCCCCATGGCTGTAATTTCTTTCCACTATCTATTACAAAAGGCCCCTTGGCTTTTTTGCCACTGCCATCGTAGGTGGTTGCCTTGGATAAGCCCCCCTTCCAATCGCAATTGCCAATAAGCGTATTGACCATCATCCACACCGCAACATTGTAGAAACCATTAGTATGCTGTGAAACTCCGCGGTGTAAATCTGCTACGGCTTTTTTACCGTATGCTGTGAACTCACGGGCAAGCGCGCTCACTTCCTCTTCTGTCGTTCCGGCCTGCTCTGCCCACTGTTGTAAACTTTTGGACATGGCTGCTTCTTTATAAATTTGCAGCACACTTTTTACTTTATGCCCATGAAGTTCTGTGTCTACAAAAAGTTCACCATGCACATGGCTCGCCGTATCATTAGGGTCAAACAGTACATAATTTCCGTGATTATAGGCTACGAAGGCGTCAAGGTTCCAAGTGCCGTTCTTTTTTGTTCGCACCTCCGCAGGCAAGCCCAAGTCAGAAGCACGAAGCAATGTCCCCGGGCTGCCATCAGTATTCATCTTTACAAGCCATGCAGCCTGCGTCCACGTGGGTTCATTGTCAATTATAGAGGCCGCTTTATTACAATTTGCAAGATATTTTGCATCATAACGATTATTTTCAATTATCCAGCGAATCATCCCCATACCAAGGGCACCAACGCCATTGGGCTCTACTGGAATCCATTTCCATGCACGAGAGGCTGTCTTTGAAAATCTTGGATCTACCACTGCAATACGCTGTTCACCACTGGCGACTTGTTGGATTATCTTGCTTGCACGTAATGGCGGGCCATAGTTCGCTTCCAATGGATTTGCACCCACAAAGATAATAAATTTTGCGTTCGTAGTATCCGCCTGAAAATAAAATTTTTTGCCTCCAGTAAATGTACCTTCCACAAATTGATCAGACATGGCCTTACACGTAAAATAGAGCGAACCTTGGCAAACTGTTGTATGTCCGTGAGTGTTGGTAGTACCTAAATTATCGCGAAAAAAACGCGTAATAAAGTCACTACGCCCGCCCTTTTGGCGTCCCCAACTATAGCAAATTTGGTTATTTTTGGGGCCAAGGTCAGGATGGTTGGGGTCAATAAGATGGTGCAAATTTTCGGCATGCTTTACTTTAAATTCGTCTAGGGTCATCTTCTTTTCAGCCACGGCTTTTGCATCCTTGGCTAGTACTACAGAAAGTGTGGCATCACGCAAAGTAGCCATATCTTTTAAGCCTTCCATCTTTCCTTCGCCAAAAAGGTTACCCCCTTCTACAATTTCCTTTATAGCTTGATGAAAGTCTATGCTTTTCCATTGATTTTCCCCACGCTTGCCCACGCGTTTTAATACTTTTTTTATACGGTACGGGTCGTATAATGTCTGTATGCCTGCATAGCCCTTAGGGCAGAGAGCACCTTCCACGCTTGCCGCATCCGCAAGTGATGTTGTATAGGGAATATGTGGGGTCATTGTCCAAGGACTAAAGGGATTTCCTTCAATCTTGGCTACACGCCCATCTTTAATTTTGACTTTAATGCCACAGTTTGTATTGCATTGCTGACAAACAGAATAAAGCTGATTTTCAGGCATAAGAACCTCCATGGGCATTGCTGTCTACCAGCAAATAATTAAAGACACGCTGACTTAGTCGATGCTGAAAAAAGTATTTTTCAGAAAGGCATGTTCACTCGTTACATACTTTTTCAGCGACGACTCACTTGATAAGGTTTTCGTTTTATAACAAGGAAGACCATTTTTATTTAGAATACATAGTACATAGACAAAGTATTGCCCCCTACTTCCAGTAGATAACATGGGGTTTTGTTCCGGTTTCTTCTTTAAGCCGCCAAGCTCTACGCGAGGTTGCAAGCTCACTCACAAGCGATTGTTTATCGGCTAAATTCCCAAAAACTGTGGCCCGCCCAATACAGGATGTTACACAAGCAGGCAGTATGCCCACTTGCAATCTTTGCAAACAAAAATGACATTTACGCACTTTGCCCACAGGAGCTTTCTTACTTCTCTTCCCCCAATCATGGTTGTACTCTGCCGCAGTAACCTCAGAATAACCAGCTTGTGCCCCTTCACTACCGACCAACACTTTGGGGTAAGAAGGACAAGGGGAAGCATAGTCATCTCCAAAATCAAATACACGCGCCCCATACGGACAGGCCTTAATGCAGCGGCGACATCCCACACATTTTGCATAATCAATCACCGTCACACCATTGTTTTCCTCCCTCCAAGTGGCTTGCACAGGACATACCGGCACACAAGGAGGGTGAGCACATTGCATACAAGGACGAGGGAGAAACTGCCTTGATACATGCGGATATATGCCTTCTTCTGTTTCAGTAACGGAGCGATATGCAACACCCTCAGGTAAAGCATTTTCTGCAATGCATGCCACAACACAGGCATGACAACCGATGCATTTACTTTGATCAATGACCATACCCCAGCGCACAGCTTTTTTTTCATTCTGCGCCCTCTTTAGGTCTTGTTGCATTCGAATAAACGGATCTACTTTAGGCAATACATTCATACGAATATCCTGAAATAGTGATAGCAAGTTCATTTTTCTAACTTAGTCGAATTTTTTGCTCACAAAAACTCTATTAAATCAAAATTTTCTTAACTTTGAGAGATTTTTTCTCTTAAAGGTAAAACAGCTGATGGTGTTACCGACAGTTCATCTACGCCAATCTTGTTAAAAAACTCTGTCAATTTAGTATCATAAGAAAGCTCTCCGCAGATACCGACCCAAATACCATTGGCATGCGCATTCTCACACACCATCTTAATCATTCGTAAAATCGCTTCATGATGCGTGTTGGCAAATTCGGCAATGCTGTCATTTTGTCTATCCGCGGCAAGGGTATACTGTGTTAAATCGTTGGTTCCCATACTAAAGAAATCCACCTCTTTAGCCAGCAAATCACTGATTATTACTGCAGCAGGCGTTTCAATCATAATACCCACGGGAATATCACCTTTGTGAGGAATTCCGGCTTTAGTTAGCTCAGCCTTGACCTCTTCAATAATGGCTTTTGAGCGGCGCACTTCTTCCACCGAAATAATCATGGGCAACATGAGATAAATATTACCATGACAAGCGGCGCGATAGATGGCACGTAATTGTGTTTTGAATATATCCGGTCTGGTAAGGCATATTCGTATGGCGCGCATGCCCATAGCAGGATTTTCTTCCTTAGGTAAATTAAAATAGTCCGCTTGCTTATCCGCACCAATATCTAAGGTACGGATAATAACAGGCTTATCACCCATCTTTTTGGCTACGCTACTATACGCAATATATTGTGTTTCTTCGCAGGGATAGTCCTTGCTCTCAAGGTAGAGAAATTCACTTCTGAAAAGTCCAATGCCCTCAGCATCATTTTCAAGCACAGCTT
>CAYJAD010000085.1:0-6979 GCA_964368075.1 uncultured Desulfovibrionaceae bacterium | reverse complement strand
GCGGCACTAAAATCTTCCACACGCACATCAGGCATTTCTGTATTGCGTGGTTGACCGCCACTTTCACCATAAAAAGCAGCGTCAAAAGCCAAGGTTACAAAGCCAAGCTCAGCAAGTTTTTGTGCGTGTAAACCTGCTGTTTGCTCTTTATTGCCACCAAAGGGATGCCCTACAATAATAGCAGGATATTTTTTAGATGTATCAATGTTTTTGGGAATGTATAAATCCCCCACAATTTCAATGGATATTCTGTTGTTGAATTTTACTTTTTCTACTGTTGCTTTATCACTTGCTCCTGGAGGGACAGGGGCAGCATGGGCAAAGGATGCAAATGCCAATAAAAGTGTTAAAGTTAGTAGGATTAAAGAATTTTTCTTAAACATAACCAATCTCCTATGTTGATGTATGTCAATTTGTAAAACTACATTGCCAAGAAATGTATAATATGCTCTCGCATAGTCCCTTAGAGGTCTTCACCAATTCTAGATAGTGTCGTCAAATACGCCTTTTCGATTTTTTCTGCGTCAGATTTCACGGGTTTTTTCGGTTATGTATGTGTCTGTACACACGCCCTCAAAGCCCGTTTATCTTTCTTGATAAAACTCAAAAATTCGTAATTTGACGGCACTATCTAAGGCAAAAATCCATTGCCTTTTTTTCTATTATAGTACAAAATACTATTTAGAGATTTTTTACTTGTTCAAAAAATTCCTGTCAATACGGTACATTATTTTCTCTTAGGGAAAGGAAGGTGACTAATGGAAAAAATAGTGGTGGCTTCAGAAATTGAAGTAACTTTGAAAATGATAGGCGGAAAATGTAAACCGCTGATTTTATATATGCTTGCAGAGGATGGCACAAGGCGTTTCAAAGACCTTATGCGTGAGGTCACAGGCATTTCACAAAAAACCTTGACCAATCAATTACGAGAGTTAGAAGTTGACGGTCTTATTTTACGCCAAAGCTTTAACGAAATCCCCCCTAGAGTGGAGTATTCCATTACGGAAAAAGGTTTAACGCTTATGCCTATTCTTGAGCTTATGTGTGAATGGGGTGAGAAAAATGCCGATGAGCGTTTTGTCTTAACAAATCCTGCATGTGTGGCGTAGTGCGTAAGAGAAGTAAAAGTTTTAAGATATCATTCTGAAAATTAAACAAGAAAGTAGAAATAAAGAATTACTATCAGGACAAAAGAAAATTTGGCTTAGAAGTGTCAAAGCTACACATCTCTTTTTGAGTGAAGACGATATAATAACAGCACAGCGAAGTTCGCTAGGGCGTACAAAAACATAAGGAGCTATCTGTAAAGCCGTACGCACAATGAAGTTGCCATGATATTCGTCAATATTATTAAGCAGTATGCCTATTTCTTTAGGGTCTTTAATGCTAGGATAATTTCCTTGTTTGAGCGGCTTTAAAGCTCCACGCAAATCAGCGGCAGTATCTCGTTCGCCCCTACCTGTGGCGATAGCATAACGGAAAATTTGCCCACAAGTGTTGAGTGTTGCGTGGGCAGTATCAAGAAAACCTCTTTGCTCAATTTTGCGTAAAGCGTCTAAAAGTTCTGGAGCTGTAATCTCTTTTACGTCTTTATGCCCCAAGAGTGGAAATATGTATGTGGAAAGGCGACTGATGATTTTTCCTTGATGCTTGGCTGTCCATGTATGTTTTTTGTTTTCTATCCACTCAAGAGCGACTACTTCAAAGGCATTTTGCGTTTCAGCTCGTAGAGCGGATTTGATGGCTTGTTTTTGCACGCTAGGGTCAATGCCCTGAACAAGCTTTTCTTTCACCTCTGCAAGGTGCTTACGTGCGTTTGCAAGGGTAATACTTGGATATGCCCCAAGGGTAAGTGTTTTATATTTCCCTGCAACACGATAATCTATGCGCCACGTTTTACCACCTTTGGGGGAAACGTAAAGATACAGCCCTTCACCGTCAAAAAGTTTTTGCGCCTTGCCTGTAGCTTTTATGGCTCTTAGTTCAGTATCTTTCAGTTTTGCCATAGGCAGCCTCCTTCTTATTTTACCTACAATGCTGTAGAGTTCATACCTACAGCATACAAAAAAACTTTAATAATAAGATAGTTGCAAATTGTAGGTATGGCATTTGTTATGCGTCATTTACCTACAAATTTACCTACAAAATGGCGGTATGTCTAGGGGGGGTAACGAGAGGACAAGAGAGTCTACTTACATTCAAAATGAAGAAAAAAGTAAAGCCCCGTAGGGCTTTATAGACCTTACGGGGCTTTGTGAATTTTTTTGAGTACTTGGCCACTACCGACAGATACATTTAATAGACTGTATATATTAAACAAGAAGATATAAAAATATTTTAGTACCCCCAAAAATACCCCCAGCAAATTAGACAGTCAAAAAATGTGAAAAGATTATGGTTTTTATTGAAAAATTAGCCACTTGTTCCGTAATTAAAAAATTACTTCTTATTACCTTCTAACAATGCCTCAGGGTTATCAAGAGCTTTTTCTATGGCTGCCATAATGGTGCTGGCTGGCATTCCTAAACCTTTGGCAAGTTGAATAAGTGTTTCCACTCTAATGCCAGACTTGCCCTGCTCAAAACGACGTAACCAAGCATAATCTACCTCATGGCTTCTCTCTTATGGAGAAAACTTGTTGCTTAAAATCCCTGCACCGTATTTTTTAATGACTGTATTGTAAAAAAGATGATCACAATCTTTACAAAAAGCTAATAAACCAATAGTTTGATTTATTTCATCCTCATTGAGGCCCTGCTTATTAAATAGGTATAGTTGTCTTTTTATAAATTCCTTACGCTTTTTCCCCAATGATATTTTCCCATCAGGTGTAACGAAAATTCCACATACAGTCCGCTTAGTACCTTTTGAAAGAAACAAAGTTTTGTCATTATTGATAGTAAGAGATGGACTTTCAGTTTGCTGTATTATTTCATTAGTTTTTTTTAAAAAATCTGCGCAAGCACCTTTAATGTTAGTTGAAAAATATAAATCATCTGCGTAGCGAGAAATACTTGATTTAGAATCAATTTGTAGGGCACATTCCCTAAGTACTACATCTAGCTTACACATAACGAGATTGCTTACTTTTGGTGACGTTGGAGCTCCAATAGGTAACATATAGCTTCCCTTGTATTTAAGAAAAAATATTTTTTCTATAAAGCTTAGCTCATCATCGTAAATTTGAAATCTTTCACGTAACAACGGGATAAAATCATCAGGCACTATTGAAGGGAAGAAGTCTTTAAAATCTATTCTTATAGTATATCTAAAATTGACATGCTCTAATGCAATTTTTCTTATGGGAGATTTATCTCCTGTGATGTATGCTTTAGCTATTGAAGACTCTTTGAAATCCTGCAGAACACCAGCAAGCACTGCATACTGAATTAGCTTAAGTTCTCTACGAGGGTGAAAAACAGCTCTTTGATTTCCATTTTTTTTAGGAATATAAAACTTTTTATATTTATTTCCATTTTTTAAAATAAGATTTTTTAAATCTTCATCACCTAATCCAGTTATTTCTGAAATTATTTTAAAAAAATTAAGTTTCATAACGACTTTCTCGTGAAAGAATTTTCATTTTTAATGGATGATACTTAGCGTAATACGTAATTATACGTGAACGAATTTGTGAGCGTACTGAAATATCAAATTTTATAAAATCATATCTTTTTTCACCAAACAGATAGAAGTTATCGGAAGTTTCATTGCTTTTTTTTATAAATTTAAAAGATTCAAGTAGAGCTAAATCCTCCTGAAGATGCTTGAAATTTCCACATGCGTAATGATTTTTCAAATAGTATACGATTTCTTTTGTTGTTATTGGTGAAAAAAACCATATAAGCTCTGATAAAAATAATAACCGTTCTTTATGTTTAGAGTTTAATTCATCGATATTTTCAATTTTTACTGATATTGATACTTTTCTTTGAATAGCACTTAACCTATTTTTAATTTCAGCGACACAGCTAGTGACAACACAAAGGTCAGTATAGATTGTTTTCCCAAATTTACTTTTTTTGTTTACTTTTTGAATTGGGCCAAGATTAACGAAAGACTTTGAATCTTTATGTATTTTATCATTTATAATAAGAATTTTTTTAGCTATGCTATCAGAATAAGCAAATGCCCCTAACTCTGCAAATGTACTTTCTGTTTCAAGCATAATGATAATACAATCTGAGCAATCTGCCATGTAAGACTCTAATGTCAATAAGTCATGCAAAGAATTCTTTTCAATGTTTGCAAAAACATCTTCAGCGATAAGAAATATGTATTCGCTTAAATGTCTCTTTGCATACTCATGAAATATTTGACGGGCTCCAGGCTCGCCAGTATAGGCTTTACCGCATAAAAAAATAATTTGAGTGTGCGGGGCAAGGAGAAAATTCTTAGGGGATAGTTTTTGTATAATATGTCTGTCAAACAAGATATTTTTTGGCATGGTGCTATCCTAAAAATTTACTTTGAAAGACGGGCTTTTCATCGGTTAAAAATTCGCGAGGCGGATTTTTAACCGATGAACAAGTCCGTAAATACTAAAAATCCAAATTGAGGCTGATTTACATCGGCCTATACAAATTTATATCATTGATATAAATCATGTATAAAAAGCTAAACTTCTATTTTAGAATAGCACCGTTGTCCTTATAACATTGACGAAATATTTTTTCAAGACCTACCCCAACCCAAAATACTTCTCAAAAAAAGCCACAAGTTTCTCCACCACGCTTTGCCTTTTTTCTTCTCGGCCAGTGCCACCAAAGCGAGACATGGGCGGGATGATGGCATCAATGTCCGTACCAGTGGTTTTGAGCACACCGTCACGGAAGGCGTTTTCCATAAATTTCTGTGCGGCGTCACTTTTTAAGTTTTCGTTAGCTATAATCAGTGCAAGGTCTGTTTCTTTTTGCTTTTGCACAAAAGCTTTCCAGTCTTTGTCCACATCGCTATTGGTGGTCACTTCCTTAATAAAGCCTTCGATGAGTTCCTTTTTACTGCGTAATTCTGTACTAGAAGTTATAGCTTTTTCTATAGATACAAGAATTGTTTTATCTTGGCAATTACCGGCATGATATTTTAAAACTAGCATGAGGATATAGTCAATGTTCACTTCTACTTGCTTGACAAGTTCCATTTCAAAAACAATATCTTCGTTGATATTTTCTTTTTCCTTGGGATTCGGCTTATATTTTTGATGCAAGTCGAGATAAAGGCTTTGATAGTCCTGTACTTCTCGAGGCAGGAGAAGCTCATTACCTTCAAATTCATCAAAAGAACGTAAAATATTACGCAAACGTAGCAATGCCCCAAAGAGCTGAATAAAGCGTTTTTCGGCTTCTTCTCCCACAATTTCCTGCCCAAGGGGAAAGTGCGTTTTCAGTTCTTCTACAAGTTCCGTATAGCCTGCCACATGCTTTTCGTCTTGCTCAAAGCCATTCATGTAGTCAGCAAAGGTTTTTAAGAGCACAATGCCCTTGGCGTCCTTATTGCCAAAGAGAGCAAGGGCGTCATTGGTTTCCTGCTCTAAATTCCTAAAACACACAATATTGCCGAAGGTCTTTACAGAGTTTAAAATGCGGTTTGTGCGTGAAAAACTTTGAATAAGTCCGTGCTGCTTGAGGTTTTTATCCACCCATAACGTATTCAGCGTGGTAGCGTCAAAGCCTGTGAGAAACATATTCACCACAATGAGTAAATCAATTTCCCTATTCTTCATACGCATGGACACATCTTTGTAATAATTCTGAAATTTATCCGCAGACGTATCATAATTGGTGGAAAAGAGCCTATTATAATCGGCAATGGCACTTTCTAAAAATTCCCGTGAGCCTTGGTCAAGGGCGTTGGTGTCAAAATCTTCATCAATGAAAATAGTGTCGTCTTCTACCTCATTGGGGGCAAAGGAATAGATGGTGGCAATGGAAAGATGCTTGCCCTTTTCCTGCATTTGCGATTGAAATGCCTTATAGTATTGCTGCGCCATAGGGATGGACGCCACGGCAAAGATGGAATTAAAGCCATTGACCTTGCGCCGCTGCTTGCTTTCTTCCACCGTATTATTTTTAGACGCCGCAAGCTTCTTCACATTGGTAATAATGCCATGCTCAAAGTGCGAGCCGCTTTGACTGCGATAGGTTTTTTGGTCGAAGTGCTCCAAAATATAATTGACAATGTGGCGCACACGCTGGGGAGCTGCAAGGGCTTTTTCCCTATCAATAGCGGAGACTTGCTTGTCTGTAATATGCTCAGGCGTTTTGACGGTATTGATATAATCAATGCGGAAGGGCAAGACGTTGTTGTCATGAATGGCGTTGACAATGGTATAGCTGTGCAGTTTTTCCCCAAAGGCTTGCGCCGTGGTGCGTAAGTTAAAATGCTTACCTGCCCCTGCATTTTTGGCAAAAATGGGCGTGCCTGTAAAACCAAAAAGGTGATATTTCTTAAAGGCTTTAACAATGTCCACATGCATATCACCAAATTGTGAGCGATGGCACTCGTCAAAAATCAGCACAAGATGCTTGCTATAAATATCATGTTTCTTATGACGGTGGATGAAGTTGGACAGTTTTTGAATAGTGGTAATAATGATGCGGCAAGTGTCGTTTTCTAGCTGTTTCTCAAGGATTTTGGTGGAGGTATTGCTATTGGCAGCCCCTTTTTCAAAGCGGTCATATTCCTTCATAGTCTGGTAGTCTAGGTCTTTTCTGTCCACCACAAAGAGCACTTTATCAACATAGGGTAGCTGTGTGGCCAGTTGCGCCGTCTTAAAGGAAGTCAGCGTCTTGCCAGAACCGGTGGTGTGCCAAATATAACCGCCAGCCTCCACCGTGCCCATTTTTTTATAGGTAGTGCTGATTTCGATACGGTTCAAAATGCGCTCTGTGGCAGCAATTTGATACGGACGCATGACCAGCAAGATATTTTCGGAGGTCAGCACACAATAACGGGTCAAAATGGCAAGGATGGTATGCTT
>CAYJAD010000084.1:0-7057 GCA_964368075.1 uncultured Desulfovibrionaceae bacterium | reverse complement strand
GCGCGTATAGCAAGCAAACCATTACTGTAACGGTGAACGGTGCCAATGATGCGCCTGAAATCGTGCCACCACAAGGGCCGGACCCAGAGAATCCTGTTGACCCTGCAATTGGAACAAAAACTGATTTAACTACCAGTGATAAAAATCTAGGCGATGCTGCTAATCCTGCTACTGATTCTGGTCAGATAGTCTTTACTTCCGCAGAAACTATGGATGGCGGTAAGATTACCATAGGCGATACTACATTTACTGTGGTAGAAAATCCCGACGGTTCTTATAGCTTGTCCCCTCCTGATGGTGATGATTTTAAGATTGAGAATGCAGGTGGTTATGGTAATTTGACTGTGGATAAAGACGTAACTTTTGATTCTGCAACAGGTGAATTTACATTAAGTTATACTTACGAACAAACAAAAAATTATGATCATGATGATGATGTCAATAATGATCATAAGTCTGATAATGACCATGATCAGGTTGAAGAAAATGTTGAATCGTTTGATGTTTTTATTCAAGATGGGAAGGAGACAGGAAACTCTACCGAAGGACTTCAAACCTCTATTTCTGTTGCCATTAGTGATGATGGACCTGTTATTGTTGCGGACGAAGCTGAAGGACAACCCGGTCATGGAGAAAGCACTGCTGTTTTAGAGGGCACGACTGCAAAGGCTGAACTTGAAGTGGACTTTGGTGGCGATGGGCCTGGTAAAATACTTCTTGATACTGGTGCCACCTTTGAAATTGGTGTTCAGTGGGTAAATAATGCATGGGTGCCTATAGAAAACTATAATCTGGAAGTTGTGAACTATAGCTATGAAAATGGCCTACACATAATTATGATAGGCGATGTTACTCTTACAAGCACTGACAACACAAATTGGGAAATCTCTTATGAGGTTAACCCAGAAGGACGAGAGCCTGTAGGTTTAACCTTTGTGGATAGCGATGGCGATAGCGTGAAGCACTCTATTAATAGTCCTACACCTGAAAAACCAGAAGAGCCGACACCTCCACCACCAGTGAATCCTGATATTAGCTCTCAAGGTGAACTTATTGATAATATCACTATTATTGACAATAATCCTCATGGGGAAGGTGGTTTGGTAACGAATTGGCAAGGCAGCTTTGCTACGAATAATCCTTCTTCTGGAACTGTACAAATTGCTAATCAGCAAGATGTGTACGATAAAGATGGGTATACCATTGATGTGGGTATTGCCAATGACGTAGTACAAACAGGGCAATATAACGACACCATTTATCTTGGTGAAGGCCATGTGACAAGCCAAGATAATCACGCTGGTACAGAACTGTTAAAGCAGCAAGCGCAAGAGTCCATGGAACAATTCATGTTTGGTACTAACGATGATGGTACCCTGCGCGAAGATAGTACTATACTGACTGATGCCAATAATGAAGACAGCGCTCTTGCCACTGAAATCACAGCGCTGAGTCGCCCCTTTGTGGATATGGCACATGGCGGTGGCGGTAATGATACCATTTATGGAGAAGAAGGCGTTGACCTTATCTTTGGTGGTAGTGGTAATGACACCATTTATGGCGGTGAAGGCAATGATGGTTTGCGCGGTGGCAGTGGTGACGATAGTATTTATGGTGGCGAAGGCAATGATGTTATTTACGGCGGGCTTGGAAGTGATTTGCTTGACGGCGGTAGCGGTGATGATTTCATCCTTGGCGATATAAATGATACACGTATATTTGGTGGAGAAGGCAGCGATCTTATAAAAGTTGATCTTTCCACTCTTGGAGACATCGCTAAAGATGCGTTGCGCATTGATGGTGGTGAAGACGATGCTAACTCTGTAGACATTCTCTTAGCTGGTGTCAACGGAATGGATGCGGCTAAAGAATTAATTAATAATGGAAATATAGAAAATATTGAAGTTATTATTGCCGGTGGCAATATTAAGGGTGAAAATGTCGATGAGGTTCTTGATAACTTAAATATTAAAGATGGTGATGCTTTCAATCCTTCAGATCAAGGCTGGACAGCAAGTGCTTCGCAAGATTTGAGTAGCAAGGGCTACACAGAGTTTTCTAAGGTAGTAGACTCTGAAGAAATAACCATACTTGTTCAAACAAACTTAATTACATCATAAAATAAACTCCTTTTCGCACCTTTAACCAACAGCCTCTTAGGGTTCACTCTAAGAGGCTGTTTATTGTGGCGATAGTATTTCAACGAGATCTTCTAAAAAGGGTGAAGTATTTATTGTGATGAAGTAAATTATCCTTTTTTCAACTACATATTATTAAATAATTCACACTAACAGTCGATTCAAAAAGGATAAAATACAAGGAAGACGAATTTTTTTGCGAAAGGAGTGTACTCTTTTGGTACTCGACTAAAGCAAAAAATGAGTCTGACGAATTATCCTTTTTCAATCGACTGTCTCTTTTTAGCGGTTTGCTAGCCAATGTTCTACCGTGCTGTGCAACATATCGGGAGAAATGGGCTTAGCTATGTGCCCATTCATGCCGCTTGCAAAAGCCATATCTATATCATCTTTAAAAGCATTGGCTGTCATGGCAACAATGGGTATTGCGCTTGCATCATTACGTGGCAAACGGCGTAAGGCTTTGGCGGCCTCATAACCGTTCATTGTAGGCATTTGTATATCCATAAAAATTAAATCATAATATCCTTCCGGTGATGCTGAAAACAATTCTACAGCCTCTGTACCGTCGCTAGCTTCATCAATAATGGCTTCAAAAGGAGAAAGTAATTCCATAGCAATGACGCGATTAATGTCTACATCATCCACCAGCAAAATACGCTTTCCCGGTGCAATGGCAATGGCTTGTTCGCTTTTTGATGCTTCTTTTTTTTCGGTGTCTTTTAAAAGCCAAAGAGAGAAATAAAATTCACTGCCTTTATTTTCTTCGCTGTTTACTTCAATTTCACTGTCAAGCATTCTGGCAATGCTTCTGCTTATAGAAAGGCCAAGGCCTGTTCCGCCGTACATACGCGTAATATGTCCGCCGCCTTGTTCAAAAGGAATAAAGAGCGTTTTAATTTTTTCAGGGCTAATACCTATACCGGAATCCACCACAGAGAAGAAAAGCAAAGTCTTGTCGCCGTCCCGTTTTTTTTGTTCGATGTGGAAAGTAATAGTGCCAAGTTCTGGGGTAAACTTCACTGCATTACCCAATAAGTTAATAAGAATTTGACGCAAACGAAGTTCGTCTGAAATAAATTGTGTGTGCTCAAGTCCTTCTAGATTTACGGTAAATGTAATGTTTTTAGTTTCACAACGTGGCGCAATGATAGATGCTACATCTTGAATCACTTTTGAAATATCAAAGCTTTCATAGCTGAGTTCAATTTTTCCGGCTTCAATTTTTGAAATATCAAGGATATCATTTAATAAGCCCAGTAAATGCATGGAAGAAGATTCAATTTGCAATACATTGGGCAGTAAGTCTTTGCAGCTTACTTCTTCATAAAGTTTACGCTTGGCAATGTTGGTCATGCCTATAATAGCATTCATTGGGGTGCGAATTTCATGACTCATGCGCGCCAAGAATTCACTTTTGGCTTTGTTGGCCGCATTGGCGTCATCTGCAGCTTTTGAGAGCTCTCTTTGCGTTTGGCGCAGTTCACGTTCGGCATTAACGCGTAAAGAAACATCGCGACCCACGCCAAGAATGCCACGTAATTCGCCATCGGGGCCAAAAATGGGTGTTCGCACAATATCTAAGACTTCTTTATGTCCATCGGCAAAGGGAATAAGTCCTTCACTGTATACGGAATTATTTGTGTTTATAACTTTTTGATCGCATTTGTCTGTAATTTTATATAATTCGTCATTGAGAATATCTATATCTCGCCTGCCATGTATTTCATCGGGGCTAGCGCCAAGCAGTGCAGCAAAACGAGGGTTGACAGCAAGGTAGATGCCATCAATGGTTTTGTACCAAATAAGATCTGGTGAGGCTGAAAGCACCATATCAAGTAAGGCACGTTCGCGCTCAATATTTTCTTGTTCTAAAATAAGTTGAGTAACATCTTCAGCTTCTATAATAAAACCAATGTTCTTTCCTGTGTTATCTACAAAATATGTTGCATCGCCTTTGTAATAGCATTTTGTTGGCGCATGGTAAGTGATGGGCGCTGAGGTGTTTTGTAAGAACGTGGCTATGGAGCCTTTTTCATCACCAAAAATACTTATCTCCGGATAAAATTTACCTTCCACTTCTTCAAAGGTTTTCCCTAGAATCTCAAGGGCAAAGGAATTCATATAAATGACTTTTTTGTTTAAGTCTGTGATTGTAAGAGGGTTTTTTATACTTTTAATAATACCGTCAAAAAAGTCATCTAAAGAATGGCACAAAGCGCCAAGCTCGTCAGCTTCGCAGCTTTTAAATCTGAATGTGCGATGGCCTTTACTAAAACGAAATATACCGTGAGTAAGATAGGTTATTTTTTTAGTAAAGGTGGAGGCAAGTAAAATAGCTACAAATATAACAAAAATTGTCATTACTATGGTGGATATAGAAAGACTTTTAGCCGTATCCCATAAATTGGTGGTAATGGCCGTAAAGGTTTGCTGCGAAACGTCAGAAAGCTCTTTGTCCGTTCTTTCTATAAGGTCTTGAATGGTTTTTTGTGTTTCTAGGGCAGGGCGGTGGAAATCGTCTATGCCCACAGTCATGGTTACAATGCCAAAGCCAATGGAATTATTTCCGTACTGTCCTGTGTAGTAAGGAATGGCAGATGCTGTGGTTAATTTCCATAAATCACTCCATAAAAGCAAAAAAGAACCCGATCCGCCATGCTGCGCCAAATTGTACCAGCCTGTGCACTGCGGTGCAAAATTTAAGTAGCGGCAATCTAAACCGATAGTACCTTGCCTAATTTGCTCAAGGGCAGGTGCTCTATCACGCCGTTGATTATGAAAAATAGGCTCATCTTTTATGAAATCTAGATACGCTAAACCACTTTCTTGCCATCGGGTATAGGTTTCAGAATCAAGGAAAGTGGCTTCTCGCTCTCCAGTATTGGCATTAAAGCCGGCAATAGAATGATGGCGGGGGTGAAAGATATTATAACCTCTATGGTCCCACATAAAGGTGTAATTTCCCTTGGCGGCGGCATTGACATCTGAGTAGCGTTCTTCGCAAGGCACAAGATGTTCCACTTTATTCATAATATGGTCATGATTGAGAGCTATGGTTATATAACCAATAATTTTACCACCTTGCTCAATAGGCGTGCCAAAGCGAACCAAGCCGCGAAAACGCTTGCCGTTGGGGTTTTCGTCTCCTACATACGCGGACTTTTCCGGTTCAAAAGGAATATTGTGTTTCTTGGCATTTTCCGGTGTGTACATGCCTATTATGTTTGACCCTACGTATTCACCGATAACCTCAGAAACATATATTTCACCTGCTTTGAGCTTTTTTAATTCAGAAAAATACATTTCTGCTTTGCAAAATGTATTTTCTTTACGAGCTATATTTTTAAGAGCAGGGTCTAGTAGGTCTGAGGTAGTCACCTTTACAAGCTCTTGGCCGTGCAAATCTATGTAGGTGGCTTCTAAATAGAGTGGGATGCGCTCATATTCGAAATTATCCGGCGGACGGGAGCTGAAATTTGTTTTATTTTGTTCGTTTTTTATTTGGACTGCAGGAGATTTCTTGTATTCTGTAGTGGGTACCCAAGACTTTCCGTCTTCAGCCAGCACCCATTGACGAGGCTTTGTAAGCAGACTGGTTTTGGATGTGAGGAAGTTTTTAAAAGTTTTTTCGTCTGGGGGGAGGGTGACTAAAAAACGTAAATCGTCGTCTCGTGCGTAAAGGAAGTTGGCTAAGGTTCTGGCAGCGTCGGTGGTCATGCGCTCTATCTCGTCTGTAACTCTGTCATCAAGAGCTTTAACAGCATCGTTAACAGCTAATTCTCCGGCAGCGGCAAGTTCTTGTACAGCTTGGCTCGTTATGTTTTGTGTGCGCGTACGCATTTCATTACCTAGCTCTACAGCTTGATACCAAGCCACCAGTGCCAAAAGTACAAGCGGTATGACCTTAATGAGTACAAAAAGCAAAATAAGCTTGGAGCGCATACCTAAACCTAATTTGCTGATGTTGTGACTACACATTTCAACAATTCTATTCAAAAAAAAGCTGGAGTGTTTCATAAAAATTCAGTTATTATGTGCTTACATTGTGCTGCTAAATTTGCTTATTTTTGAGCGTTTGAAGGATGTATTCCTGTAAATCAAGTCCATCCTTTCTAATATAGCACAAAAAAAAGTTTCCTAAATGATATATTTTAGCAATAGTGATAAAAAAACGCTTAAAACTGAGAACAAGAAGGATACAGTGCTTTGTTTGAATTGTCATCTTTTATTTTGATTTTCGAAATATGAACAATAGGCTAGTGATATGATAGCTCCATTTACAACAGCATTATGTCTATAGGTAAGCTTTGCTAAGGCTAAAACGATTGGTGAGACTCTCATGGCCTAATTTTAGGCCTAACAGGTTGTTCAAAAAAAACAAATTGCGTTGGTAAGGTAAAAAGGTAAACTGTTTATGTATGTCTAATATGTTGCGCATTTTGACTTTTTTCGCTACATCGCACTTCGCTGGTTTTGAACAGCCTACCCAAAATTGACTTTTGCCACAGGCTGCTAAGCAAGGCGCGAAAGCGGATAGGGCTAAACCATAATAAATTTTGCAGCGTCGCACTTAAAACAAGCTGCTATGGACGTCGAGCTGCTATAGTATTTTTGCAAATTCATTACTCCAGATGAGGTGACTGAAACAGTGGGCATGGCTTTTGTAGCAATTTTAGCATGCCTTAGGAAAGATTTTGCATAATTTATTGTGAAAATGGTTTTGAAAATATGCACTCTAAGTATTCAATGTTATTGTAAAAAATCTAATGTAAAACTTTTTTTGAAAAAGAATAATAATTTTTTAAAAAAAACGCTTGACTGTTAGGGGGTAATCCCGTAGAACTCTTCTTGCGCTGAGTGGCGCAAAACACTCCCCGGTGGCTCAATCGGCAGAGCGGGTGACTGTTAATCACTAG
>CAYJAD010000083.1:0-7380 GCA_964368075.1 uncultured Desulfovibrionaceae bacterium | reverse complement strand
TTATAATGGAAGAAGAAGCGCATAAAAGTGAGGAGATGCTTAATGTTAATTTGCACCCTCACGGCATAAAAACCCTTGCCCTTTCTCGGGAAATGCTTGTGGCAAATGCCATGATTCGTCTTTTGGGATCCACGGAAGGGCGTGACAGTTCCTACCGCTTACAAGCTCTGCAGACTCTTTATGATGAAGTGCTCAACAGTGCACAAACAAGCTTTCGCCGCAACACGGCCCGCGTGCTTGTGGAAATTATGAAAGCTCTTGTGCAAGCCCATGGTGACATTCAAAAGCAATTATTTTTAGCCAGTGATTTTCGACAAGCTGCTCAAGGTAAGCCCCTAGCTGTACGCAAATTCCTAAAAGAATACGGTCTTGTGGAAATGCCCGAAGACTGGAGTCAACTGGCTTTCGACCACCATGTACACGATGCCAACACCAAAGGGCGAAAAAGTGCTACGCATTTACTTATGGATGCATGGCTCAAAGGCATACGCTACATTACAGTTATTTATTACAATTATATTAATGAAGACACAGCTGCAGAGCTGGTGCATGCGGCAGCCATTATCGGCATACATTTACGCATTGGCATCGAATATTCTTTACCTTTTGGTGACAAACACATTCAATTTGTGTGGGCGCCACGTCATGCCACTAATCCTGAAAAGTTTTTAGAGTTTTTAGCAGAAGCCCCCATGCAACATCTCATGAGCCTTGGTAAACAAGCCTCGGCTTGGCGGCAACGTACCGTTTTTGCTTTACTTGAAGCTTGGAATACCACCCATATACCCAAAATTGCTGCCAATGTGGGCTTAAAGGCAGAAGATTTTCCTCCTTTGCAAGAAGAAGATTTTCAAAAGTTTGTAGCAGCGGGGCAAGCTTCTCGCGCGCACTTAGTAGATTTTATCTATTTTAACACCTTGCCCATTTTAGAAAAACGCGCCACCGCGTTGATTGAAGAAGCAAAGAACCTTGCGCAAGATCAGCACGATGCCCTTCAAGTATTGCAAAAACAACATGATCTTATTAGTAGTTTCACTCAAGGCTATGTTTTTGATAATTATGTGGCTCGTCATGCCAATATGGAACTAGAATCAGAATTTATGCATGGGGAAAGCGCACAACTGCCGCAAATTATGCGCTTAACCCCTCTTTCACTTTTAGATTGGCTCACCTCATTCCAAGCCAGTAGCTTTGTTATTTTAAATCTAGCTGGCCTTACCGCAGAAGATGTACTCACCCTACTCTGGCAATGTCAGGGGCTCATCACTCATTTAGAGCTATATAATTCGCGCGAATGGAATGAAGAAAACTTTGCGCATATTCAAGACATCAGTCAATTGCAACAAGCGCTTAATTCCGGCTCGGTACCGCGTATGAAGGCGCTTATTTTACAAATGCTCAAACAACGCGAAACCATGGACAAAACAGCTTTACCTGATGATGCTCTGCATAAAAGACGTAAAGAAGTTTTGCAGGAAATTCTTAACAACATTACAACATTGCGTAATTTCTATTCTTCTTCAAAATTACGCTCACGTATGGGCACAAACACCACAGATCGCCTTAAAACCCATAACTGTATGGGTATTGTTTTTCCGGAGACGTTGCCCAGATGCGCGCAAAAGGCTTTGGAAAAGCAAGATAAAAGCATGGAAATTCCCTTTAACCTTTCCATCAGCTACTTGGTAAGTTATACACCACTGGTGCACAGGCCGCAAAAAAGCGCTTTGTTGCGTATTATTCGTGCTTTGCCATTTTGCTCCCATCATGGCTTATTGTTAAAAAAAGAGTGGCGTACCAATTCGTCCACAGCCACCTATGGCGTGCAAAGCAACATGCGGCTTTTGCAAGTGCCACGGCGCCACGATTCAATAATAAAAAAAGAAAAAGAAGTGCCTCAGATGCGCTATTTAAATACGCGCTTAAAAAACTGTTTAAAAGTTATTCTTGGCCTTATTCCTGCTGCCGTGGCCTTTCACTATACGCAAACATGGTGGGTGCTGGCATGGTTTGGGCCCATTATTTGGTTTGCCATTACCGGCGTGCGCAATATCATTCAAGCCGTGGTCGCTGGTACGGGCTTTTATCGTTATTCTTTACTGCGCTGGAAAGACCATGTGAGTTGGTCGCGCCTGTCTGATTCGCTCATGTATACAGGGTTTTCCGTGCCCATATTAGAACTGGGTGTGCGTATCTTCCTTTTACAAGACACTTTAGACATGACCGTCACCAGCAACCCCATCGTTGTGTATACAGTCATGTCTGTCATCAATGGATTGTATATTTCTTGGCACAATCTATTACGCGGTTTCCCCAAAGAGGCCGTCATTGGTAACTTATTCCGTTCGGTATTAGCCATTCCAGTAGCTTTGGTCTTCAGCGAAGTATATGAAGACATTTTACGCTATGTATTAGAAATACCCAATCCAGATGCTTTATTAGAAAACACCTCGGCCATTGTTTCCAAGCTTTCTTCTGATACGGTGGCGGCCCTCATCGAAGGCTATGCAGACCAAAAAAACTTTTTGCGTTTGCGCAATTGGGACTATAACAGCAAACTACAAGTTACTTTTAATACCTATGTACGCACAGACCTCGCCTTCCCTCAAGAAGATATTAATGATTTATTAACGCACCCGCGTACACTATTACAAAGATTAAAAGAAAAAGATCCAATTCTTAAGGAAGAAATAATTATAAATGCTTTGGATTTTATGTACTTTTGGTATTACAGACCGCGTTCGCAACAGGTTTGCATGCGGCTTTTACGCAAAATGACTCCGGAAGAACGCAAGGCCTTTGGTCTTTTTCAACTTGTCCTTACCAGGGAAAGAGAAGTCAGTCAGGTTTTTGTAGACGGTCTTGTAGGGCGCAACTTTGGCCCATCTTTAGCCTTTTATCTAGAAAAACATAAAAGCTATGTGGCACGTATTCGTGCCTTATGTGACATGGATGAACACCATGAAAAAAGGTAAAGGCTTAAGAGAAGGTTTTACCACAGGCACGGCGGCCACAGCGGCCGCCATGGCGGCCTTAGAAAGACTGCTTAGTAAAGGTAAGCAAGATAAAGACATGCTTACTCCTCTGCCCCCCAGCGAGGCAGAGCCTTTGCCTGCCCCCCAGCATAGAGCCTTTCTTTCCATTGCCATAGGCAGCGTTAAAAGAAATCATAACCATAGCGCCACAGCTTTTGTCATTAAAGATGCCGGAGATGACCCCGACGTGACACATAAAGCGGCCATCTATGCCACGGTAAATATAAATACTCGCCCTCAAGAATGCAATGTACAACTTTTCGGCGGAGAAGGAGTAGGACGCATTACCCTACCAGGCCTTCCTTTGCCCGTAGGTATGCCAGCCATTAATCCGGCACCGCGGCGACAAATAGCTTTAGGTGTATATATTATTGCACAAAAGTACAACTATACAGGAAGTATAGATGTGCATATTTCTGTACCAGGCGGTGCAGAGCTAGCAAAAAGCACCTTCAATCCCCGTTTAGGTATTGAAGGTGGCATTTCTATTTTAGGCACACAAGGCATTGTGAAACCTTACAGCCATAAAGCATGGAAAGCCACTATCTTACAGGGTTTACATGTAGCTGTCGCCACAAAGTGCACTACCCTTTGCCTTGCCACAGGGCGCAGATCTGAAAAATTACTATTAGAAACCTATCCGCATGTATTGCCACAATGGGCCATACAAGCAGCAGACTTTGCCGAATTTTCCTTATCAGAAGCCGGAAAATACGCTTTTGAACATATAGTATGGGGATGTTTTTTTGGAAAGCTAGTGAAGTTGGCACAAGGGCACAGCTATACACATGCGCGTTCTGCCGAATTAGATTTTACCCTACTACAACAATGGTGTGCCCAAAAGGGCGCTGATATTCCGCAGATTGCCCAATGTGTTACCGCAAATCATGCTTTGGAATATATTTTAGAAAAAGAACAGTGGCCGGTTATATTGCACAGTGTAACAAAAAAAGCTGCCACGGTAGCGAGCAAGTTTGCCCAGCGTCCCGTGACAGTACATTTATTTCATTTGGATGGACGCCCATTGGCTTGTGTTTCTGCACACCGTGCACCATCCATTGAAATTCCATAATTTTTGAGAGAAGATTTTTTACATAAAAAGCTTTTTGGCATCCTCTCCCCTAAAAAGCGTATTACTCTTCAGGCATGGCTTCAATGGCATCCATAATGGTCTTGCTGCCATTTTGTGAGCAATACATACCCATATGCGTGCTTAATTTTTTAATCCATTCGTCGTCCATTTCAGTATTTTCACTTTGAGCGCTCATGAAGCCATCAAGCCAGAAAACAATGTAGGCTTTTACAGTGTTATCGCCACGCATGAATTCATCGCAAGGGACTTTTGCCATGTCTTTTGCAGAGGCTACACCGCCCATAGCCATAAAAACAGTAAATAAAGCAGCAATAAAAATTTTCTTCATAAAAAAATCTCCTTTTTTTTCTTGCACATATACGTTAAGAAAGAAATTGTCAAATAAAAATATGAGAGTAGCCACATGCAAAAAAAGCCTCCCTGCCCTGTTCATGTATTGCCTTGGTATCATCAAGAGTTTTGTGCCAAACAAAAAAAACTTCTACAAGATGCAGACATCATTGTTGGAGGAAAGCAGATTCTTGCAGAAATACAGAAAAAACGTATTCTTGGCCAACCAACCCAAGAGCACGTTATTCGGCACACGCTTAAAAACCCTTTGGAACTGAGTTTACTTTATATAGCCACAAGCCATGCACAAGGACAAAAAATTGTGGTTATCGCTCATGGGGATCCTTTATATTTTGGCATTGGTGCTACCCTCATACAGCGCCTAGGGCATGAGCATGTCTGTGTGCATGCTGGCATAAGCATGTTACAAAGAGTTTGCGCCTTGGCAGGGCAAGCGTGGCAAGAGGTTATCAGCGTATCCTTGCACGGCCGTGGGCCAGATGCATGGAATACTTTTTTTCAAACCCTCATGACAAAAAAACCTGTTTGTGTGCTTACCGATGCCCACAGCACCCCTGCCCTACTGGCAAGAAAACTGCTTGAGCGTGGTGCACAGTCTCTGCGCATTCATGTGCTAGAACGTTGGGGAGAGCCACAACAAAAATACACGCGACTTTCCTTAGAAGAAGCTATAAGCTATACTGCCACTCTCCCCTGTACGGTACTGCTTGTGCCTTGCGCCTCTACTAAGGCCCATGAACTTCACCTTGGGCTAGACGACACACTTTTACAAAAGGAACGTAACCTTATAACAAAACCCTTGGTGCGTGCCGCGATTTTATCTTTATTGCGTATCGAAAAAGAACATACCCTATGGGATGTGGGGGCAGGTTCCGGTGCTGTAGCCTTAGAAGCTACGAGCTTAGCAAAACACGTTATAGCCATAGAGCAACACCCAAACCGCATACAAGACATACAAGAAAACCGACGCCGCTTTGGCGCCCTAAACTTAGAGATTATACAAGGTACAGCACCGGCTTGCTTGGAGCAGCTACTTTCTACAGCACAACCACACCGTATTTTTGTGGGCGGTGGACTTGGCTATTCTCAGGCAGAGCCTTTATTAGAGGCTCTCAGCGCTGCGTTAAGCCCCAACGGGCGCATAGTCATGAGTGCTGTGTTATTAGGTACTGTGCACGCCATACAAGAGTATTTTCAACGTAAAAACTGGCCGTTACAATGTCTACAAATGCAAGTAAACAACACCGTTCCTTTAGGAAAAGAAGAACATAGCGATGTACGCCTAGTACCACAAAACCCTGTTTTCTTACTGTGTACACAAAAACCATGCCTGCCTCAATCTTTGTCAATAAAGTGACGACCGCCATCTTTTTAAAAAATACTTTTTTAAAACAAACCATTGCATGAATGGCAAAGTCTTTGCAAAGCTGAATCTACAGAATTCATCTTTTGACATATGAGGATTTGCCATGCATACACTATCATCAAAAGAAAAGCTTTATTCGTACCTTGGCCAAACCCTATACTATACGGGTTATGTGGGCGCAGGCATTACTTTAGCTATTTTTCTTGTGGGCTTTGTTCCACAAATGGAAGGCCCCGAAGTGCGCCGACTTATATCTAAAAACGTTAGGGAGATGCGCCCAGAAGACTATCCACGCCCCATTATTGCCAATGGAAATTGGTCTGTACGTAGTGAAGTCAGTAAAAGAATTCGCCAATTCAAAACCGAACCCACTGCGCAAAATGCAAGCGTAGACACGTGGTTGCAATTTGACCCACAAGGTATTTCTCTAAATACTACCGATGGTGTAAGCCTACAAAAAGCCGTGACATCCCTTGCTTTGGTATTCGCCTACGATAATCAGAACATGCTGGCAGATATGCCAAACCGCAATACCACAACGCAACCGAGCTTGCTCAGTGTACAGCTCCCACAAAACGGCGAGGCCTTAAATCAACACGGCAAGCCTTTACGCTGGGCGCAAACATCTAAACAAGCGCAAAAAATTAGTTTTGATGGCATGTGTAATTTAACTCCGCCTTCCATTGATGCTTTGCAATCTGCCTTGCAGGCTAAAGCCTATCGTAATTACGGAATTCCGCGCGGAGGAGGCTCTGTACTAGAAAGAGCAGCACGCTATAAAGAGATTATAGCCAAAGCATCTCAGCAATTTGGCGTGCGCGAATCTCTCATTTACGCTATTATTCAAACAGAAAGTAATTTTTACCCCCATGTTATGAGCCCTGCAAGAGCCATGGGTCTTATGCAACTTTTACCCGGCACCGCCAACACCATGCATAAATATGTTTACGGACGTGCTGCCCAATTAAGTTTTGATCAAATCACTAACCCAGAAATGAATATCACTCTAGGTGTAGCCTTTGTTAAGCTTATGATGACTAACTATTTTAGCGCCATCACAGATGTAAAAACTCGAGAATACTGCACCATTGCCTCCTACAACATGGGGCCAGGACGCTTATTCCCCTTCTTTGGTAGCTCTAAAGCTGAAGCCATTGCCAATATTAATGCCATGGCTCCCCATGACGTCTTTGAACGCTTGGTCACAGGCTTGCCCTATAGAGAAACCAGAGCCTATTTAAGTCATGTAAATGCACGAGATCATCAATTTAGTAACTTTTAAAGAGGTTTGATAATTATTTTCTTGAAGGGGAAAGGGGTACTTTTGCTCGCGCCAAAAAGTTCCCCTTTCCCATCTCAAACTCCCCCTATCCCCACAAAACGCGCCAATAAATAATCCCTAACATCAAATTTGCGATATACATAAATATTTTTTGCATAATTTATTGTGCAGGCCCCTTAGGGCTTGACCTTTGGGCACGCATAAGGCAAAAATTTTTGTATCTAAAAAATATCTTCGCTTGCCAAAGGAAACA
>CAYJAD010000082.1:0-7442 GCA_964368075.1 uncultured Desulfovibrionaceae bacterium | reverse complement strand
AGGGCGCTGGTTTTTCTCTTGAACAACAAGATACGCTGACTCTTAGTCCTGAAGCCCAGCAGAAGGTACGAGAGCTACAACAGCGTGATGCAGAAGTGAGAGCTCATGAGCAAGCGCATATGTCTGGCGGTGCTGGACATGTAAGCGGTGGCCCTAGTTATAGCTATGTTACCGGCCCCGATAAAAAGCAATATGCCGTGGGCGGTTCTGTTTCCATTGATACAAGCCCTGTGGCCGGCGACCCTGAGGCCACCATTGAAAAAGCGCGCGCTGTGCGTAGTGCGGCTTTGGCTCCAAGTAGCCCCTCTGCTCAAGACCATAGCGTAGCTGCAGCGGCTGCCAGCATGGAAGCCGAAGCACAAAGCCAAAAAGCCCAAGAGGAACAGCAAGATCAAGAGCGCACTTTGTATGAAGGCTCTGCCCCTACAGCCGAAGAAACGCGCCGCACTCCTTATGGAAATCAGCCCGATATGGCTAGCGTTGCGGCACTCTACGCCCGCAATGTAGGATTTGCCGCCTACCTTGAAAATACACAAGTTCAACCCTTTATCCCAAGTTCCAGTGCTGTGCCTCAAAGTCAAGCCGTGCATACATTAAATGATGTCAATGCACAGAGTTTACTTTTTTCCACATCAACTACAGAGCGTGGTGCCACAGTCAGTGCACAGAAGGCCTCTGCTGCATATAACGTACAGGCACAGCGTGCCGCGCAGGCTACCATGCTTGCCCCCATAGGTAAGTGGTCTATGGGCATTGATATTCATGTGTAAAAATTTGAGTTGTACCAAAAATAATTTCCTATAGCAGCCTGTTGAAAAATTAAGATTGCAGCAGGCTGTCTATGACTTTATCTACTCCTTTGCCACACTGTATAAAAGATACCCCTCTCGTTTCCATTATTATGAATTGTTATAATAGTGCGTCTACTTTGGCTGAAAGTTTTGATTCTGTTTTGACCCAAGAATACACACATTGGGAAATTATCTTTTTTGATAGCGCCAGTGAAGACGCAAGCTTATGCTTGGCACAAAGCTATGCCGCAAAACATACACGCATTCGTTGTTTTCATCACGCTCAATGTATTCCCCTTGGGGAGGCACGAAACAGAGCCCTACAACAAGCTCAAGGGCAGTATATAGCTTTTTTAGATTGCGATGACCTATGGCTTCCGCAAAAATTGGCACTACAAGTGGCGTATATGCAGGCAAATCCGCATATAGACATCTTGTGCACCGAAACAGAAAATTTTTGTGATTCTAAAATATTAGGAAAATTTTTCACAAATACCAAGCCCGAGAGAGGTTCTGTTTTTTCCTCTCTTATACAAAGGCAATGGATGGCGCTTTCTTCCATCATGTTGCGCGCTTCTTCTCTTCTTGTGTGTCATGAACGAGAGGGAAAACCCCGCACTTCAGAGGGGATTAAATTGCACTTTGACCCCCGTTTTATGCTCTGTTCTGATGCAGATTTATTGTACCGTTTGGCCTATGATGGGCAATGTGATTTTTTATCTGTTATGCTTACTCGTCGGCGTATACATAGGAACAATATCAGTCATATTCATACGCCCTATTGGCATCAAGAAATACGGAAAATCTTAGCAAAATGTCGAAAATTATATCCAAATTTTGACGAAAATTACCCTCAAGTGATGAATACTTTGGAACAACGAGCTCTTTTTCATGAGGCGCTTTTTTTATGGCGCAGTGGCTCAGGTAGGCAGGCACGCTCTTGTTTGCGCACTGGCAGAAGTAAGAAAATTCAAGCACAGGGGCACAGAAAAAATACTATCGCGTGCAAAATGCCTTTGAAACATGTGCTCTTATACCTCTATTCATTTTTACCCACTTCCGCGTACTTTTTAGGACTCCGTTTATATTTATCTTGGGCAAGATTTTTATAACAGCTTTTTCTGTGGAAACTCTTCAAAACCCGCTTACTTCCCCTTAACATAGTCTATGCTTAAAAACGTTATTTCTGGCAAAATTTATTAAGGTATATAAACTAAAAAATCTATTTTAATAGACGCTTAAATGCTTTTTCAGTGTAGACTAACATAGCAATAGCGCTTTAATCTAGCGCATTTTGAGGGGATGGAGGGAGTTTGAGGGAGGAAGGGGTACTTTGGGGCGCTAGCAAAAGTACCCCTTCCTCCCTCAACAAATGAATTCACCAATATTCCTCTAAGCATCTTGACTTTTTTTGCTTTCTCGCTTTTCATGCTTTTTTCAACAGGCTGTTCTACGGGAACATGTATTTACATTTTAACACGAAAGGGTGTGGCATGCCTTGCGCATGGCTCATTCTTTTCATAAAAAGGTCATCATGAAAAAAATCCTTTCTTCCTACATTGTTATGTTTTTTTGCTTACATATGCTTTTTGTTACAGAAAGTCATTCTAAACAAAGTTTACTTATGGCTACCACCACAAGTACGGAGGATTCTGGCTTATTAGATGTTTTGGGACCGCTTTTTACTAAAGAAACAGGCATAGACATCAAATGGGTGGCTGTGGGTACAGGCAAGGCGCTTGCTCATGGGAAAAATTGTGATGTAGATGTCTTATTGGTGCATGCGCCCGATGCAGAATTAGCCTTTATTGAAGCAGGGCATGGCATGCACCGTCAACTTGTTATGTACAATGACTTTGTTTTGGTGGGACCTAAGGAAGATACAGCCAAAGTGCGAGGTAATAATGCTTCTGTAGCTTTAAAAGCTATTGCTACAAGTACAGCTCCTTTTGTGAGCCGGGGGGATGATTCTGGCACACATAAAGCCGAACAAAAGCTATGGAAACAGCTTTATGGTTCAATACCACAAAAAGAGAAATGGTATATTTCTGTTGGGCAAGGGATGATGAGCACCTTAAATATCGCTTCTGAAAAAAAGGCGTACGCACTCACCGATAGGGGAACATGGATTAATTTTAGCAGTAAAAAACCAGATTCAGAATTAACTATTTTAGTAGAAGGTGACAAAGCATTATTTAATCAATACTCCGTATTGGAAATACATCCTAAGCAATGCCCCAAAGTAAAGAGCGACCTTGCCGCAAAATTTGCCGCATGGCTTATATCACCGAGTACTCAAGCGCAAATTGCCAAATATACTGTGCAAGATAAGCAGCTTTTCTTTCCCAATGCACGCACTGATGCTCAGTAGTTTTTAGATATGGATTTTTTTCTTCAGGGTTTTAACCAAGCATTACATCTTCTGCTTTCCGGCAATGAAGACACCTTTTCTGCTGTGCAAGCCAGTTTGATTTCTAGTGTGTATGCCATGACCTTGGCCACGGTTTTGGGCTTACCCTTGGGGCTTGCTCTGGGCTATGGTAATTTTATGGGCAGGCGCATACTTCGGCTTATTTCTGACACCTTATTGGCCTTTCCCACGGTGCTTATTGGGCTTTTGGTGTATGCGCTTATTATGAATAAAGGGCCGCTGGGAGATTGGGGCTTACTTTTTACACTAGAAGGCTTAGCCCTTGGTCAGGCTATTTTAGCTTTACCCATTGTAACGTCATTGACAGCGCAAGCGGTGGAAAATCAAGACAAGCGTTGTCGCCAAACCTTGCTGACTCTTGGGGCGAATTCGCTTCAAGTGGCTTGGGGCACCATTTGTGAATTGCGCTTTGCCATCTTATTGGTTTTGGTCACAGCTTTTGGCCGTGTTATTACTGAAGTGGGCATTGCCATGATGTTGGGTGGAAATATTCGCTGGCACACGCGCACCATTACCACTGCCATTTCTCTGGAAACCAACAAAGGGGAATTCGCCCAAGGCATAGCTCTTGGCCTTGTACTGCTATTTATGGCTTTTTTATTAAACTTTACCCTAGCCTTATTGCGTAAAGAAGGACGGAGGGCATAGTTTTGTTATATAAATTAGAAAATATTGTACAAAAATACGGTAAGCATACGGCACTTGATCTTAATAAAAGAAATGGGCAAAGCGGCCCCCTTATAATTTCTAAGGGCACAGTGCTGGCGCTTACCGGACCTAATGGCGCAGGAAAAAGCACCCTGCTTCGCTTACTTGCTTTTCTAGAAAAACCCACCCTAGGAAGTATTTCTTTTTATGGAACTACAGGAGTTTCGCCACGTCAAGAAGCCACCTTGCTTTTACAAGAACCTTATATTTTTAAGCGTTCAGTGGTGGATAATGTATGCTACGGCCTTCGCTTGCGGCATGAAACAGAACACCTTGAAGAAAGAGCTTTGGAAGCTCTTGCGCGAGTGGGTTTTAGTGCGGATCAAGTATGTAAAAGACCTTGGTATCAACTCTCCGGCGGAGAAAAGCAAAGAGTAGCATTGGCGGCGCGGCTTGTGCTCAAACCTTTGGCATTACTACTAGATGAACCTACCGCGCATGTAGATGTGAAAAGCGCTACAGCCATTCATGAGGCCGTGCACCATGTGGTACAAGAAGGCACAACGGTGGTAGTGTCTAGCCACGACGGCATTTGGTTAGAAGCTTTGCGAGCAGAATATTTAGAGCTTGTGGCTCATGAATGTTATATATAGCATTTTAAATCAGGGGAGTCTTTTCTTGCTAAAAAACTCCCCTGACAGAAATGCTGCTTTCTATTGAGGGCAAGGGGGTGTGCCAGCTCCACCACAGGCGCCCACAACTCCCATATCTACAGGTACAGAAGGGGCATTATTGCCTGAAATAATGGTACTGGATCCCAAAGGAGGAACACCACCGGATTTTTTACTGTTCTGTTCTTGTCCTGTATAGGTAAAGGAACCATTACCCAAAAACAACTCCGGTTCTTTGCCTTGAGGAACGACCACGGTTCCCGGTGCTAACCGACCCAAAACTCGGGGAATATGCGCGGAACTGCCTTGCACTGCAGGAAGCGTATTGTTATTTTTTGTATTTGTGGCAGTGGACATTTTTTTGGCAGAACTTCCTGCTAAAAAGCCCGGTAAGCCTTTATACTCTATAACAGGCACCACTTCTATGCCATTTCGCGCCAAGTAAGCGCCATTCACAAGAAGTCTAAAGCGTAAAAGTATTTCTGAAAAAATACCAAAGTCTTCTGGCTTATCGGTACTTTCGCGCGCTAAAGCCAACGCGTCGGCTATGTTGCTACCTTGCTCAAGAAAAGAATACATACGTGCAAGATAAGTAATGTCTTCTTCCCCTTTAGATATGGGGAAAAATGCTGCTCCCGCCGAAGTGCTTAAAGCAGATACAGCGTCAAGGCACGAAGGACAGGTGGGGGAAAAATATACATGTACGGTGGAATTTTCGGCATCTTTTATGGCCCAAGGCATAACATTTTCCCGTAACATGCCGCCTAAATTAGCAATCATCAATAAAATCCATACAAAAACTAACCACGATCGGCTAACTATCTCGTCGGGTTTTCTTCCCGTATGCCGAAAAGCTGTATAGACCAAGGCAAAAAAGACTGCCACAATGAGGCAAGAAAGACAAGATGCTGTTAAGAGCATAAGCACTAAAAAGCCCACATCTGCCACAAGACATGTGCCCGCCACCACAGCACCCAAAAGAGGACGCCCACTAAAGGAAAGAACCACTAAAATGGCAAAAGCTGCACAGCCAAACCACCATAGAGAAATACCGCCTATGGACATATCTTTGCTTACGCCGCACCCTGCAGAAATGCAAATATCTATAGTGTTTCCATAAGCCGTCCATGCACAAAAAGCCAGCCCTGCCAAGGATGCAAGCAAGGGCCAGAGCATAATTAAGGGATCATCGGAACGTTGTTGCACAAAAGAATCCTTTTGGGTAAGAGTACGCTGTATATAGTATACTGATTAATGTATCTGGGATACATCTTCCTAAAATAGTATATGAGAAGTATGCCTATTGAGAAAAGAAGAGTCTTTAAGCTTTACAACTATTCCTGTTAGGCCACACTAAACCATGTGGCAGTATACGGCACATTGGCCACAATGAAAAGAAAAAATTACTCTTGTCGCCAACCGTGTAAAAAGTCTGCGGCATAGAGGCGGGAATATGTGGGTTGCGCTTGTTGGCCCGGCAGTAACAAAAACAAGGTTTGTCGTGTAAAATTGTGTTTTTGCACTGTTTTTGCCAAAAAATTTACGCTTGTCCACACAAGTTTTTGCTCTGGCCAGCCCACTCTATAGGCACAAAGAACCGGTGTGTCTTCTGGCAGATGACGTAAAGCTTGCTCTTGTAATTGCTGTGCATGCCCTGCAGATAAATATACGGCCATGGAACATCCGAGAGCGGCAAAGCTGCTTATATTCTCCTTATCCGGCATGGGAGTTCGCCCTTCCATGCGCGTAAGCACTAAAGACTGTGTGACTTCGGGGATGGTAAAAGATATTTTTGCCGCCGCGGCCGCCGCGCAGGCAGAAGTGACACCAGGCACAATTTCGTACTCTATGCCGTCATCTTCTAAAAGTCTGGCTTGTTCGGCAATGGTTCCGTAAAGGGAAGGGTCTCCTGTGTGTATGCGCGCCACAAGCCCCCCATCAAGAGCCACTTGTCGCATAAGAGTGTGGCATTGCTCAAGAGTCAGCGAGGATGAATCTACTATTTGCGCCTCGCCCTTTGCCGCCTGTAAAGAAGCAATGGGTACAAGAGAGCCAGCATAAAGAAGCAAATCTGCCTCAGCCATGACTCTGTGCGCCTTGAGGGTTAATAACTCTGGGTCCCCTGGGCCTGCGCCAATAAAATATACTTTTCCTTGCATGGTATCCCTTTAAAAAACAATTGCGCAGATCCCTTTTTTCTTAACAATCCGTTGAAAAAGTGGCATCTGCGGCGTCAGTATAAAAAATTGCGCCATCAAGCTCTTTTTAAGTAGTTTGGCGGCGCAATCTTTTAGTATGTTTCTGTAAAATCAATGACTCTGCATTACTTTGCGTCTTCTTTGTTCTTTTGCGGAATAAATGAAGCGGCAATACCAAGAAATAATAAAGTGCCCACGACGCCAAGACTTACCATGGCCGGCATATGTATGGTTCCTGTTACCATAAGCATCATTTTTATGCCTATGAAAACAAGGATGGCAATGACGCTTTTTTCTAAATGACGCAAATAACGCTTTGCCGCCGCCAATAAGAAATACATGGAGCGCAAACCTAAAATAGCAAAGATGTTTGATGTATAAACAATAAAGGGGTCGGTGGTAATGGCAATAATAGCCGGCACAGAGTCAAAGGCAAAAAGCACGTCTGAAATTTCTACGACTATCAAACAAAGAAAAAGCGGTGTCGCTTTAAAGCGCCCTTGTTCTTGATGCACCACGCCTTTCTCATCGACACGTACAAAAAAATTATGTCCTTCAATATGCGGATGAATAGGAATAAAGCGCTGCGTCATGCGCACTGCCCAGTGCTGAGAAAAGTCTTCAATTTCTTTATTTTCTGCGCCCATGTGTTGCCACATTTTAAAGGCTGTCCAAAGAATAAATACACCAAAAACACCCAAGG
>CAYJAD010000081.1:0-7566 GCA_964368075.1 uncultured Desulfovibrionaceae bacterium | reverse complement strand
TCCACATATTTTTCTTCAATAAGAATGGTGATTTTAATTTCAGAGGTGCTGATCATCAAAATATTAATGTTTTCGTCTTGCAAAGCCTTAAAAGCAGAAGCAGCTACACCCGAATGGTTGCGCATGCCCACTCCAATGGCAGAAACCTTAGCTACAAGAGTATCGTGTAGCACACCTTGAGCACCGATTTTTTCCTTAATCTTTTCACACATGCTCAGGGTTTTTACTAAATCTTTGCGTGAAATAGTAAAGGTCATATCGGTAATACCATCAAGGCTGGTATTTTGAATAATCATGTCCACCAAGACACCGCCTTCAGAAAGGGGGCCAAAGATGGAGGCTGCAATGCCAGGTTGATCAGGCACACCGTGCAATGTGACACGGGCTTGGTCTTTGTCATAGGCAATGCCGGAAACGAGCACGGCTTCCATTGTAGAATCCTCCTGAGTTACCAAGGTACCGGGATTGTCCGTAAAGGTAGAACGTACACGGACAGGAACTTTATATTTTTTTGCAAATTCCACAGAACGAATGTGTAGAACTTTGGCTCCCATGGAGGCCATTTCAAGCATTTCGTCATAGGAAACTTTATCCATCTTACGTGCTGTAGAGCAAATATTGGGGTCTGTGGTGTACACCCCTTCTACATCGGTATAAATTTCGCATTCAGCAGAGCCTAAGGCCGCCGCCACAGCCACAGCCGAGGTATCAGAGCCACCACGACCAAGGGTAGTAATGCGTTTTTCTGCGGTGCACCCTTGAAATCCGGCTACCACCAGCACATCGTGCTCTTCTAAATATCCATATAAAGCCTTGCTATCAATGGAAAGAATACGCGCATTACCATGTCTGTCATCGGTAGTTATGGGAATTTGAAAACCAAGCAAGGAGCGAGCTTTAATGCCGGCATCCTTAAGCAACATGGTGAAAAGGGATATGGAAACCTGTTCGCCTGTAGATACGAGTTGGTCGCATTCGGCGGCGTCTGGGCTTTGTGACCATTGGTCTGCTAGGGCAAGCAAGGCGTTGGTATCTCCTGAGCGAGCAGAAAGCACCACCACCATTTTATACCCTCGGGCAAGTCCGGCCATGACCTTTTCTTGCACTTGTTTCATACATTCAAGATTGGCCACAGAGGTGCCGCCAAATTTTTGTACAAGAATTTTCATAATTTTGCCTAATAGTTTGAAAAGCTACATAAAGAAACACGCCACTGTCATTTTCTCAAAGAGTCTGCACTGCTTGTGTATAAAAAATTATTTTACGGGCAGTTTTATTAGCCTTTGTTGCCATAGTGCTAACAAGGTACCGGCCTGCAAGCCGTGAGAAGTGACCTCCAAGAGCCTGCCCTCTTCGCATATTTTTAAGGAAATGTCCAGATAATCCTTGGGGAAAGCATCGCTAGGCATGTATTCTGCCCATTCAACAATGGTCAAAATATGACTCGTTTCCAATGCGTCCCACAAATCCTCAGGCAAAGCATAGGCACAGCGATATAGGTCGCAATGTATAATGGGCGGTGTAGTATTATAGGTATTACATAGGGTAAAAGAAGGGCTGGCAACCTCTGCCAATACACCGTCGGGCAAGGTGTGCACTAAAGCGCGCGTAAAGGTGGTTTTTCCGGCACCTAAGCTGCCTTGAAACAATAAAGCCGGTTGCACTGCCCCTTTTTCTAAAGCCATCAAAGCATGTGCTAAAGATTGAGCACAGTGTTCTGTAGCTGCAAGAGTTGGAAGAGATACACAAAAGTTATTCAGCACGCGACACCTCTTGAGGATAGGTTAAGGGCAAAGCCTGTGCAGAAATTTCTTGCAAGGCTACAGGAAGCAAATGCGCTAAGTCAGATGCCATATGCCCGCGCTGTGGGTATTGGTGCAGAGCTAGCTTTCCGGCGGTGGCATGTATGCTTGCCGCCAATGCCGTAACCGTAATACTTTCGTAAGTGCTAAAACGTGCCGCGCAAGCTCCCATACAGCCCGCCAGTACGTCTCCGGATCCGGCCACAGCCAAGGAAGGGAGATCATGCGGAAGTATATACATGGGTCCATCCCCTTGCTTAATGCGTGTTCCTGCACCTTTAAGCAACCATACACAGGGAGCCAAATGACATAAAGATGTGATAGCATCACAACGATCTGCTTGTACCATTGCCGATGTTCCCTCTAGAAAACGGGCCGCTTCACCAGGGTGTGGCGTAAGAATATCATGGGCAGTCAAAAAGGGGAGTAATTCCTTATGCCCTGCCAATAAAGTAAGCGCATCGGCATCAAAAATGGCTCGCGGACGATTTTTATATTTTAGCAAGGCAAAGAGAAAGGCCAAGGCGCTCTCCCCCACTCCCATACCGGGGCCGACTACTAAGGTGTCTACCTGTGTCATTTTTTTTGTTAAGGCCGTTGGCAAAGTAGAAGGCCAACAATCTTGCTGATTATTTTTATAAGAGCCATCCCCCAAAGCCAAGGTCATGATATTGGGATTGTGCGCTTTTATTTCAGCACATAAGGCTTGTGGTGCCGCCACCGTTACCAAACCTGCTCCGCTGCGTAAGGCAGCAAGAGCCGTTAAATGCGCTGCTCCGGTCAAGCCTTGAGAGCCGGCCAAAACCAGCACATGCCCCCATTGCCCCTTATGGCTTTGCGGTTTATCTTCTTGCAATAACTTTCCCATATAGTGTTTTTGAAGCAAACGATAACTAGGTGCGTATCTCTCTTGTATCTGGTGCGGAATACCAATAGATCGTATAAAAAGCTCTCCCATGAAAGCCTGCGCTTGTGGTAAAACCTGTGCAGGTTTGGCAGCAGCAAAACATACCGTGGCATGAGCGCGAACGGCTTGTGTATCTGCTTGTATGCGCAAAGCATGACAACCACTGGGTATATCTAGCGCAAAAACAAATGAGCGTTCTCTTTGCGCATTAATATAAGAAATATAGTCTACAAAAAGCGGACGTAATTCGCCCTCAAAGCCCGTTCCCAGCAAGCCATCCACAATAATAGAAGCGTGCTTCCAAGCTTCAGGAATATTGTCTTGCCAATTTTCTTGCCCTATGAAGGTGAATGGCACTGCACAGGCCGTAGCCATAGTAATATGTTCTTGCGTCACACCATCATAGCTATCTAGCGGCTTTGTATGCGCCACCAAGGGCAAGGCACCAAGATCTAGTAAATGCCGTGCTAGGCAAGCGGCATCCCCGCCGTTATTGCCAGGCCCCATAAAGAGCAAAATATGTTTCTCTTGCACAAGTTGCAATTTTTGTAAAACCTGCAGGGCAGCACGGGCAGCATTTTCCATAAGCAGACATTCGGGTATGCCCAAGGCCACAGTTTCACTGTCCCAGCGGCGCATTTCTTGCGCTGTGGGTAGGGGTAAGGAGTGTAAATGAAGTACCATGATATTTTACTCTTTTTGTCAAAAAATCAGATTAGCAGGGAAAGTATGACACTGTTATAAGCAAAAAGGCGTTTATGTAAACAAGCCTAGCTATTTCTTTCTAAAATAACCACAGCCTGCGCTATATCTCGTCCATGACTTAGGCTTATATGGCTATGCGTAACACCAAGTTTTTTAATTATTTTCAGTGCATTTCCATGAAATTGCACTTCCGGAGCCCCACTGGTAGTATTAAAAATGTGTATATCATGCAAACCAACACCATGGTTAAAACCTGTGCCAAGAGCTTTTACCGCGGCTTCCTTGGCAGCAAAACGTGCCGCTAGGGTATGAGCCTTGATGGGCCCGCGCATTTCTAAAGCCTCTATTTCTTCAGAGGAAAGCACTTTTTGTATAAAACGTTGTTTAAAGCGCTGTAACAAGCGTTCAATTCGAGAAATTTCTACTACATCCGTGCCTAAACCACATATCATGGGAATTCCCTATACGTTAGCTATTGCTAAAAAAATTACAGAAAAAAGGAAAAAAGACGTTTTTTTTGAGCTTTATAGCTCTTGATTGTTACCGCAACTTATCAGGCTGTTGAAAAACAGCAATCTGCGTCGTCAGCGCAAAAAAGCCAAACTGCTTATGTATATCTAATACACTGCGCATCTTGACTTTTTTCTCTTCCTCGCACCTTACTTTTTTTGAACAGCCTGCCTAAAATTGACTTTTGCAACAGGCTGTTATACTAAACAAGCTCTTTGCTTGACGTCAAGCTTAGTCTAGAATATTTTTCAAGACATCAGTGTAAAAAACTCATATATTATTTACTTTGACGCATAATTTAGCAATTCACAAACTTTTTATAGAGCTTAAAAAGACGAGGAAAGTATGAAACTTTGTATAGTTGGAACCGGCTATGTGGGCCTTGTATCCGCAGCCTGCTTTGCAGAAATGGGTAATAGCGTAACGTGTGTAGATGTAAACCCTGACTTGGTGAAAAAATTACAGGGTGGCTCTGTACATATTTTTGAGCCGGGTCTTGAAGGCATGATTCAACGTAGCACTGCCGATGGGCGCTTAACTTTCACCACATCTTTGCAAGACGCTCTTGAAAATGCCGACCTTGCCTTTATTTGCGTGGGCACCCCTTCCGGCGATGACGGTTCTTGTGACCTAAGCTATGTGGAGCAAGTCGCCAGTGATATTGGTAAGTACATGAAAAAAGAGATCATTGTTGTGGATAAATCCACCGTACCTGTGGGTACGGCAGACAAGGTGCGTGCGCTCATAGAGCAATCTTTGATTACACGCCAAACGGCTATACCATTTGAAGTGGTTTCCAATCCGGAATTTTTAAAAGAAGGCGATGCCATTCTTGATTTTATGAAGCCTGACCGTGTAGTCATTGGTACTTCTTCTGAAAAGGCCGCTAATGTTATGCGCGAACTCTATGCGCCCTTTACACGCAATCATGGAAAAATTATAGTTATGGGTGTGCGCTCGGCAGAAATGACCAAATATGCCGCCAACTGCATGTTAGCCACAAAAATTTCCTTCATCAATGAAATTGCCACCATTTGCGAACATGTGGGCGCCGATGTACGCGATGTGCGCACAGGCATTGGCTCCGATTCACGTATTGGCTATCAATTTATCTATCCTGGTGTGGGCTATGGCGGATCTTGCTTTCCTAAAGACGTAAAGGCACTTATACACACTGCTACCAAGGCTTCTGTAACTCCGGAATTACTCCATGCCGTGGAAGGCGTTAACGCACGCCAAAAGAAAAATATGGCTCGTCGCCTCAGCGAATACTTTGCCCCGCAAGGTGGTGTTAAGGGAAAAACATTAGCCCTGTGGGGTTTGGCCTTCAAAGCCAACACCGATGATATGCGCGAATCTGCCGCCCTTACCATTGTAAAGGAGCTTACCGATGCTGGTATGAAAATTCGCGCTTTTGACCCCGTGGCTGCGGAAAATGCCAAGAGGATTTTTAAAGATAATCCCCTTCTGGAAATTGTTGCAGATCAATACGAAGCCTGCCAAGATGCCGACGCATTGATGGTTATTACCGAGTGGAATCAATTCCGTAACCCCGATTTTGCACGCATTAAGAGCTTACTATCGGCTCCCTTACTCTTTGACGGACGTAACTTATATAGCCCTGCTTCCATGGCACAACACGGCTTTGCGTATTTCTGCGTTGGACGCAAGAACGAAGCTTAAAAAGCGAACTATCACAAAAATATAATAAACGACCTTCTCAAACAATTGCACCCAAGCTTCCTTTTAAGGATAACATATTGGTGAAATAGGTTTTTTTGAGGGGGAGAGTCTGAGGGGGGGAACTTTTTTTCCTAAAAAAAGTTCCCCCCTCAGGAAAAAAATTGCTCAACTTAGCCTATGCTGAAACCTTGCTTAGTGGCTGCCTGCAAGCCTCCCGTGCTATTTTGCACTTTTCTGTGCCCATCATTTTTCAAAATAAGCGTCATATCATAGGCACGTAAGCCTGTATTGCAAATGAGTACAATGGGGCGATTTTTGGGGATTTCTTTCAAGCGATCTTCCACCTCTTCCAAAGAAATAGAGTGCCATTCGGGATGTTGTTTTTCCACGGCTGACGATACTGCTTTGGGTCTGGCATCTATAAAATACGCATCATTTTCTGCTCTATTCTCCCAAAGCATAGCAAAATCTTGAGGACTTAAAGGCTCAAAACGCCCTTCAAGCGCATTATCGGTTACATTGGCCACGGTATTTACTATATCCATGGCAGAAGCCATGGGCGGTGTGTATACCACTTCTAAATTGGAAATATCGCCCACTGTGGGTTGAGACAATTGCAAAGCTGCTGCCACAGCATCAATGCGCGCTTTGAGAGCATCGGCAGAAGAACAAACACCCTGCATACCTAAAACTCGACGAGTGCCTCTTTCTACTACCATTTCAAGGCCCATCATGTTTTTTTCTGGGTAAAAATGCGCCCTGTCCAACTGCTCAATATTCACCGCAAGAGCATCAAATCCGGCAGCAATGGCCTGCGCTTCAGTAAGTCCTGTACCGCAAAAAGAGAGGCCAAAAAGTTTTACACCCCAAGAGCCCACATAACCAAGAAAGCTGGCATGTCCACCCGCAATATTAGTACCAATAACGCGGCCTTGTCTATTGGCCATGGAACCTAAAGGTATATACCCCATTTTTTGGGTAATCAAATTGCGCACAGAGACACAATCTCCGCCGGCATAGATGTTAGGATCGGACGTTTGCATATGTTTATTTACTTCAATGGCTCCGGCAGCATTCACTGCTAGGCCTGCATCTTTAGCCAATTGCCCATTGGGTACAAAGCCAGTAGCCACAATAACAACTTGCGCTTCTATGGTGCGTTTATCCGTAATAACTCGGCATACCTTGTCATCTTCGCCTTCTAAGCGTAAAACCTTTTCACTCGTAAACACATTTACTTTGCCATCTGCACAATCTTTCTCTGCCATGCGTGCCAACGTTGGTGAAAGAGCCCCCGGTAAAAGATGCTCTTGCATTTCTACCACGCTCACATTGACACCCCACATTTCTGCCAAAGAAACAGCGCACTCCAAACCAATAAAACCACCGCCAATAATTACAGCGTCGGTAACTTCTCCCTTTTCGCAGGCCTTACGAATTTCATGTGCCGGCTCAAGGCGAGTAAGTGCATATACGCCTTGCAAGTCTTTTCCCTTTACAGGTAATTCGCGCGGTTTAGCCCCTGTGGCCAAAACAAGTTTGTTATATGGCAAATTTTCTTCTTCGCCACTGACCAAATCTTTTATGAGTACAGTCTTGGTATTTCTGTTAATGGCCAAAGCACGTGTTTGAATGCGCACATTAATGCCCTTAAGGTCTTTAAAAAAGCTTGCATCACGGACAGTATGATAAGGAGTAGAACGGAGGTCGTCTAAGTTGTTAATTTCACCGGAAAGATAAAAAGGAATACCACAACCGCCATAAGATATGAAAGTATTTTCATCAATAAGCGTCACATTGGCATTTGGATCCAATCTCTTACAACGACAAGCAGCCTTAGGTCCTAGTGCCACACCACCAATAACCAATACATTTTGCCCCATGATATTCTCCTTTTATTTTGCAGATGTAGATTTTTTATTTATTTGGGGAGGGAAACTTTTTTTAGGAAAAAAAAGT
>CAYJAD010000080.1:0-8087 GCA_964368075.1 uncultured Desulfovibrionaceae bacterium | reverse complement strand
AACTTTTTGGCGCAAGCAAAAGTGCCCCTTCCCCCCTCAAGAAAAAAATTCACCAGTGTTTCTTTTATAATCTTATTTTAAACTTATTTTCTATCGCTGGAGGTGATAAGAAATACGGAAAAAATAAGCACCACACTGGCTATAATCATAATGTTGTCTATTTTTTCATGAACGAGCAAAGCACCTAAAAAAATGGCAATGGCAGGCACCACATATTCGTAAGAGAGCGCCACAATAGCTCTTGAATTAAAAAGAAGCCAAATATAGGTGGTATAAGCAATAACAGAGCTAAATAGTATTAAAAAAGCTACAGCAAGGTAGGCCTGTAAAGGAAGATTTATTATATCAACGCGTTCGCCCATGAATAAAGCTATACATAATGTTTGTATGCCACCCATGAGGAGTAATAAACCCGTTGAACGTAAGATGGAAAGTGTGGTGTCGTATTGATGCTCTTGGGAATAGTGAGAACCATATACCCAGATTAAACTGGCAAAAAGTATCATGCCAAGCCCTAGCAATGATGTTTCTCCGCCTATACCTTGATGTATGTTGAGCCCCATAAGAGCAGAAAAGCCCAAAATAAGACCAGAGCCTTGCCAAAGCGTAGGTTTTTTTCCGCCCCAAAAAAGCCATTGCCCAAGTATAAGCCAAATGGGAGCGGCGCCAAAAAGTATGGCTGTCATACCTGAGGGGACACCAAGGTGTTGTGCTTTAGATACAAGCCCACTACTAATGAATACTAAAAGAAAACCGGTGAGGCAATGATATTTCACATCGCTCATTCCTATGCGTGATTGCTCTTTGCGCAGATAAGTATACAGTAAAAGCAGTAAACCCGCCACAGAAAAACGTATGCCAGTGAGCATAAAACCGGGGAAATATTCCAAGGCTATTTTATTACCCAAAAATGCTGAGCCCCATGAAATATAAAGGAGGCAAAGGAAAAAAACTAAACGGATTGTTTTACGATTCAATAGAGGCATAATAATTCTAAAATGTGGGTTACTGTTTTTTATAGAGTACACAGAAAAAATCAAAAAAATCTTCGATATGGGATAGAATTTTCAATATGTATATCGCTCTAAACTTCTTTTAACTCATGGGTATACCATGGAACATGCTTTAAGTATAAAGCCCTCAAGCACAGAGCGTAACTTATCGGAGAAGTTTTCTAATTATTCTGCTTTATTTCGTCAAGCAAGAAATGTAATGTATACTAAAATTTTTTTGCAACTGTGAAAATTTGACATTGAGGTCATTGTAGGCAATAAGGGATTGAGCATATAAGAAATTGAAAAGCAAAGATTATTTAACTCATAGTAGGTATTATATGAAAGGTATTATATTTTCACTTGCCTTGGTATGCATGTTCTTTTCAAGTGTACATGCTCTCGCCGCTGCCAACCATCAAGAAATTGGTCTTAGAGAGCAAGGTTGGACAAGCTTTACTGCTGGTACGTACACCTATAAAGCACAAGGCTTTAAAGGTGAACTCACTTTAACTTCACATCGAGTGAACATATACTCCTTAATTATAAAAATATTTCGCCTGGATAACACTGCCGTATGCGATTTTACAGCTGATTGTACCGAAGAGGAAAACAGTTTAATGTGTATAAATGCCAATCAACCAGAAATAAAAGTTCTGGTCAAAACAGTACAAGATGGTGTTGAAATATACGGCGAAAATATAACAAATTTTTGTGAACACGGAGCGACATTTGAAGGAAAATATGTTTCCCAATAAAAAAGTATTACTTTATTGATTTTAAAAAATGCTGATGAAAAAGGCTGATGAAAATGTAGCAATAGAAAAAAACTATTGCTACATTTTCATCAAAGTTCAAAAAACATTAGCTTTTTTTCAAATTCTCGATAAGTGTCGAAAGTTGGTGTGCTTGTTCAGGCAATGAAATAATAGCCTGTGTAGCCTGATCCAGGGATTGCACAGTAGTATTAGCTATGTCAGACACAGTGGCGATGGAGCGAGCAACTTTGTCTGATGTGTTATGCTCAGCAGTGTTTTAAGGCTTATATCCCTTAAAAAGCTTCAACGCTTTTTCTCTATCTGGTCTGCCCTCAGTAGGTTCTTCATAGTAAAATTGCCAATCGCTTGGGCCAGATTCACCTATTTTTGGCCACTTTTTAAAAATAGCTAATAGATTATCCTCTAGCCCTGCTTCGTATGCATAAATAGCAGCCAGCTCTGCGTCATTCAAATCTTTTTCTGTATTACCCATATGTTGCAACAAAACCGTCAGTATTTTTGCATTGGGATTTCTAGCGCCACTAAATATGCTACCTTCATCTATTACAGCTCCATTTTTAAAAAGAAACTCTATAATTTCTGGGTCAGAGCTATAATCTGAAGCATAAGCGAGTATACTATCCTCATCTTTTGGCTTATTAGCAATAGCTAAAGCTTCCCCAGGGATGAAACTTTGCTGCACATCCTTAAGAGTGGCCACACGCCAAAAATCCTCATTATAAAAGTTATGATCCTTGCTATATTTTTTCAGAGCATTCTTTTCCACTGTGTATTTTGGGAGCCCAAGCTCTTTTGGATATTTACCATTATCCAAAGTTGCACCAGCCTTTTCAAGCAAGGCCATATTCGTTTTCCAATCTTCGCTATCTGGGTCAGAATTGTCTACCATTGCAGACATGGGAGTTGCTCCCAAAATGCTTTTTATATTTGCAATAGCACCATTTTCTAAAAGAAACTTCACCATATCAGGCGCTAAAAAAGGAATATCGTGTAAAACTGTCTCATTATTCCAATTCAATGCGTTTATATTGCCGCCAAACTCTATAAGCTTTTTCAATGCTTCTAAACTTTTCGCATTACGCATTACGCCACCATCAATGATCGCACCATTTTTTATAAGCGCTTCTATGGCGTCAGGTCCTGCGTTCATGCCCAAAGCAAATGCAAGAATATTTTCCTCATCGTAAGCAGGGGGGGCATCTCCATCAGCTTCTTCGCTTCCCCAATGATATTTAGTATTTATATCATAATCTTTTTTTATAGCCTTTTCTACATCCTCTTTTGTAGCCTTTTGCCAAAATTCATACGAAAAGAAAGGATGATCCTTAGCGTATTCTTTAGCTTGAACCACTAAAGGCATACAGACAACACTTAAACAAAGCATTGCCATTATGAGCTTCCTTAACATGAAACTTCTCCTTGTTAAAATGTTGTAGAAAATTATTACAGCCCTAACGCAAATATATTTTTAATACTCTACTTTTTTTATTACATTACGGTCAAGCGAAAAAGCCCCCGCTACTTTCGTAACGGGGGCTTAGATTATATGTTTAGATTACAGGTTAGCTATTCAACAAGTTAGTTTGAATAAGAATAGTCATCTTATCATCGCTGCTTTGGAATTCAGTATATCCATCACGCTCATTACCACGATCCCAACCATCGAGATCTTTAGCAACATCAATAGACTTAGGTGTGTCTTCCTTGCCGTTCAGACTTTCTTGTAAATCTTTTGCAGCTTGGATAGTTGCATCATCAACACCATCTTTACCGAACATAAGAATTTCAATACTGGAATCCTTTGCCTTATTCAGCAATTCAGATGTAACGCTTGTTACGTTAGCTAAGAGAATGTCAATGCCATCGCCGCCATCAATTTTAACTAGATCATTAATAGTTAAGGCATTCATGGCCTCGTCATTGTACACAATCAAGTCGTTACCAGTACCGCCGAGGATAACATCACCAGCTCCACCAAAGAGCACATCATCACCACCAAGGCCGAGAAGGATGTCGTCTCCATCGCCACCGTAGAGGGTATCGTCGCCGTCAGCTTTGCCCTTATCTATGTCAGCAGCAACTTCTTTGAGGTCTGCCAACTTATTTGGGTCTTGTGCTGCATCTACTAACGCTTTCACAAGGGCAGCGCTATCATCTGACGTATCGTTATCATCATCGGCATCATCAACGTTTTTCAAAGCATGTTCAGTATAGTCATCTTCTTCAAGATTAAGCGCATCGGCAATTCTTTCTATATCAGTAATATCGCCGTCACCGATAAGTAAGTCTTCACCGCCTTGACCAAACATAACATCATTATCGTTACCACCAATAAGAATGTCATGGTCACCATCATCTATACGTCCCTTACTTGGGTCAGTGCTGTCAATGTAATCAGTCTTAACAGTAGCAAACCATTCTGGGTTATTGAGTATATAATACAAGGCTTCTTGAGCAGTAGGCTCATACCCGGCTTGGTTCACATGAGCTTTCACCAGCGCAATGATATTTGCCTCGTTCATACCGCCCACAATAAGGTCATGTCCATCACCTGCTGCAGATACGCTTGTCTCAAAGCTGTTGCCAGAAATGGTACCTGTACTAGGCTTGAAGATAGAGCTGATATTATCTTTAGAGACTACACTTACTTTATCCGCTTCGCCTTTGCTGGTTTCAAAGAAGCCGCTGTCAACCTTATTGCCACCTGACCAATATTCATTGGGGTTTTCAAAGATTTCCCTAAGGTCATCTTGAGCTTCTTTCGTATTGGCTATGCCCACCACATTAAGCTTGCCGTCAGTATCGGTCTTACCATTTTGAGTATTCAAAGCAGTATTCAAGTCTGCAATAGCTTTTACAGTTGCTTCTTCAGTCTTGGCGTTAGTGCTACTACCGGATCCTTTACCATCATTACCATGTAAAGTAGGTGCACCGTCAGTAATAAAGAACACTTCTGTCTTATTATCATTGGTTAGACCTTTTACCCATGTTTCAACAGCGCCTAGAGCGACATCGTAGTTAGTGCCGCCTCCAATAGTAGATTGATGCAGCAAGACATAGTTTATCTTTGCCCAATCGGAACCATTCTTATTAGCGGCATCATTGGGACTACCGGACAAGCCATTGGGCCCAATAGACAATTGAAGATTAGCGTCAACACTTTCATCAAAGAACACCAATTGCAGGTTAATGGTGCCGCCAAGCTGACCTTTTTCTGCATGAGCTTCCAAAGTTTTTTCTATGAAAGTCTTCACTGCAGCTTCTACATCATTAAGGTTTTCCATACTGCCCGAAGTATCTACTACAAGGGAGATATTGTAATCGGTACCTTCCACCAAGTTGATACCAGAGCCTTTTTGACCGGCAATATCATCTTTCGATGGCGTTGTGGTCCAGTCAGCATCAAGCTTAATGGTTTTAGAGTCGCCATCAGCGTCCTTAATAACCAAATCTTCTGTTCTTGAAGTGCCCTCTTTTGGCATTACAGCGCGCCATTGTTCACCATTAGATGTGACAAGCTGCATATCGCCAAAGTTAAGAGTTGTTGTTGTTACATTACCTACTGTTTCAGATGTTGTTGTAACTCCTTCCCAAGAAGTGCCATTCCATGTTGCTGTGACACCATTTAGGCTAATGCTGGCACCAGCACCATCGTCTGCGCCAAACTCCATATCAAAGAGAATATTAGCGTCGGCGTCGCCTTGTACTGTTGTAGCAACAGCTGGTTGCGTAGCTTCTGGTGCATCGTCAGTAACTTGTACTGTAATAGTACCAAGGTCAGAATCACCCGTTTTATCCGTAATAGTGTATTCTAAATCAAGGTTTGTTACGTCGTGACCATCAGCTGAGTGCTCAATAGCTTCTTTCATTTCAACAGTGTACCTACCATCTGTACCCATTGTTGCAACAATAACTGCATTACCGCCAGCACTACCAGTAAGAACATTACCGGAAGCGCTCCATGTAATAGCCTTACCGTCGGAGGTTGTTAAGTCAGTTGGTAAGTTGTCTGTTTTCCATGCAAAGCCACTACCTGCGCCTTCAGTACCATATTCAAGGGAAACCTGGCCATTAGCAGTAACTGTAGCTGGGGCACCAGCAACATGCTCTGTTCCGTCAGCAAGATGTTCTTCAGACATAGAAACTGTGTCGTCGCCAGCTGTTGGTACAGAGTTTGGAGCTGTGATGGAATGACTTATGCTATCGCCGTCGCCATCAGTTACGTTAATTATAATGTCAGTACGTCCACTTGGTTCATAAGAGACTACCCAGCTTTTATTATCTGTTGTTGTAAAGGTTATATCGCCAAGCTTAATGGTAAAGCCACCATCTTCGTTAGGTTTGATTTCTGCAGTTTGTTGGTTAGGGTTATTAGGATTAACCAACCAATCGCTCTCAGGAGTAAGTTTCCATACGCCCTCGCCATTTTCTCCACCATCAGCATCCCATACAACACCAAGAGCTGTGGTAGCACCCTCACTTTTTGGCAATTCAATACGAGCACCATCCATATCAGCACCAAAGTTAATGGTAACGTCTGCGGTTACAAAACCTTCTTTCAAAGAACCTTGAGAAGTAGTTCCTAATACCTCTTTGGTTTTATCGTCATTGTCATGGTCAATAAGTGCATCTTTGAAAGAATTGCCTACAGCGTCTGTGATAACAGGTGCATCGTCAACGATAGTTACAGTGATTGTGCCGGTGTCTCCATCAATAGGATCACCATTTTCATCAAATGCAGTATTGCTGTCACTATCTGTTACAGTTACTTTAAAGTTATCTGTAAGAGTATCTTCGTCATTTCTAACTGTACCATCAGTATCTAAATCTGAGCTTGTAGCGCCATTGGCAGCGGTGTGACTACCAGTTTCTTTTTGCGTATAGGTGTAATTCAAAGTTATTTCACCAGTACCAGCATTATAGGTAGAACCGGTAAAGTCAAGGTCACCATAGTCACCTGCAAGAACACCGTCAGGATAGTCAACAGTTACTGTACCATTTGCATTTGGCGTTACTGCAATTTGGTAACCTGCACCATTGGCTGTCACTGTTATGTATGTTGTTCCATCACCAAGCTTTACAGTTAAGCTACCCGCTGCTGTACGACCATCAGTCACACCATCTTTATCACGAATGTCAGTAGGATCATCGTAGGTGGTCATTTCACTTGGTTCAACTGATATGGTAGGCACATCGTTGGCGTCGATTTTTACATCAACATCAGAGTAAGCTTTGTCACCATCGCTATCTTTGATTTCGAATACAATCTGTTGTTTTGCATCGTTTGTTAAGCCATCTTTCGCTGTGAAGGTGAAAGTATTGTCAGGGTTGATTGTTACGGTACCATTTTCAAGCTCCCAAACATTGTTACCTTTATCTGTTCCTGGAACAAACTTACCATCAGCGTCATATGTACCAACAGAAATGCTTGTTTTGCCTGCATCATTATCAGCACCGTAGTTCGGAGCGATAGTTCCGCTTACAGAAGAACCTTCTTCGATAACTGGGTCTGTTGCAGAATTGTTGTCATGGTCAATGCTTACAGAGATGCTAGGCTCAGAGTCACCAATGGTTACTTGAACTTCAACGTTTGCCGTGTCACCGTTTGCATCAATTACAGGAACTTGCACTGTACCAACAAAGTCACCGGTGCCTGCATCATGCTTAAAGGCATCGTTTTGCGTAAAGACGAGCTTTCCGCCCACAACTTCAAAGGTTCCAATTTCTCTGCCATCAGCAGTTTTTGCTGTGTAAGAACCGTCGTTAATGCTTGCACCGCTAGGTAAGGTCACATCTGCTACTACCGCATCAGTTACCATAGTATCGTCATGGCTTGTTACAGAACCTGCAAGATCTTCGCCACCTGTACCAAACACGTTGTCAGTAATGGTGGTGCTTTCGGTTTTGGAATCACCGTCAGCGTCGGTTACTGTGGCAGTGATGGTCATATCACCGTCAAAGGTTGTAGAAGGAGTGAAGGTGTAAGAACCGTCAGCCTTGAACACAATGGAGCCGTGGCTACCAAGATCTTGGCTTAGGTCGCTTGCTGTTCGGTTGTACTCGGCTGTTCCGATAACTACTTTGAATGTTACGGAAGAACCGGCACCGTCGTCAGCACCCTTCAAGATTTCAAAGTCGCCTTCAATGACTTGACCTGCGGTGTCGTAAGTGGAGTCAGTTACGTCGGTGATTTTTGGCTCAGAGTCACCAATAGTTACTTCTACTGCTACGTTTACAGTTTGGCCACTTGCGCTATCAAAAACAGGAACTTGCACTGTACCAATAAAGTCACCAGTGCCAGCATCATGCTTAAAGG
>CAYJAD010000079.1:0-9081 GCA_964368075.1 uncultured Desulfovibrionaceae bacterium | reverse complement strand
AAACTTTTTTTAGGAAAAAAAAGTTTCCCTCCCCAAACCCCTCCCTTCAAAAAAAACCACTATAAATAGGTTTTTAGGAAGGAGTTCGTCTATAGTTCAAATAGTTATCTCATTTTTCAAATACAGTTTGCTCAAAATGGGTAAGATGCGAGGAAGACAAAGTTTTTTTGCGAAGGAAGTGTACTCTTTGGATACTCGACTGAAGCAAAAAACAAGTCTGTCAAAGCAGATTGCCCTTTTTCAACGAACACCACGCAACTGTCGCTTATCTCCCACCCTCACGGTAACTTTTTCTCTATCCATATATTCGAGCAAAGCAATAAGATATTTACGCGAAATTCCATCTAAAATTTCTTTTAAGCCAGCTGGGTCCAAGTCATCATGGTTTTCAAACCATACCCGCACCCGCGCTTCAACATCCTGCATAACACTAGCGGCATAGTACAAGCCATCTTTTACCTTGACCAAATGTTTCTCTGTCGTAAGCATTTTCAAAACTGGCGCGGCTTTTTTGCTATCAACGCCACATTCTTCTAGCACATCTTTAATATTAGGCGGAGTTAGGCCTGACTGTACATGGGCTTGTAATATTTTTTCCTTCAAAGCTGTATCGTCCATGCCAAGCTCCACACTGTGGCTTGCCAAGCGCAATACATCGCCCTGTGCCACAAGATCCCCTTGCCGCAAGAGTTTTTCTATAATTAAATGCGCCAACTTGGGCCTTTGTTTACGACAAAGAACCCCGCGTGCCATACCGGCTTTCAAAGGTTCTTTTTGATGAAATACAGCGGCTTGTTCCAGACATAAAGCCATAAGCTTGGCTAAAGCTTGAGCGTGAATATAACGCCGCTCTTCTTTATCAAAGCAAGTAACCTTAGCCCCTAAAGATGTGAGAATTTTTTCTAATTTCTTGGCATGCCCATGGGTTAATACCATAAGCTCTGCAAAAGAAAGACCTGTTATACCCGAAAGCTGTAATTGAGCTAAAACTCTTTCTTCCGGTTTTTCTAAACTATCAAGAGCAGAGAGCAAGACGAGTCGCTCTTCAAAATCAGTATCTTTACGACGCAAAGGCTGCGGTAAGGCATGAACCAACACTCCCCCCGCCACCGTGCGCAAGGGCGAATACGCGCGCACAACACATCTATCGCCATAAACGCCCACCATGGGTTCCTTAAAGCGAATTTCTGTCAACGCACTTTGCCCCGGCTCCAGCCTATCCCTATCAAAAAAATACAAGCGAGCAGATACTTCACGCGCCCCATGATGAAAGTGAATTTCTGTTCTTGCACGCAAAGCGCGTGGGGCAGAAGAAAGGCATTGCAGCTTAACCATCCAACGCTCCGACGGAAAAAGCGTCTGCGGATGTGCCAACACAGCACCGCGATGCACCTCCCCCACTTCTACATTTAAGACATTTAAGGCACAACGTTGCCCGGCGCCGGCTGCCTCTGCGGCATGCCCATGCCATTGAATACCACGAATTTTTGTTTCCACCCCTGAAGGCATAAAAACAGCTTCATCGCCCACATTTACTGTACCGTCAACAAGCGTTCCGGTAACCACGGTTCCATGCCCTTTCATGGAGAAAATTCTATCTACAGGTAAGCGAAAGAGTGTGGAATCGCGCTGTGGCAATAAATTTTTTGAACAAAGTACCACATGTTCTTTAAGGGCATCCAATCCTTGTTTGGTGAGAGAAGATACGGGGAAAATAGGCGCTTCTTCTAAAAAAGTGCCTTGTAAAAAGGCTTTTACATCTTCTTGCACCAAACCTATCCATTCTTCGTCTACCATATCAATTTTTGTTAATGCCACAAAACCGTGCTTAATACCAAGCAAGGAGCAGATTTCTAAATGTTCTCGGGTTTGCGGCATCACCCCTTCATCGGCAGCAATAACCAGCATAACAAAATCAATGCCGGCAGCCCCTGCCACCATATTTTTTACAAAACGCTCGTGCCCCGGCACATCGACAATGCCAAGCCGTTCGCCATTGGGTAAAAGAAAATGGGCAAAGCCTAACTCAATGGTAATACCGCGACGCTTTTCTTCTTCAAGGCGATCACAATCAATACCAGTTAATGCCCGCACAAGGGACGTTTTTCCATGGTCGATATGCCCAGCTGAACCAAGAACCAATGGCATAATTCTTTTCTCCTTACGCCTGCAAAATTATGTATTTTTTCATACCATTACAGTGTATGTTTTTTTGCATAGACTGAACAAAATTGTACTTTTTTATAGCCTAATGAGAATCAAGAGTTTGACAAGGAACGAAACATAAGTCAATGAGTGAAAGACTTTTTTTTACATACAAGGAGACCCCATGGAAACTCTTCCCATAAAAACACCTGCACGTTGCGCCATGCTTGATATTAGTCATGATGTACAACGCCTTGTGCAAGCCAAGGGCTGGAAATCAGGCGCTCTTATCCTATATTCACCGCATACTACCTGCGGTCTTACAGTCAATGAAGGGGCTGACCCAGATGTAGCACGCGATATGACAGGCTTTTTTTCTCAGTTAGTACCACAAAGTGCACATTTTCGTCATGCCGAAGGAAATAGCGACGCTCATATAAAAACCAGTCTTTTTGGCCCCTCTCTTACCCTCATCGTAGAAGATGGAGAGGTGCAACTTGGCACATGGCAGCATATTTACTTGTGCGAATGCGATGGCCCAAGAAATAGAAAATTATGGTTGCAATTTCTTGCATCAAACAAATAAAAAAAACATTGTGAATAGCACCCCAAAGCCACCAGCATATATATCTCAAACACTGGAGCAGCCTGCAAACCGCGCCATTGCTTGGATTATTCACATTGACATGGATGCCTTTTATGCCTCCATCGAGCAAATGGATAATCCAGCTTTGCGGGGGCTTCCCGTAGTTGTAGGCGGACATAATGCCAGAGGTGTTGTATCTGCGGCTTCTTACGAAGCTCGTAAATTTGGAGTACGTTCTGCCATGCCGGGCGCTATGGCCAAAAAACTCTGTCCGCACGCTGTTTTTGTGCCCGGACGTATGGCTCGTTATAAGGAAATTTCGCAAATAGTTATGCACAATTTGCAAGATTTTTCCCCTTGCGTAGAGCCTGCTTCCATCGACGAAGCCTATATGGATGCGCAAGGCCTTGAGCGCCTTTTCGGCCCCATAGAAAATCTTTGCCAACAAATACAACGTCGTATCTTTGAGACCACAGGAGGATTGACTTGCTCCTTGGGTGCCGCCCCCAAAAAGTTTCTGGCTAAAATTGCTTCAGATATACATAAACCCCATGGCATCTATATAATTCATCCTGAACAATGTGCTACATTTTTACAAAGCTTACCCGTGCAAAAAATTCCCGGAGTGGGGAAAAAATTCATGATGGATTTGCAAAAACTTGGTGTGCGCACGGTAAAAGACGTCTATCGCTTTCCTGAAGAATTTTGGCAAAGACGCTTTGGCAAAGGAGGTTTAGATCTTTGGCTGAAAGCCCACGGGCAAGACGAAAGAACTGTTAACCCCATTAGTGAGCCAAAATCTGAAAGCGCTGAAATTACCTTTGAGCAAGACACTGTAGATAAAGATTTTTTATTGAAGAACCTTTTTGCTCAAGCCGAAAGAGTAGGCTCTTCCTTACGCAAAAAAAAACTTGCAGGCCGCACCATCACCCTTAAAATTAAATTTACTGACTTTAGTCAAATTACCCGCTCTCGTACCCTTAGCCATAGCACCCATGGTACGCAGCATATTTTTACTACAGCCTGTGAACTTTTAGAATCTGTAGAAATAAAACAAAAAATTCGTCTTATTGGTCTTGGTGTTTCTAGTTTTGAACACCATGCTGAACCAAAAGCAGAACAGGGACTCCTTTTTCCTTCTGCACAGGAAGAAAATTATGAAAGAGAGCAAAAAATTGATACAGCTATAGATACATTACGACAGCGCTTTGGGCGTAACGTAATTGTTCGGGGGCGATTATTTTCTCATTCAAAAAAAGAATAATTCCTAATAAATCTAAATATAGCAATATATGACATTTTATTTTTAATTATGAATTTCATTTTTCTTTTCATTGAACAAGTAAAATACTAGTATATTACTATTGCTTAGAAGGTGAATATACATATTTATACTATAAAAATGCACAACTTTAACTTGCAATTTTATTCACAACCGTATACCCTTCTCCTCTCGGGATATATGTTTCTTCCTGTTCTGTCCCCTGCCCGTCAGGCACATACAAAAAAAGTCTATATAAACTACAAATAAGGAGCTCAATTATGAGTAAAATTCGTGTTGGTATTAATGGTTTTGGGCGTATTGGTCGACAAGTCTTTCGTATTTTACATACAGACTTTGCTGACTCCATAGAAGTTGTTGCCATCAACGACCTCGGTAAAGCCCATACAAATTTTCACTTACTTGAATATGATTCCATTTATGGCCGTGCCAACCTTGATGTACGTCTTGAAGGTGATGAAGCCACTGTAGCTTGCAAAAATGGCGCAGATTGGAAAGTGCATTGTTTTTGCGAGCGTGACCCCAAAAATCTTACCTGGGGTAAATATAACGTAGATATTGTTGTAGAATCCACTGGTGCATTCCGTACAGCAGAGCAAGCCCAAGTGCATATTGATAATGGCGCTAAAAAAGTTATTTTCAGTGCTCCTGCCAAGGGTGAAGACATCACTATAGTTATGGGCGTAAACGAAAATGAATACGACGCCAAAAAGCATCACCTAGTTTCCAATGCTTCTTGCACCACCAACTGCTTGGCACCTGTGGCAAAAGTATTGGAAGACACCTTTGGCATTAAGCAAGGTACCATGTGCACCATTCACTCTTATACCAACGATCAACGTATTTTAGATATGCCTCACAGCGATTTACGTCGCGCTCGTGCTGCTGGAATGAGCATTATTCCAACGTCCACCGGAGCAGCGCAAGCTGTAGCAAAGGTTATCCCCTCTCTTAAGGGAAAATTCACTGGCTACGCTTTGCGTGTGCCCACCCCTGCTGTATCTGCCGTAGACTTTACTTGCATCTTAGAAAAAGATACCGACACAGAAACCTTGCGTGCTACCTTAAAAGCTGCTGCCGAGGGTCCCTTAAAAGGCATTATGGAATTTAACGAAACACCGCTTGTTTCCACAGATTTCAAAGGAGATAGTCATTCATCCATAGTAGATGCAGAGTATTGCCAAGTGCAAGACGGCAACCTTGCCAAGCTTGTCATGTGGTACGACAATGAATGGGGATACTCTTGCCGCATGTGCGACTTGATTACTTTTATGGGCAAACAAGGCCTATAAAATTTTAAAACACAGGCATCTAGGTAATAGATATTTTTTTGTAAACACCCTATAGTATATATGTGCGCTGCCGATAAAAAAGACAGTACACAACACGATTTGGCTTAAGAGGAGAAAAAAATGGAAGAGATTACTAATGATGCCAAAACCAATTATCATGGTTCTGATGACAGCAGTCTTATTCAAATGGTTACATTTAAGATTGCCGAAGAAGAATTTGGTGTTGATATCCTCAAGGTGCAAGAAATCATTCGCATGATGCCCATAACCAAGGTACCTAATGCGCCGGCCTTTGTGGAAGGTGTTATTAACTTGCGTGGTAAGGTTATTCCCGTCATCGATATGCGTAAACGCTTCGGCATGAAAACAGCCATACACGATAGCCAGACCCGTATTAAAGTTATGGATCTTGGCGGTCAAATTGTAGGCTTTGTGGTAGACGCCGTCTGCGAAGTATTGCGCATTAAAGAATCCACCGTGGAACCACCACCAGCTGTTGTTGCAGGCATTGGCTCAGAATATATGCGTGGTGTAGGTAAATTAGAAGATCGCTTGCTCATATTGCTTGATCTGGATAAATTACTTACTGAAACTGAAATGGAAAGCCTTGCTGGCATGTAGCCTTTTTTCTCATACATACAAAACCCCCTTCGTAAAGCTCTTGCGAAGGGGGTTTCTTTTATTCTAGCATATCAGCTAATTTTCGATGCGCTGCCGGAAGGGCGAGTTTTTGTATTTCTTCAAGACTTGCCCATTTATACGCTGTGGCTGCGGTGAGTGTGGGTATAGCATGACATGTGGATTGCCTCATGCGCAAAGCAAAACAATGTAAAGTAATGCGATACGTAGTGTACCCATGTTTAATAACAGTATACTTGTGCACTATTTCTACATCAAAACCAGTTTCTTCTTTAAACTCACGTACTATGGCTTGTTCAGGACTTTCACCTGCTTCCACACGTCCTCCGGGAAATTCCCATAAATGCGCCCAAGCCCCTTCCGGCAATCGCTTTTGAACAAAGATTTTTGCCTCACTTTGTAATTGCAAAACACCTGTTACCACCACTAAGGGAGTAATAGCAGTTTTTTTACCGGGAACAGGGCGCTCTTGCACAATACCAAGACGGTAACTTTCACAATAAATTACCAAAGGACATTGCATGCACAAAGGTTTTTTACGACATACCAAGGCTCCCAATTCCATAAGCGCTTCGTTGTGCGCCCCCACGTGCTTTTTTGGTGCCAATAAGGCTAGTTGTAAGGCTAAAGCACGAATACGCGAGGCAGCAGGCTCCTGCTTTACAGGGCTATCCACGTCAAAAAGTCGCGACAGCACTCTTTCCACATTAGCATCAATGCAAGGCAATTCATAACTAAAGGCCATAGAAGCAATAGCCCCCGCAGTGTAAGGCCCAATGCCAGGAAGGGCACGAATTTTCTCTATTTCAGCAGGAAAAATTCCTGCGTGTTCCTGCATAATAACTTGCGCAGCTTTATGTATATGGCGCGCACGAGAATAGTACCCAAGCCCTTCCCACGCATGCAAAATATCCTCTTCGGAAGCTTTAGCCACAGTTTCAATGGAGGGGAAGCGTTGCATCCAACGTAAATAATAATCTACCCCACGCTCCATTTGGGTTTGCTGTAACATGACTTCAGAAATCCACACAGTATAGGGATTTCTCTTCTGACCTTGAGCTTGTCGCCAAGGTAAATCGCGTGCATGTTCACGAAACCACAGTGCTAAAGCACCTACAAGCGATTTCATATCAGAGCACATTTTTTATTCCTTTGGCATAGCCTATTTCTTAAAGCCCCAACTCTGACGCCATGCAAGCACCTGTTCTTGTGCTTTTTGACGTTGCTCCTTTGTAAGCTTAGAAGCCAGCGTCTCACGAAATGAACGCGCAGACATTTCCTCATGCTGCGCCGCCAATAAAATATACGCATAGCCCAACACTAGGTCTTTAGTTACGCCCTTTCCTTCCATAATCATTGTTCCCAAAAGGGCTCGCGCCATATTATTCCCCTTGGCTACGGCACGGTGTAACCATTTTGCCGCCAATTTTTCATCTTTAGTAGTGCCTGCCCCCACATAGTAATACATACCAAGAAGAGCCATGGCCTGTCCTATTTCAAATCCTGCCGCTTCTTGTGCATAATCAAAAGCTTTTTTATGATCTTTTGGCACCACCTTACCTTCATAATGAAGCCAGCTCAAAACGGTATATGCCAAAGGGTGTTCCTGTGATGCAGCGATATTGGCTAGTTGCAAAGCTTTAGCATAATCTTCTTCATCAGGACTGTAGTAATGCGCTTTTACAAAATAAAAATACGCCAATAAGGCAATAGCGCCATAATCGTTTGCCTTAACTCCAGTAACAGTGGCCTTAATGGCCGCTTCTCTATCTGGTTCAATGCCGTAAATTTCTCCAAAAACTAAATAATAAGCCCATTGTGAGGCATAGGACGCATCTTTTTGCGCGGCTTTTTCTAACCACTGCAAGCCCTTTACGGTGTTTTTATATGCCGAATTAATTATTTGTATTCTGCCAAGCTCGGCCATAGCATCTGCAAATCCCTGTTCTGCAGCTTTACGCAACCAATACACACCAAAATCTTGATTGCTTTTTACACCGGCCCCTCTATAGTACGCATCTCCCATGCGATATTGTGCGAAAACATCACCCTTCATGGCTTCAGCATGCTCTTTTTGCATATCAGGTGATAAATTGCGCTCATCGGCTATAACCATCTCTTGCAACGTACCATTTTGAGCAAGTCCTTGCAGCGGCACAAAAAGGCTTACAACCAAAAAAAGAAATGTTCGAAAAATTAAAGGCCAGAGAGATGATAAAGTATACATTCGTACCTCATTTATTTTGATTGTTCCAATAAAACAAATAAAAGAAATTCATATTCTTTATAAGAATAAGCCACCTATTTTCAAAAAGAATAATAGATGGCTTTCAAGTATTTTTACTACAAATAAAAGAAATGTTATTGTTCAAAAGACACCGGACGTATGGCTCTAGCAAAAAACAAACCTTTATATCTATAGTCCGTAACTGTATCTTGCACATATTGAGTTTCATTACGAGCAGGTTTTTCAATAACTTTTTCTACAGTTTTACCATGTCTATGTTTTTCTGTAATCACTATTCTTTCAGCTGGCGTATGTATGTTTACAGCTCGAGTAACCTGCCTTTGCCCAACTTCTTCTCTACCCCACAAGACAAGGCATGCACCCACGTTTTTGCCTTGACTTTGGGCAGAATAGCTATCTTCATTGGCCGGTCCGGTCCAGCTAGCATCACCTATCAAAACATAGCCCTTGCTTTCCATAGCTTTTATTATTTGCTCATCGGTACCTCGTGGAAATCTTTCCACACGAGGATCCCCAGAACAAGGAGAAAAGTTTTGATCTTGCGCTAGCAAAGCTGGTCTATAGTTACTTTGAAAACCGCCTTCCATACAAGCAGTCAAAACCATACATAATGCAACGCCCATAAAAGTTCTTTTTATCATTTCTTTCCCCTATAATTAATCTAGTAAAAAATCATTACCACTCTTATTTTATTCCTGCAACGCTTTTAAGTCAAAGAAAGTAAATAATATATGTTGTTAAATTTTGGGAGTTTTATGTATTGCGCTGAGATGGTGCGCTGTATGATGAAATTTACCGCATTGCTTCCAGCAGGGGTAGAGGGTTCAAGGGGGCCTTCGTCCCCCGGCCACCCTCTACACTCCCGCCTCCCCCTTCTGCGCCCTGCTGT
>CAYJAD010000078.1:0-9347 GCA_964368075.1 uncultured Desulfovibrionaceae bacterium | reverse complement strand
AAAAAGAAATGTTGCTCATTTTCACATTACAGCGTAAACTGATATATTCTGTTAAAACGGTATTACAAATTTACCATACAACTACCGTTTTCATGGCTTGAAACCACACTGCTCTAAATTTACTTACGCCTTATTCCTCTCGCGGAATAAGGCGTAGATTTAAAGCTTTATCTACATTGGAGAAAAAAAATGAGTTTACCCAGTTTAAATATTGGCGACATTACAGCCAGAGTTCCTATCATTCAAGGTGGCATGGGCGTTGGCATTTCTTTGTCCAGTCTTGCCTCTGCTGTGGCCAATGAAGGCGGTATTGGCGTTATTGCCGGTGCTATGATTGGAATGAAAGAATCAGACATAGCAAAAAACCCCATTGAGGCCAACGTGCGCGCCTTGGCACAAGAAATTCAAAAGGCCCGTAAGCTCACTTCCGGTCTTATTGGTGTTAATATCATGGTTGCTTTAACCACCTTTAGTGAGATGGTTAAAACTTCTATTGAAAATAGAGCGGACTTGATTTTTTCCGGTGCTGGTCTTCCTTTAGAATTGCCTAAAATTTTGCGTGATGTCTGTGAGCAAAAGAAAGAAGAGTTTCGCACAAAATTAGTGCCTATAGTTTCTTCTGCACGTGCAGCTTCCATTATTGCTAAAAAGTGGATGAACCGTTCTGATTATATTCCCGATGCTTTTGTGCTAGAAGGCCCCAAAGCAGGGGGACACCTCGGCTTTAAAGCAGAAAATTTAGATGATCCTAACTTTGCTTTAGAAAAATTAGTGCCCGAATTGGTAGACGTAGCTAAAGCTTTAGAAGACAAGGCCGGTCGTGCCATTCCGGTTATTGCTGGCGGTGGCGTGTATAGCGGAGCAGACATCAAGCATATGCTTGATTTAGGCGCATCAGGCGTGCAAATGGGTACACGCTTTGTAGCCACACATGAATGTGATGCTTCTGACGGCTTTAAGCAAGCCTATGTCAATGCTAAAGAAGAAGATATTACCATTATTAAAAGCCCTGTGGGTATGCCCGGCAGAGCTCTCGTTGGGCCTTTCATTGAATCTATGCGCGGTGGACAAACCAAACCCTTTAAATGTGCTTTCCACTGTGTGCATACCTGCGAACAAGAACAAACCCCCTACTGCATTGCTATGGCTCTTATTAGCGCCATGCGTGGAAACTTCGGAAAGGGTTTTGCATTTTGCGGAAGTAATGTTTGGAAAGTGGATAAGGTTATTTCTGTTCGCGAGCTCATTGACAGCCTACAAAGTGAATTTGACGCAGCCATGCAGGGTACAAGCAAGTAATTGCAAGCTCTTTGCATAACTATATAAAAAAGCACAATCAATCGGTTGTGCTTTTTTATATAGTTATATTTTAATATCCGCTTATGACACAGTAAAATACTCATGAAGCGCGTTTATTTCCCCATGTGCATCGGGACTCTTCCCTTGCCCAGCACAGCATTGGTCAGTTAGAAAAGTTAATAATTTTTGCAAAGTAGCATATTGTGCCGTACAAAAAAGAGTGCGCCCTTCTCTTCGCTGTTGCACAAGGCCAACTGTTACTAAGGCCGCTATATGATGGCTTAATGTAGAAGAAGGAATCTCTAGTTCCTTTTGTAAATCTCCTACGGCAAGCCCTTTATCTCCTGCAATTACCAATCGTCTATAAACATGCAAACGAGTTGGATGTCCTAATTCTTTCAACACAGATGCTGCATTTATTAAATCCATATTCACCTCACAAACTTACCAAGAAATCTTACATGGAAATTTTCCTCTTGACAAGTCTGATAATTCGATTATTCTAGAAACATAATTTTTCAGAAGGAGTATTCATGGAAACTTACATACCAATGATCAAAGACGCTTTAGGAATGTTTCTATTTCTCGGCGCAGAACTTTCAATTCTTTTTATCCTCATTTCAGCTGGGGTTTCCCTTTTACAACAATACATTCCAGATAGTAAGGTACAACAAGTTTTAGGTAGTAGCAATGGAAAAGGCTATTTATTGGCCGCAGGTTTGGGAGCTATTACTCCTTTTTGCACCTGCTCTACAATACCTATGCTACGAGGCCTACTGCGCGCTAAAGCCGGGTTTGGCCCCACATTAACCTTTCTCTTTGCCTCTCCTTTACTCAATCCTATCATTATAGGTCTTTTTGTAGCGACCTTTGGATTAAAAGTTACCATAACGTACACATGCATTGCATTGATAGTATCTATTTTAGCAGGTATCATCCTTAAATCTATGGGCTATGAACGCTATGTTATTCAAGATATTTTTGAAAAAGAAAAAGAAAAGAAATGCTGCCCTACAGAAGCTAAAGACGTAGTTTTAGAAATGAAACCCGTTTCAACAGCACATGCCGTACAAGCTTCTTCCTGTTGTACGTCACCTTCTGCAGCTGCATCACCTTTTTCTACACCACAAGGCACCACAGATTGCTGCAATACAACAACACAAAGCTCTTCTTGCTGTTCTGCAAAGCCTGACGCCAAGCCGCTTTTTGAGCCTATTATGGCTAAACCTGCTCCCGTAGAAAGTTGCTGCGGCAGTTCGGCACAATCTACGTGCTGCGACACAGCAACCACTGAATCCTCTTGTTGTGGCACAGCACCGCTACCAGAGAATGCCACACTCAAGCAAAAATGCCTCGCTGCATTAAAAGACGGCTATGCACAATTTAAAGAAGTGCTTCCTTTCTTGCTGCTAGGCATATCTTTAGGGGCTATTATCTATGGTTTTGTACCTTCTGACTTCATCGCAAAATATGCCAGCGGCGATTCTTTCTTTGCTGTGCCCATTGCCGCTGTTATCGGCATCCCTCTTTATGTACGAGTAGAAGCGCTTATTCCTCTTTCAGCTGTTCTGCTAGGTAAAGGCATGGGACTAGGCGCAGTGATGGCACTTATTATTGGTGGCGGCGGAGCCAGCTTAACAGAGGTTATTCTATTAAAGTCTCTCTTTAAACTGCCTATTATTATAGCTTTCTTAATAGTAGTTTTGGTTATGGCTATGGGAGCAGGCTATATATTCCAATTTGCCTTTTAATTGTTGAGGGGGAAAAGTTTCCATCAGAAAAAACAACTAGAAAAGCAAATGTAAAAGCTCCCTTCTTGCATGCTATGAAGAAGGGAGCTTTCTTTGTCTATTTGCGCCACTCTTGTGAGGAGATCAAGATGCACTGCGGCGCTTCATGAGGCAAACAGTCCATATTACCCAGTTATATTTTCTGTGCCTCAAAAATTTCTATATAAAATGGCTTAGCCCATTTGCTCTTTTAACCATTGCTTGATGCCAAAAGTAGGAGTAAATATACCTTTTAACTGTCCGTATTCTTCATGAAACTCTTCGCGTAAATCATGCGGCAAAGGCATAGTAAAAATATCATCTGCTTTTTCTGAATTGCGGCGCACCAAACGCAACATAGGTTCTTCTTCCCACGTATCCACTACAAAATACGTTGAGTAATCATCCTTAGAGCGCACCGGTGGATATTCTGCGTTCCAATCATTGTTGCCCCATTCTAAATACATAGTCACTGCATGTTCTGGGGTAAGGTTCCAATCTATATCATATTGTATATTTTGTAGGCTAGTCATGATGCCCTCCTTGTTTGTTGATTTAATAGTAATCATTCCTTTTAAGATTGGCAAGTCTTTAACTAGGTTTTTTTTGATTTTTTTTAAAAAGTCCTCACCTCCTGCTGTAAAAATTATTTTCAAACAGGAGGTAAGGAACACTTTCTCCGTTTGTTAGCGTGCTATTTTAACGTTATAATGCTTTTCTACTGTGGTAATAAAATACGCGAGTCTTGAATTCTTTTGCATAATTTCTTCTACCGAAAGCCCCGGCACTAACGCATTCTTATTCTCTTTACCCGTAGTTATTTGATAATAAAAACTCACCAAGAGAGATACGCGCCGATTAGCAGCACAATGAATGAGCGTGTTTTTACTTTTCAATTGATTCATGGTGGCTATGAAGGACTCCATGGTCACTAGAGGATTTTCGGTGTCAAAAGGAATATTAAAATACACAAGACCAGCATTGAAAATGGCAGCCAGATTAGGTTGTGGTTCTGCACGTAGAGGAGGAATAACATTTATGATTACCTCCACACCGGCTTCTTTGGCTTTAATAAATTGCTCAGATGTAGGAAGCCCTGCTGTCACCAAATGGTCATGCACTTTATGAAAAGCTCTTACGTCTTGTAATGCTTTTACATCAATTGCTTTTACACTGCCCTGCTTTTGAATTTGCACTGCAAAGGAATAGGAAGAAGTACAGAGCAGCGTCATAAACAAAGTGGTCATAAGTATTTTGAGCATAAATATCTAGCCCTTTAATGCGCAAAAAATCAAATAAGAAAAGCATACAAACGCTTAACTTTTAACTCTTTATCACTATTGAACAAGTTTGGTTCGCACCACAAGAAAAGGTGGTTTTGTTATATCTTTGCCCTTATTAAGCGCAGCCGATTTATCCAATTGATTCACAACTCCATATACATAACCATCTCTAATAAAAAGCCCATCCGGCCAAGATTGACCAACAGGAAGACGAGCGATGTTTTTATAACTTCCTTTTTGAGTAACACCAATGGTTTGCTCTTGTATATTAGTTATATAAACATTTTGCTTAGCATCCACTACAATACCGTCACTATAAGATTTTGGTCCATACAGTTCTATGCTTTGCAGTAATTTTTTTTCGCTATCAAAGGCTTTTGCCGGTACACGAAAAATCTTAGTTCCATGCAAAGAGCCAAAATAAACCCATTCTTGTTGTGGATCCATAGCAATGGGATTAAGAGGCGAGCCATTTTCTTTTTCAGACTGTAAATCTTTATAATTTTCAGCCATGCGCACACCCTGCCCACTGGTCATATCCATCACAATGAAGGCCGGAGATTTTGGATCTTGACCTCGTGTTGGGTCGGCAATAATGATTCTGTTATGTTTTTCGTCTAGAACAAAATCTTGCAAAAAGGAAGTATCTTTGAGTGTATTTGCAGGAACTTTAAGAATTTTATTGAGTACGTTTTTCTTGGTATCCCAAATAACAAATTCTCTATTTGCCATATCTAGTACCCAAAGATTATCTTTGCTATCCATTTTCGCACCAATGGTACTTTGAATAACCGAGTCTTTGCCTGTAGCATATTGTGCGTTAGGATAAGCCTTGGTGCTTCCATCGGTGAAAAGCTCTACCACTTTGGTTTCAGGGTTAGAAAAAGGGGATACTGTCAAAAAAGTTCGCCCATCGCTTGACATAGCCACATATCCCGGCCGCAATGTATCAAATTTTGCCACTATTTCTACTTCTGCGATGGAATCATTATTTTTTTGAGCTGCAAAAGTTACGGATGTATTAAGCATGAGGGCAAAAGCCAAGGTTACTATCATGCAAGAGTAATTTCTTAAAAATATTGTTTTCATAGTATTATTTCCAAACATTTTTACGAATACGTTCAGGCTTAAAATGATCTTTATGCGCGGGTATTGATTTAGGATACCCAATGGGTACAAAGGCGAGTGGAACAATATGCTCTGGCAAATTGAACTCTTTCGCAAAAGGAGCAACAAGAGCTTTATTAGGGTAAATTCCCGTCCAAGTGGCACCAAGCCCTAGGGCATGTACAGCAAGCAATATATTTTGTGTTGCAATGGAAACATCAATAATACCATAATCTCTTTGGTCTTGATGCCTTACTTTGTTGAAATCTATACAAGTTAAAATTCCCACAGGAGCTGTTTTAGCAAATAAGGCGTATTTATTAAGCTTAGAAATAGCTTCAAGTTTAGCCTTGTCGTCTACAACTATAAACTCCCAAGGTTGTTCATTATACGCACTAGGGGCTGCCATGGCTGCGCGTAAAATAGTTTCAACTTGCTGTTCTGTGACGGGTTGCTCCGTAAATCCGCGTACACTACGCCTTGTCATAATTGCCTTAATTGCATCCATTTCTTTTTGCTCATTGGCAAAAACCTTTGAAGGCGCAGCAAGAGCTGCTACACTAGCCACGAGGGCAGAACCTTGTAGAAAGTTTCTACGTGAGATAGACATCTTTTGTTCTCCTAAATCATATTTTTTAATAATTAAAATTAGTGTCTTTGACAACACAACCTAGCATTTTTGCCCTTCATACACATTATAGCCCATATTTTCTATAAGCTCTTTAGCATAATCTAAGCCCTGATTGATATTTGGCAACAGAAAACCTTCGCCAATATGTTCCAAAACGCCAGAGCGTTGCAAAATATGATTCAAACTTTCATCGTAGGTCACAATTATAACAGGTATGCCCGATGCGTGACATCTTTCGGCAAAGTGCCCCAAGGCATGAGCGCCTGAAGCGTCAATCCAAAAAACACGTGCAAGGTTTAGCACAATAACCTTTGTCTCTAGGCTACTTTGTTCTTCTAAATGCTTCTCCAATGTTTGCACAGCGCCAAAAAATAAGGTGCCCTCCACAAGATAGGTGCTCACATATCTGTTATCAATAGACCAGGCATAGGAAGAAATATTTATATCACGCTGCGACATACGTTTAATACGCGGATGTGCCTCTTTATAAATCAGCAAAGCCATAGACAGCAGGACGCCGATAAAGATAGCCTTTTCTAAATCCAGCGCCAAAGTTGCTAAAATAGTAGTTATGAGCACAATTTTGTCTATACGGGTAGCGGTGTAACAGAGGCGAAGATTTTTTATATCTATCATACCCCATGCAATAATAAACAGCATGGCTGCCAAGGCAGGCATGGGAATATGAGCAGCTAAAGGCGCACAAAATAAAATGACAGGTATGGTAAATAAGCCTGAAAAAACCGTGGCAAAGCGTGTTTTTCCGCCGGAAGTGAAGTTGAGCACACTGCGCGTAAAAGATCCACAGCTTGGCATGCCAGAAGTAAAGCCTGCTGTAATATTGCCAAGGCCCTGACCAATCAATTCTTGATTGCCGTCAAAAGGTTCGTGCCGCAAGGAGGTTAAGTTTTTACCAATGGCTAAAGATTCCACAGCCCCCAAAGTGGCTATGGCTATGGCAGGATAAAAAAGATCGTGCATGGCAGCAAAGCTAAACACTGGCGGCAAAGACAAGGGGGGAAATATGGCGGGAATTTCGCCCACAAATTCTACACCTTTGCCTTTCAAATCTAGCGCATAGCCCACAAAACCCACCACAAAAAGAGACACTAAATATGCCGGTAGTTTGTAAGAAATACGACGGCAAATTAAAACAGTAAGAATAGTTAAAAGGCCAAGCCCCAAACTCCAAGGATTAAAGTTATGAATAGTATAATAAATAGCCACAAGATCTTGAAAAAAATATGAACGTTGCCCCATGTCAAAACCTAAAAAATTAGGAATTTGACCGAAGGCAATAAGTATAGCGGCACCAGCAGAAAAGCCTATCATCACCGCATGAGAAATAAAGTTAGCTAGTTCCCCAAGGCGAATCAAACCCATAATCAATTGAATGACACCCACCATAATTGTAATACCAAAAACATAGGGCATAAGTTCTACAGGTGACAATTCAGACAGCTTCACCCCGCCAATACTGGCATTGGCAATGGTAAAAAAAAGCATCATGGCTATGGCATTGGTGGGGCCGGCAGCTAAAAAGCGCGAAGACCCCCACAATGCAGCCACCATAACTGTAAAGGTGGCGGCAAAAAGACCGTATTTGGGGTCTATGCCAGCAATAACCGCGTAGGCCATAACTTGTGGAATAGCCACAGGTGCTACAGATAAGCCTGCCATCATATCAGCCTTGAAAGTAGAGAAGGTCATCTTCTGGAGGTCGGGCAAAAAAGGTAAAAAATTCCTTTTCAAAAGACTCAGTGAAAAAGCTAAATTTACAGCATGCTTCATAATTTTTTCCCTTTATTGTATGTATCAGTAAAATGATGGAAGAATATCTCAAAAATTAATCACTTAACGGCGTAAATGAATTGCGCCTCAAACTAATGACAAACTCCCTATTGGGTGTTTGCGCCTTCTCTTAATTTTTGAATCGCGCCGAATTTATTAGCACTCTGAGGTCTTAAAAAGATCATGAGATGCCACCACTATTTCACTTTTTTTTGGGAAGTCAAGAAAGGTGAAAAAATAAAATGTATTGATAAAATATTCACTATTCGAAAGTCCCTAAAACGGCCTTTTCAGATACAGAGAACAAGTGCAATCTATGTTCATGTTTTTGCATAGTGCAAAATGGAAAACCCCTTTCATTTTTTTCGACATTTAACAAACACCACTGGAATACATATTAAATTTATATATATTACTCATCATTTTATTATCTTTGTAAAACGATTTTTGTGTTAGCAAAATTTTTTATCAGTATTTTCTTTTGTTCAATAAAACTTTTTTTCACAATAGCTAGGCCTAGAGCCGTTGATGCAAAAAGCGCATTTCCATGCATTTTCAGCATCAACTCTTTTAGTCTCTATCAGACAACTCAACAGAATGGGGACAAGTTCAATTCCCATAAGTTGCAATATCACTTATCGGGATTATGCGTGTGCAAGCCTGTAAAATGCGTTTCTGCAAGTTGTTGGTCGCAAGTGACAAGCGTGGCATTCATGCGTATGGCAGAAGCGGCTACAATGGCATCGGGCATTTTACGCTTGCTTTCACGGCGTAAACGTATGGCTATTTCTTGCACTTCGTTATCTAAAGGAACGAGTGTTGTTAGCTCAAGAAAGGCGTTAATGCTCTTTTCTTCCGCCGCAGTAATGCCATGAAAAGAAAGAAGCTCCATGCGTGAAATGACACTTACATAGAGCTTTTGTATTTCTGGCTTAGTAAAGAACTGCACACAAGAAGGTGTACCCTTCAAAAATCCAAGAATAATATTGGTATCAAGCAGATAATTACCATTCATCACGACAAGCCCTTTGTAATGCAACGGAATCTCCTGCAAAGGTTTTACTCTCTGCAAGACAACCAGCAAAATCATGGAGTTGCCTTTGCAATGAACTTGCTTCCTCTTTTGCAGGAGAAAACACCAACAGCACCTCAGCACTACCCACAGGAATATGCTCAGGCACAAGAAGCTCAAGATTCAAGCGTCTATCAGCCGGAATGGTGACTTTTTGTTGTATGGCAGTCATGGCTTACTCCTCCATGTGTCTTTTAAAGAAAGACAAGCATTTATAGAGAATATTGCAAATCGTTAATCTTGACAAATTCCCCGTGTACCAATATTTATTATTTATTAACACAAGGAGAATATGCTATGAAGAATACTTCTGTATCCTTGGGGGATTATTTCACATCTTTCATAGATAGCCAAGTGAAGAATGGTCGCTACGGCTCTGCCAGTGATGTAGTTCG
>CAYJAD010000077.1:0-9706 GCA_964368075.1 uncultured Desulfovibrionaceae bacterium | reverse complement strand
CGGGTTATGAGCCCGACGAGCTACCGAACTGCTCCACCCCGCGACATGCGGTTGTTCGTCAACCAGAAAGACATAGTATGTATTTATGGTTTCGAAGTCAAGCGGAAAATTAAAAAAAGTGAAATAAAATATTACTTCTTTTATTTCACTGGATTAGTTGTGTTGTCTGTGAGGTTTTCTGTTGTGTATTGCTGTTGTTTTTACATTATTTAGGAATAAAGGTAAAAATATTTTCCCCATAACTTTTAGCTGTAACCTTGGTAAAGCCTTCTTTGCGGGCTGATTTTCCTTCTGTATTATTGTTCTTGAATAAAAAATTCCCGCTTGAGTTAACATAGTGCATATGAGGGCCAGACCATTTTGTTCCACCGCCATTGGCTTGACCGTATACATACACATCATCTCTGCCTGTAGGTAGATCAACAGTGACTTTTGCACGTGAATGTACTGTAATCCAGCCTTTACTTACCCAAGGGTTAGAATAATCTTGGTAATAAACAGCGGCTTGAATGGTTTTATTAGATTTGTTTTCCAAAATAAGTTTTCGCGCTATGGCCTTTGTGGCAGGCAGGCTTAAAATAAGTGTAATGAGAATGCAACACCACATATAGTGATTTTTCAAGATAACTCCTCCTTTTGCACAGTATAAAATGCTTGAAATGCAATAAAAGGGCTTTGCGCATAGATCACACAAAACCCTTATTTTATAGAGCACGTTTTTTTGCAGCGCACTTTATCTATGCTAGTAAAAAATACTAGGGGAACACTTTCTCTAAATAGGGATATATTTCATCACCTTGAACAGTTATAGGATAGCTTACAGAAACGTATCCGTCACCTGAAAAACTACGATCCACTTCTACAAGAAGGTGCACCATATCGTCGTCTACAATAAAACTAAGTTCTACTTCATTTACAGTGCGGCTGCTCCAGTTGAAAAGACCTGAGGATGCTGGGCGCATTTCAATTTCTTGATAAATACCTGAAGAGCTAGAGAAATTAGGCGTGTTCAAATAGCCCACTTCCACATCAACTTTTTTAAATTGGAAACCGTGCTCAAGAAATTTATTAATCATAATTTCAACAGCAGGGTGGGGTAGGATGGTGAGGTAGTCACGGTCGCCACTGTCAAGACCAGATTCGATATCAAGTTCTGTATAGGCCCACACTCTACTTTGGTTTTTTCCTTGAGCAATGGATGTTATGGGCGTTTCTGAAGGCAGTTTAAAGCTGAAAGGAATTTCATATTTTTCGCCTGCTTCTACCTTCATAGGCTGATCAATTTGAATGCCGCCAATGGATACACTTGTGTGGTAGTCTTCTTCTTCCCCGTCTACTTCACGAACTCCTTTAGCAGTTGTCATGATAGAAACGGTGACTTTATTAATATCCTGGTCTACTTTTCCGCCTTGAATATGCACGGTGCCAGAAATGGTATCTCCTTGATGTAAAGTCATATTATCTACTACAGTATCAACTTTTGCGCTACCAATGCCAACTTTTGCTAAAAATTTACCCAACATAATGAACCCTCACTTGCTGTATTAAATTGCAGAAATAGTTCTGAATGACTTCGCCTTTACCTGTTATGACAATACGCTATGATGTGGAAAAAGACAACGTTTTTTGTTATTTTTTGGGTGATTTTGTAATATATCACTAAGAAAATATCTTTTTAATCAGAAAAAAGTTTTTACTTATGTATAAATTGTAAAATAGAGCAAACTAACAGCTCTATATGATACGAAAATTTAAAGTTTGTACTGTTTTTAACTACTAATCATGTTTTTACATATGATATGTTTCCGTATAAGGCAAAAAAACTAAAATATCATGCATGAGAGGCACGCAATTATTCTTGCTATCTTTTTTTACTGTGTTTACAAAGACGCATGAATAAACACACTCCAGCTCTTATGATTCAAGGCACATGTTCTAATGCGGGTAAATCTTTGCTTACAGCAGCTCTGTGTCGTATTTTTTTGCAAGATGGTTTGTCTCCGGCTCCGTTTAAATCTCAAAATATGGCTCTCAATTCTTTTGTTACCCTCGATGGCCACGAAATTGGAAGGGCTCAAGCTCTGCAAGCCGTAGCTTGTGGTCGTGAAGCGCATGTGCATATGAATCCGGTGTTGTTAAAACCCCATTCAGATATGGGATCTCAAGTAGTGGTACTGGGTAAGCCTGTGGGGCACATGAAAGTGCAAGAATATATTCAATATAAACCTACGGCTTGGCAGGCTATTACTCGGGCATATACAGCTCTTGCGCGCACGGCGGACGTTATGGTTATAGAGGGAGCAGGCTCTCCGGCGGAAATTAATTTAAAATCCCACGATATTGTTAATATGGCTGTGGCTCAGTATGCTCAGGCTCCTGTGCTTTTGTGTGCTGATATAGATCGCGGCGGCGCCTTTGCCTCCTTGGTGGGCACTATGGCTTTGTTGGATGCAGAAGAAAAGGCTAGGGTGGCTGGCTTTATACTAAATAAATTTCGTGGTGATATTCGTTTGCTTGATAGCGCCTTTGCACCCATAGAGGCTATGACTCAAACACCTTTTTTAGGCACGGTACCTTGGATACCAAATTTAGATTTGCCGGAAGAAGATTCTGTGTCTTTTCGTTTGCATGGTATTTCTCAGGTAACAACGGCCAATCATATAGATACACTTGATATTGCCTGTATTGATACACCACATGTAAGTAATTTTACAGATATAGATGCTCTGAAAGTGGAAGCGGATGTACGCTTGCGCGTGGTTCGTAAGGTGGAAGAGTTGGGCGAGCCGGATATGCTCTTATTGCTTGGCACGAAAAACACCTTGGCTGATATACGCTATTTAGAAGAGAAAGGTTTTATGAAGGCTTTGCAAGTGATACGCAAAAAAATTCCGTATGTTTTGGGTATCTGCGGAGGCTTGCAAATGCTTGGGCAATGTGTAGAGGATAATCTTGGCTTAGAAAGCGGAGTGCCGGCTTCGCAAAAAGCTTTGGGATTCTTGCCCTTGGTGACGCATATGCGAGCAGAAAAAAATTTGACTCGTTGCACGGGGCAATATGTAGAACCTGCTACTGGGGTGCGTTTGCATGTGCAAGGTTATGAAATTCATCACGGTGAAAGTAGCTCTCAAGAGAATGCAGAGAGGGCAAATCTTTTTATGGGGCCAGTGATTTTCAATACACAAGGCAACCCTCTTGGTTGGATGCGCCAAGAGGAGGGGCGTACTATTTTAGGTACCTATCTACATGGTATTTTAGATGACGATGTATTCCGCAGGCATGTGTTAAATACGGTGCGTCGTTATAAAGGGCTTGCGCCCATAACAAGTATAAGCCCCTATACTTTGGGGCCCGGTTTGGACAGGCTAGCGCAAGTTGTGAGGCAAGGGTTGGATATGGATAAAATATATCAGCTCATAGCAGGCTGTTGATAAAGTGCAATCTACTTCGTCAGACTCGCTTTTTGCTTCAGTCGAGTATCAGAAGAGTACACTCCCTCCGCAAAAAAACTTTGTCTTCCTTGTATCTTACACTTTTTGAACAGCCTGCTTTAAGCTGGTGTTTGTAAAAGGGTAGTTCGTTGAAAATGGGCAATCTGCTTCGTCAGACGTGTTTTTTGCTACGATCATGTATGTCTTGATACATTCCCTGTGCAAAAAAATAACCTCAACAAAAGGAAAAATTATGCGTATTCTATCTACACTATTACTTTCTTGTATGCTTACCCTGTTTACTTGCAATGTGCAAAAGGCCACAGCCGATGAATTGCTTGTGTACGGCGAGATGTCGCAACATATTAATGCTTTTCTCCAATCTGGGCACACAGACTTTGATATTGAGCGCTATAAGCAATCTAAGGATAGCTATTTGTTAGTACATTTTGCTATAACATGGATTTGGAATATAGAGCAGGAATATGACGTGGCAACACCGGAGATTGTTGTATGTAAAGATACAAATTGTAAACATGGCGCCTATATGGCTTCAGGAAGAAGTGTGCAAGGAACTTTGAAATCTGTTCTTGGTTATGAATTAGACACTTTGGCAAATTTTGACCCAGCGCCCTTAGCGAATATGCCTGCCTACTATTATGACGGTACGAACTATCATTTCAACAAACCTATTTTGCTTACAGATGATGTGTTTGTACAGTCTATTGATGAAATAAAGATTGAAAATGATAAAGCTTACTTGCAGGGAACTATTGCCACGGGTTGGGAACCATCGAAAAAAGTAGGAACCTTTGAAGCTACGGCAACTACGGGGAAAGACCCTCGGGTTTTAAGTTTTAAATCTAACTACACAAAGCCGTAATTGCTTGCTGATGAAAAATGCGAGGTGGCGTTTGCTTATATCAAATGATTTTTCATGCGCCACAATGTATTTTACAAAAAAACACTGACGTAATTGGTTTTTTTGAAGGGGAGAGTCTGAGAGGGGGAACTTTTTTTCCTAAAAAAAGTTCCCCCTCTCAGGAAAAAAGATAACCAATACTTTCTTAATAAAGGCTTACACTCTTCTGTGTTTTAAGCTTTCGCCACCATAAATAAAGTATGTTTGTTCGGCCAAGTTCATGGCATGACGCCAAACTCTATTTAAAGCGCGGCTAATGAGCATTAAATAAATAGGTATTTGCGGGTCTGCATTGTGGGTGCTGGTGAGCTTGTGCATAATGCGTACATCTAAAAGTGCAGCTTGGTCTTCGTGCTGGCGCACACGCAAAGCTTTTTTAGCATCTCCTTCACGGAAGGCATCAAGAGCTTGGCTGTAGATGGTTCTGGCTAGCAGCATAAGTTCATTAAGCTCGTCATCAATATCTTCTGTGACAGAAGTTTGTCCGCTCATAAGCACGGTAAATTCAGAAAGGCGTGCCGCTTCATCGGCAATGCGCTCAAGGTCAAGCACAATACGCATGGCGGCGACCACCAAGCGTAAGTCGCTGGCTACAGGTTGGGTGCGTGCCAAGATGCTTAAAGCTTTGGCATCAATTTCAATTTCAAGGTCATTGATGGCTGAGTCTCCGTCAATAACAGCACTAGCGCGCCCTACATCACCGTCCTGTAAAGATTTACAGGCATCGTCAAGGGCAAGGCCTACCATGGCTGACATGACCAAAAGGCGCGTACGCAAGGTCACAAGCATCTGTTGTAATTGTGTTTCACTATTAGACATTAGCCAAATCTCCCTGTAATATAATCTTCTGTTTGTTTCTGGTTCGGGCGTGTAAATATGGTATCTGTCACATCATGCTCAATAAGCTTACCCATATAAAAGAAAGCTGTAAAGTCAGAAACGCGAGCGGCTTGTTGCATATTGTGAGTTACAATAATAATAGTGAGCTGATGTTTGAGCTCGTGAATGCCTTCTTCAATTTTTTGCGTGGCGATGGGGTCAAGGGCAGAGGCGGGCTCATCCATAAGTAAGACTTCAGGGCCTACGGCTAGAGCGCGGGCAATGCATAAACGCTGTTGCTGACCGCCGGAAAGCCCTAAGGCCGATGTGTGCAATCTGTCTTTAACTTCTTCAAAAATAGCAGCGCGCTTTAAGGCTTCTTCTACAGTGCCGGCAATGAGGTTTTCATCTTTAATGCCATTGACACGCAAGCCATAGGCTACGTTTTCAAAGATGGTTTTAGGGAAGGGGTTTGGTTTTTGAAAAACCATGCCTACCTTGCGGCGTAAAGCTACGACATCAGAATTGCCAGCATTGATGTCTTGCCCATCAAGTGTAATATTTCCCTTTACTTTTGCACCGGGGATAAGGTCATTCATACGGTTTAAACAACGTAAAAATGTACTTTTACCACAACCGGATGGGCCAATGAGCGCAGTTACTTTATTTTCAGGAAAAGAGAGGCTTACATCATAAAGAGCCTGCGAATTTCCGTAGAAAAAGTCTACATTGTTGGTTATTAATTTGTGCTTTTCACTCACACTGTTCTCCATTAAAGGTGGGAAGGGTAAAATAAAAAACCGTAGCATACTCAAGAGACGGACTTTCCACCCAAATTTGTCCGCCAAGGCGCTCTACAGTGTGTTTACATATGGCAAGGCCAAGGCCTGTGGAGCCTTGACTTCGGTGTTTTTCTACACGATAAAATCTTTCAAAAATACGTTTTTTATCCATTTCTGGAATGCCTGGCCCTTTATCGCCAATGGAAAAAAGCGTCATGTTGGCATGTTTTAAAGCATGCGCATCAAAGCTTTGCGCATGAATGTACACCTCATCACCTTGCGGTGCATAGCGCCCAGCATTTTCGATAAGGTTTCTAAAAATTTGTGTCAAGTGCTGGGCGTTGGCGACTACGAAAAGTTCTTCCGTAATATCACTGCGTATGGTGATGTTGCGCATGTCCAATTGCTGACGACATAAAGCCACGGCTGTCTGTATGCTTTCTTGAGGTGAAATGCAGGTAAGGCGCACGGGCATATGCGCATTTTCTAAACGTGCCAAGGCTAAAAGCTCTTCTACCATGCGTGCCAAGTAGGCGCCATTTTTGCGGATTATTTCCACAAAACATTTATATTCTTGAGGGATTTCTTCCGTGTTTGCTAATGTTTCGGCATAGCCTTGTATGGCAGTAAGCGGTGTGCGTAATTCATGGGATACATTGGCTACAAAATCTCTGCGCACGCGCTCAAGGCGTACAATAGGGGTAATATTGTGAAAAACTATGATAGCACCAAGGTGTGCATCATTGGTGCCGGCACGGGTGACGTATACAGAAAATGTACGCTCAAGGTCTACCTCTAAGTGCAAGACACCGGTGCTTTGCGAGAGTGAATCTTCTTTTTTTTGAGTGCCGTCGGAAGAAAGAGTCATGTCCACAGCTTCTTGCAAAGCAGGTACGGGGATGGCCTCTACGACTTGTAAGCCTTCGGAATTTTTTACTTTGGGGAACATATCTAATAAGGCTTTATTATAATGCTGAATGCTACCCTTGGGGTTAAGTACAAGCACGCCTTCTTCCATGGTGTTCAAAATGGTGCGTAATTGTGTATTACGCGCAAGAAGTTCTGTGGTTCGCTCTTCAAAATGCTTCGTTATGGCATTGATAGGTGTCATAAGGTCGGCATAGGCGGAGGTGTTAGAGACATGCAAGCGACGTTGATAGTTTCCCAATGACATACATTGCACAAAGTCTAGTACTTGCAACATTTCTTTTTTCATATAGAGGTGCAAGCAAAAGGCGCAAAACAAGGCCGCAATCGTAGCTAAAAGTAAGCTAAAAGCGAAAAAAAGGGCATTATATTGTTCTGCGCTGAGCCATTCCAAAGCAGGAACCAACATAAGTGACAGAAAAGTGATACCAAAGACGGTAAAAAATACACGTAAACGAAAAGACATGATTCTCCAAATATTAATTGAGATAAAATATCAATATATTATGCTTTAAAACGGTAGCCAACGCCTCTTACTGTTTCCAGATTGTCGGCGCCTTCTCCCAGTTTAGCGCGAAGACGGCGCACATGGGTATCGACAGTGCGGGCATAGCCTTCAAATTGATAGCCCCAAACACTGTTTAACAGTTGCTCTCGAGTGCGAACAGTGCCTGCATGACGCATGGTATCTTCTAAAAGCCGAAATTCTGTAGCGGTGAGTTCTATAAACTGCCCATTATTATTTACGGTATGGGCGGAAGGATCAAGGTGTATCCCGTGCTTTTGTAAGCTGGGGCTTTGTTGCACTTGCTGCTGTCGGCGTAAAATGGCTCGAATACGCAAAATGAGCTCACGTACGCTGAATGGCTTTATAACATAATCATCTGCGCCTAGTTCTAGCCCCACTATACGATCAATTTCTTCGCCGCGAGCCGTAAGCATAATAATAGGTATATGTGCTGTGCTGGCATCGTGTTCTAATTCACGGCACACTTGAAAGCCATCTTTATGAGGAAGCATAACATCTAAAAGAATAATATCAGGATGGCGTGAACGCGCCAGCTCTAGGCCTATGAGGCCATCTTCTGCTTCTATGGTTTCAAAACCTTCGCGACCAAGGTTAAAGGTGAGCAAATCACGAATATCTGCTTCATCTTCCACTATAAGTACAAGTTTTTTTGACATATGTATTCCTTGATATAATGCAAAAAATCGTAATGCATCTACGCTGGCTGATAAAAATTCTGCGTAAGTAAAGAGTATTTTTGCGACAAAAAAATGCTGGCTTTGTTACAAGATTGTTACAAAAAAATATTTTATATTGCTGTTTTTAACCATTGTAGAAAAGGCCACTAGGGGAAATAGCAAAATATTGACATTGGAACACTTTGTGCAAAACAGCCCTTAGGGAACTACCCTTAAGGAGAATTGTCATGGTATTGACTCCTCATTCTACTATAAAGCGTGCTTTACGTATTCTCATAATGGCGGCAATTATGACTTTGCTAGCTTTGCCAGCTTATGCTGTACGTATCAAAGATATTGCAACTTTTTCTGGGCAACGTGACAATCAGCTCATTGGTTATGGCTTGGTGGTGGGGCTTTCCGGCACAGGGGATAAAACAAATGTTACCTTTACGCAGGCGTCCATTGCCAACATGATGGATAAGATGGGTGTAGGGGTTAATGCTGCTAAGTTAAAAGTCAAAAATGTGGCCTCTGTTATGGTAACGGCACGCATGCCGATATCTGCTAAACCCGGTACTCGTTTAGACGTAACCATTTCTTCTGTGGGTGACGCCACTTCTTTGCTGGGCGGTGTGCTACTGCAAACAACCTTGAAAGGTATAGACGGCAAAACCTATATGCTAGCGCAAGGTTCTTTAACTATCGGTGGCTTTAGCGCCGGTGGGGCCGCTGCATCAACACAAAAAAATATTGCCACTGTGGGCATGATTCCCGGTGGGGGCATTGTGGAAAGAGGTATTCCTTTTCAATTTAATGACCAAAATAATTTGACGCTTTCTTTACGCAATGCTGACTTTAGCACCAGTCAAAATATTTCAGAACGTGTTAACTCTGCCATGGGTGGTAAATTTGCCAAGGCCATTGATGCTTCTACCGTACAGATTCAAGTGCCGGGTAAGTATCAAAATAACTTGGTACCTCTTATGGCGTCCATTGAAAATATCGAAGTATCTCCTGATGGCCCTGCCAAGGTGGTGGTAGACGAAAAAACCGGTACTGTCGTGCTGGGGCGTAATGTGCGCGTATCGCAAGCCGCGGTGGCTCACGGTTCTTTACAGATTACTGTGCAAGAAGCCGAACAGGTTTCGCAACCCGGTGCTTTTTCTCAAGGGCAAACGGTGGTCTCTCCCGAAACAAATGTAAATGTGCGCGAAGAAAATCGCCGCCTTTTAATGGTAGAGGGTGCCACATTGCAAGAGCTTGTGGACGGTTTAAATGCCATTGGCGCTACCCCCCGAGATCTCATTTCTATTTTACGCACCTTACAACGTTCTGGGGCATTACATGCGGAATTGGAGGTAATCTAATATGTCAAATCCTATTCCTATAGCGCAAACCATGGGGCATACCACCATGCAAATGCAAAAGCAGAACATGGAGTTGGTACAAAACGAAGTTAAAGCTTTGGGCAAAAGTGGTCTTTCACCAGAAGAGAAGGCCAAGAAATTGCGCGAGCAGTGCGAAGGTTTTGAATCTATATTTATTCAAAAAATGTGGCAGCAAATGCGTGCTACCTTGCCTCAGGAAAATCCTTTAGTGGGTCGCGAAGAAAAATTTTGGCAAAGTATGTATGACTC
>CAYJAD010000076.1:0-10063 GCA_964368075.1 uncultured Desulfovibrionaceae bacterium | reverse complement strand
ATTGGTTTTGAAATTTTTGATGAAACCAAGGTCGGGCAAACAGATTTTGTACAAAAAGTTAACTATATGCGTGCTTTGCAAGGGGAACTTTCGCGTACTATCTCTGCTTTTCCCAATGTAGAAAGCGCGCGTGTGCACTTAGTTATGCCACAACGCTCCCTTTTTGTAGAAGAGCAACAGCAACCTTCTGCTTCTGTGGTTTTAAAACTTCAAAATCAAGGCAGAAAGCCAGATGGTAAGGAAATTCAATCTATTGTAAACATGATGCTCATGTCTGTGCAAGGGCTTGATAAAGCACATCTTTCTATCACAGATAGTCGTGGTTCTGTACTTTTCCGCCCAGAAACGGATTCCATAACCGGTATTTCCTCCACTCAAATGGAACACAAGTTGCGTGTGCAGCGAGACTTAGAGCGGCGTATTGAAGAAATGCTCGGCCCTGTCTTTGGCCCAGGTCGCGTTATTTCTAAAGTTAACGTTGATATGGATTTTAGCCAAAAAACCATACGCCGTGAAATTTTTGATCCGGAAAAAACTGCTGTTCGTTCAGAACAACGCAGCGAAGAAACACAACAAGGACAAGCCAACCTTGAAGGCGGATCCCCTGATGTAAACTTCCGCGGTGATGGTATAACAGGTTCTGTTTCCACGCAAAATGGCAGTCGCGAAACACGCACTACCAACTTTGAAATCAATAAAGAAGAGCAAAATATTATTGCCAACGTGGGCGATGTGAAGCGTTTGACCGTCTCAGTTATTGTGGATGGAACGTATCAAAAAGTTGACGGTATATGGACATATGTGCCTCGTACAGCAGAAGAAATTAAAAATGTTCAAACCTTAGTGGCCAATGCTGTGGGTTTTGATAAAGCGCGTGGCGACGCTTTGGAAGTGACTTCCGTACCTTTTAATGATAGTACCCCACCAGCAGATCCTAATATGGCAGATATCATCATTGATTACGCCGACCGTTTAGGGCAACCGCTACTCAACGCTTTATTGGCCTTCCTTTTCCTTATGCTCGTGGTACGTCCTGTGGTGCTTGCCCTCATTCGCCCCAAAGTGGAAGCTGGTGAAGTGGTGGAAGGGCTTGAAGGTTTACCCTCTGCTGAAGAACAGCTTGCTCTTTACGAAGCTTTAGAAGAAGCTGCGCGTGCCGAAGAAATTGGTAACATGGGCGATGATGAGATGGGTGATGACCTTATGCTCTTTAAGGACGTAGAGTCCTTACGTATGCATATCTTTAATTTGTCAGAGCAGCATATGGATCAAGTTATCGTCATAATGAGAGGATGGATAAAAGATGACGAAAGAGCCCGTGCTTAATACCGTAATGCGTGCTAAGGCAGGTGATTCTCAGGCTTTACAAGAATTAAAAGAGTGGCAAAGGACGCAAAAAGAAACCAGTCGTCGAGTGGAAGAACTTAGATTGCGTCTTTTGCAGCTCTCTGAAAAGCATTGGGAGCAAAGTATATGTATCTTGAAAGGCTGGCTCAACAGGGAGTAAATGACTTGCAAAAAAAGTTATTTTGCGTATGCTTGCCAAGGCATACGGAACTGTTGAGAGCTTTTTGATTCTCAATATAACTTTTTAATTTTTTAGCATGACTTTTAAAGAAAAATTTCTTGCTAAAAATCATGACTATCTGTGATGTCGCATAGAGTGTGCGGCAAAACATGAGGGGGAGATAATGGAACTTACAGGGCAAGAAAAAATAGCCGTCTTATTGTTGGCAATGGGGGATAAGTTTACCTCTGATGTCTTCAAACGTATGGACCGTCAAGAAATTGCCACCATATCTAAGGCCATTGTAAATCTTGATCCTGTACCCAAGGAAGTAGTGGAAGATATTATGCGTGAATTCCACACAGCCTTGGTAGAAGGTGTTGATATGATTTCCGGCGGTTCTGATATTTTGAAACGTTTACTCATTAAAAACGTTGATGCAGAAACCGCAAAATATATTATGGATTCATTAAACCTCAATACCGGCCCGGCTCCTTTCCGCGAGTTAGAATCTGTAAGTCCTCGTTTGCTTGCACAAATTTTGCGCAACGAGCACCCACAAACCTTGGCTCTTATTTTAGGGCACTTACATTCAGATCAAGCCGCAAATTTATTGGTCAATCTTCCCGCTGGTGTACGCTCAGAAGTGCTTTTACGCTTAGCTAACCTTGAGGCCGTGCCGGCAGATATGCTTATGGAAGTGGATAAAGTGTTACAAAGTCAACTTATTGCCATGGGCGGTAAAGAAGGCAAGAAAGTGGGCGGCACCCAAGCTGTGGCTGAAATTCTTAACGCTGTGGACCGTGCCACCGAAGAAGAAGTTCTTTCTGAAATTGAAGAAGATTCTGCACAACTTGCCGAAGATATTCGTAACCTTATGTTCGTATTTGATGATTGCCGCACCCTTGACGATAAGAGCATGCGCGAAGTGCTTAAAGAAGTGGCCAACGAAGACCTCACCATGGCTTTACGCGGCGCCTCCGACGAATTGAAGGGCAAGTTCTTCAGTAATATGTCAGAGCGTGCCTCTAACATGATAAGAGAAGAGCTAGAATATATGGGCCCAACGCGTCTGGCCGATGTAGAATCTGCCCAGCAGGGTATTGTGCGTACAGTACGCCGTCTTGAAGGTGAAGGAAAGGTTACCATTAATAGGGGTAGTAGCGACGTATTCGTGTAATTTTCGTTTGAAAAATTGCACTCTGCGGCGTCAGTGTATATTTACAAACTGCTTGTGTATGTCCCAATACACGGCACACCTTGTAAGTATGCACTTTCTTGCATAGCCCAATTTTTGAAACGAAAATTTGGGTTCATGACGGAATTTTGAAAAGTGTACGGTAGTTGCACTCTGCGGCGGTGGAGTTTGAAAGGTTTTTTCCTCCACAAAAAAGATATCTTTCATACAGAGGATGTATATGAGTTCTGACGAGAAAAAAAATTGGGGTACCATTTTTTTGGATGCCACAAGAGAGTCTAGCCTGAGCAAGATTGATGCTATGCAGGCTGCTTCGCGTCAGGAACAGTGGAATAAAAAAACGCAACAAGACTATCTAGAAAAAGTTCGCCAAAAAGCCATTGATCGCGCTAAAGAGATTCTTGGTGAAGCCTATACAGAAAGGCAAAATATTTTGGCAGAAGCTGAGCATGAGGCCGAACGCATTCGTAATGAAGCCAAGGCTACCTATGCCGCCGCCGAAGAAATACGCAATCAAAGTCAAGAATTACGCCATTCTGCACAGGCAGAGTTAGACGCCGCCGCGCACATTAAAGAAGGTGCCCACGAAGAAGGATTTCAAGCAGGCCTTGAGCAAGCTCAAGAAGAATTACAAAATTTTCGCGCTGCCATGGGTTCATCTGTGGCAGGTGTTCTGCATGTTATCGAAAGCCAAAGTATGAACATTTTTTTGAGTTGGCGTGCGGAACTGGTGGATTTATTACGCATATGCGTAGAAAAAGGTACAGGTATTGTGCTTCAAGATGAGCATAAAAAAGTTCTTGAAAGCATGATGTATGGGGCTGTGCGTAATTTGGACGATCGCCGTTCGGTAACTTTACGCGTTAATCCTGAAGATGAAGCTGTAGTTACAGACCTCATAGCCGCCGCTAAAGAAAGTAATCCAGACTTGGGACAATGGGAAACAAAGGCAGATAGCTCTTTACAACCGGGAGACCTTATAGCGGAAAGCACGACAGGCACTGTAGAAAGTCGTTTAGATCTCTTCCGTCATATGGTGGAAAATATTCTACAACATATGAACTTGCCGGAAGGTGAGGTTGATTTAGAAAGCTTTGGCCTTGTAAAGCGCGTAGTAGAAATAGAAGTAAACAACGTGGCTGCTGTAACTCCGCCCATGATTGTACACGAAGAAGAAAGCCCACCGGAAGAAGAAGTTGTAGAAGAAAATCTACCGGAAGTCATAGAAGAAAGCGTGGAAGAAGAAATGCCGGAATCGGAAGAGCCGCAAGAACCGCTTATTCCCATGACACCGGAGCAAATGGCTTTTCAAATGCAGTTGCAAAAAGCCGAAAGTGTACCTTCTCGATTAGACTTACCTCAGCTTCCTCAAAATTTTGACGAAGAAGAGGCAACTCAAGCGCCTGCGCCAGATGTTGATGGCCCCCGTGAAATTCTCTTTGGCTCAGTAGGGCAAGAAACAGAGGAAGAAACTTTGACAGACATGGTGCAAGAAGCAGAACATGTAGAGCAAAGAAAAAATGCTTTGGCATCGACAAAGAACGGTCTAGAACCTTCCATGGAAGAATTGGAAGATGAACTTTTAGGCGACGATGCGCCCTCTGGATTAGATTCTTTAGATGACTTTGCCGCTCAAGCCCCCAGCTTAGATGATTTTGCCGATGGCCCAAGCCTAGACGATTTCGCCAATGGCCCGAGCTTAGACGATTTCGCCAATGCGCCCAGCTTGGACGATTTTGCCAGTGGCGACGCTCCCAGTCTGGACAACTTTGCCAGTTTAGATAGTTTAGAAGCCGCCGGCAACGATGCTAATTTTGATGACATGCTTGATCTTGACTCCCTAGAAGATACCGGAGGTTCATTAGATTTTGATACGGAGCTAGGAAAGAGCAAATGATGAAATTAGACCCAAAAACGTGCCGCCAATTATTAGAAAATGCCAATCCTTTAAAAATTTTTGGTAAAGTGCATAAGGTGGTGGGTCTTGTGGCAGAAGGATCTGGTTTGCGCTCTCCGCTGGGTGCTGTGTGCCATATGCTGCCCGAAGCTGCAGATCAAAACACAAGCAATCAATACGGCATAGCTGCTGAAGTGGTAGGTTTTCGTGAGGGCAATTTGCTTTTTATGCCCTATGGAGACATGCGCGGCATTCGCCCCGGCAGTCTTATTCGTAACAGCTCTTTACCCCCATATTATCCTGTGGGTGCGCATATTTTAGGGCGCACTTTAGACGCCTTCGGCTCCCCTCTTGACGGCGGTCCAGCCGTAAGCACAGAAATTTTTCAAGGTGCAAGTCAGCAAAGTCCTGAAAATATGCAGCTGTTTATGCAGAAAATGGAAGAGCAAAAGCGCTTTTCACCGGAATGGCTTGCGCAGGCTTTAAATACATGGTCTCAAGACATGGCGCCCATTTATGCAGACCCGCCTAGTCCCTTACAACGTCCACGAATTACAGATATTCTAGATGTGGGTGTGCGCAGTATCAACTCTTTACTCACCCTTGGCAAAGGCCAACGCGTGGGTATTATGGCCGGATCTGGTGTAGGTAAATCTACTCTTATGGGTATGATGGCTAGATATACTAAGGCCGATGTTAACGTCATTGCGCTTATTGGTGAGCGTGGTCGCGAAGTTTTAGAATTTATGGAGCGCGACTTGGGCCCTGAGGGAATGGCTCGATCTGTGCTTGTCATTGCTACTTCTGACCAATCGCCCTTAGTGCGTATGCGCGCGGCCTATGCCGCCACTGCCGTAGCAGAATTTTTCCGCGATAAGGGTAAGGACGTCTTGCTTATGATGGACTCTGTCACGCGTTTTGCCATGGCTGCTCGCGAAGTGGGCCTTGCCATTGGTGAACCCCCCACCACCAAGGGGTATACACCTACGGTTTTTGCGCAACTTCCCAAATTATTGGAAAGAGCAGGGCGTTCTGATAAGGGCACCATTACTGGTGTGTACACTGTGCTTGTAGATGGTGATGACTTTAATGAACCCATTGCCGACGCTGTGCGTTCTATTTTAGATGGGCATATAGTACTTACGCGTGATCTTGCTGACCAGGGGCATTTTCCTGCCATTGATATTTTACGTTCCATCAGTCGTTTGCGCACTGATATTTGCCAAAAAGAAGATGTGATGGCCGGACGCAAAATTACCAGCCTTATGAGCACCTACCGCAAAGTGGAAGATATGATTAATATTGGCGCCTATGTGCAAGGCTCTAATCCTGAAATTGATGCAGCTATAGTTAAAAATCCTTTTATTAACAGCTTTCTACAGCAAGATGTTAGCGATCAACAAAGCGTTGAAGCCTCTATGCAAGCTATGCAAATGCTTTTAAACGTTCAACAAGCTGTTTAAAAAAGAAAACAACACCCTATTTTAGGTGTGACAATGGCTCACCTTCTCAATTATAGTCGCATAATGAGTTGATGCTGAAAAACGCATTTCCACGCATTTTTCAAAAAGACACGCCCCTCCCAAAATACCCCTTCGGGGACGCAAGAAGTAAATTCTGGCTCATTTTCTGCGACGACTCATTAAAATGCTGTAGAAAAATCGACATTAACCTTTTTAACTCTAGAGTCAGCGTATAGAGCATTTTTCATGTTTTCAATGACTTGACTGGCTTGTTTTAACTCAAAGTTCTCTTTAAAGACTATGGTTATAAACAGCGCATAATCTATGCCTTGTTTCAACACAATAGATTCTGTGACCTCACATATATCTGCATTACTTTCTATGCTTGCTTTAATAATACTTGAAAAATGTTCTTGCATTTCTTCTGAGGCACGCGCCCCTGCAATACCCACGGTGCTGGCAAAATATATTTCCAAAGCGGCCTTTATGAGCAAAATAATAACGACAATGGTGGCTATCTTTTCTGCATATATGAGCCAAGTAATATTTTGAGAAATGCCAAAATCGGTAATGAGTAAACCCACAATAACAACAATGGTGGAATAAGCATCGGTTAGTGACTCAATACCGCTACTTTTTAATGTGTGCGAATCAAGTTTTTTGGCTTGATACAGCACATACCATGAGAGCAAAAGCTTTGCCACAAAGGTTCCTACAGAAACAAAAAGAATAATAGAATTTATCTGGGACGGAAGCTCATGCCAGTTGTTTATAAGCTCTTGTGTAAGCCCATAGACCATGAAAAATATGACGATAGATACCGTCAGTGAAGAGACGTACTCTAAATTTCCATGCCCGAAAGGGTGTTCTTCATCCTTAGGTCTTTTTGCCATATAAAGGCCAATAATAGCAAAAATATCTGTCAGTAAATCAGAAAAAGAATGTACACCATCAGCTATAAGAAGCTGGCTGTTAAATAAAAAACCCGACAAAATTTTGACAGTGGCAAGCACAATATTTGTTATAAAATTTATAATAATAACAAAAAGTTGCTTATGAGAACTGGCTGACATAAGGTATCCATAAAAGTAAAATGTTTTTTGTATATAGGCTTGGTGAATGAAATGCTTTGTATATAAGCCTGTATAATGAAAAATACATGCGCTTGCAATGCTAAAAGTAAAAAGGTACTCTTTTTCGTATCAAGTTAGTGGGAAAGTCCGTATTAAAAAAAATCAATACAAGCTGACGATGCTTAGTAGATATTTATTAAGATTTGTTATGGGGGTTGTATGTCTTCAAAACTTTATGTGGTTATGGTGGGTTTACCTGCCAGAGGTAAGAGCACCCTTGCTAAGCGTATCTGTGAAAGACTGCACGATGAAGGTTCAAAATCTGCCATTTTTAATAATGGTAACGTACGTCGTTTGCTAGCGGGGCCTCAATCTACAGAGCCGCAATTTTATGCGCCAGATAATGAGTTTGGCAGAGAAGCCCGTGAAAATATAGCGTATGAAAATATGGCCGCGGCTCGAAAATTTTTAGCTGATGGCGGTGATGTGGCAATTTTAGACGCTACTAATGTCAGTCGTGCTCGTAGACAAACCATCAATGCTACCTTAACAAATCATCCTATTTTATATGTGGAATGCGTAAATGAAGACTCGCTTTTGTTGGAAAGCTTTGTGCGCCTTAAATGTGAACTGCCAGAGTTTCAACATATGGGTGAAAAAGATGCCTTGCAATCTTTCTATACACGCATAGGGTATTATGAACAAATGTACACCCCTGTGGGGGCTGACGAACTGTATTGGATGCGTGTTGATGCCACGGCAAATCGTATTATTAAAGAGCGTCCTTGCGATGGTTCCCCGTACTATCCTGCCATTCGCGATGTGGTGGTATCGCGCTGGGTACGCAGTTTGTACCTTATGCGGCATGGGGAAACACAGTATAATGTGCAGGGGCGCATTGGTGGCGACCCTCCTTTAACGAAGAAAGGATTACAGCAAGCTAGAGCTATGGCTTTGCATATGCGCGGGGCAGAAGTTCCGTGGATTTTTACCTCCACACGGTTGCGTTCGCATCAAACAGCAGAGCCGCTTCTCGCTTCTCGGCCCGATGCTCATAGTATGGCTCTTACAGAATTTGATGAAATTTGGGCAGGACAGTGTGAAGGAATGCGTTATGAAGATATACGCAAGACCATGCCTCATATTATGGAACAACGCCATGCAGATAAGTATGGCTATGCCTACCCCGACGGCGAAAGCTATGCCATGCTGTGTGAACGTGTGGGTAGGGGGCTTAGGCGCGCACTTTTTCTTGCGGGGGATTCTCCCTTACTTATTGTGGGGCATCAAGCGGTAAATAGAAGCATTCTTTCCCTTTTCTTAAAGCAAAGACCGGAAGATATACCTTTTATTTTTATTCCGCAAAATCAATATTACCACATATCTACAACGCCTAGGCGTAAAGCTTTTGAAATGATACGTTTTTTTTAGGTCATGCTCTTATTTTCGGCATTTTTATTGTTACGTGCTTGCTTTCCATAAAAGCATATTGTTTTCAAAATAAGCTTCCATTCTTTCTGTGGCTTTAAGCCAAGCAAGGAGGGCATGCACGCTGCTACCCACAAGAACGTATTGATCAAAATTCATTTTAAGCTGATATTCAGTAAAGAGCGTTTGTAAAATTTTTTCAAAATTTGTGGGAGATTTGCAAATATTTAAAATTTTCTGCGCTATTTCATGTACTTTATCTATATTATACTGCGCTAGTGGGGCAATGTCTTGCGTAACCTTACCATGGGCAGGTACAAAAAAATTTGCTGACAGATTTTTGATTTTTTCTAGCGTAGCCAAATATTGTTCCACATCGTACATGACATTCATTTGATATTTATCCAATATATCTTGGCTTAGGAGACAATCCGCTAAAAATATCACACCATCGGCGCTGGCATAGCCCACCATATCTAAAAAATGCCCCGGCAAGGGCAGGGCAGTAAGCCCTTGAGGCAGAGCCTTATCGGTGAGTTCTTCCACATGGCTTTCGGCGGCCAGTAAGAATTTATTACGCAATTCTTTGGGAGGGCAAGCCCCGTACAGAAAGGAAGCTTCGAGAATGGGGTGCTTGGCAAAAGCAACATGCATGGGGGGGGCATATATTGCGCATTTGCTTTGACTTTGTAGGTACTTATTGCCACCAATATGGTCTGCATGGGAGTGGGTATTGTAAATAGTTTTTAGTACCCAGCCTTGTTCATCGAGTATTTTGCGTACTCTGCGCCCGGTTTCTTTATCGTTTCCGCTATCAATAAGGCAGACATCTGTAGCATTAAGGCGCACAATGCCGATTTTTGATGGACATTCAATGTAATAACAATTTTCGCTTAACTGAACGAGCTCATACATGTTGTACTTCCTATTCTAAAATATATGCAGTAACGACTTCTCCGAAAACATAATGTGACAGTCTTTATTTTACGGACAACATGCCGTTTTGTATTCATCAGCTATGGCGCTAAGGTCTTGTGCTTGTGTATAAATAACATGTATACATTTCTTCATGTTGTCATCTTTTCTTTTGTTTGAGTTAAAAAAATAACATGTTTGAAATATAAGGTCAATTTATGGTAAAAATATGTATGCTGTAAAAATGACTTGTGCATTTTTTAGGAAAATTGTAGAGAATTTGCTTTATTACAGAATATGGAGAAAATATGTCCACAGTAAGAACTCGTTTTGCCCCCAGTCCTACGGGGCATTTGCATATTGGCGGTGCGCGCACGGCACTTTTTTGTTGGCTTTTGGCACAGCACCATCAAGGTGAATTTTATTTGCGCATTGAAGATACTGACCTAGAACGTTCTAAGCAAGAATATACCGATTCCATCTTGGCTTCCATGCGTTGGCTTGGCTTAAGCTGGCAAGGGGAACCTGTTTACCAAACACAACGCACTGAAAAATATAATGCCGCTGTGGATAACTTGCTTT
>CAYJAD010000075.1:0-10074 GCA_964368075.1 uncultured Desulfovibrionaceae bacterium | reverse complement strand
CCATGTGGATTTTCTATGAAAACCCAGAATTTACCTTTGAAGAAGCAGCAAAGCCCTTCAACTTGCCTACCTTGCGTAAGAAAGCCTATTTTGTAGCCATTACCACCACCAGTGGTACAGGCACAGAAGTAACGGCGTTTTCCATTATTACCGATGAAAAAACCGGAACAAAATATCCCATTGCAGACTATAACATCACTCCAGATGTGGCCATTGTAGATACCAATTTGGTGAAGAGCCTTTCTCCCTTATTGGTAGCAAATACCGGTATGGATGCTATAACTCACTCTTTTGAAGCCTATGTTTCTGTGGTTGCCAATCCTATCACGGATTCTTTGGCTATGAAATCCATTGAAATGATAGTTGATAATGTTGTTGCTTCCTACAATAATGATGAAGAAGCCAGAAAAGAAATGCATATTGCTCAGTGCATGGCCGGTATGTCTTTTTCTAACGCGATCTTAGGTATTGTGCACTCTATGGCACATAAAACAGGAAGAATTTTTAACATTCCTCATGGTTGCGCCAATGCTATCTTCCTTCCCTTTGCTGTAAAATACAATGCACAGGTTGCCGGAGAGCGTTACGCACAAATTGCAAAGCATCTTGGCCTTGCCGGTACTACCACTGAGGAACTTGTAGATAGTCTTATTGCAAAATTGGTAGAACTAAAAGCTGCCATGAATATGCCTAAAACCATGCAAGAGTTTGGTGTTGATGAAAAGTCTTTCTTGGCACAATTAGATGATATTGCTGCAGCTGCTGTGGCAGATCCTTGCACTGGCACCAACCCAAGAACTATTGATGCGCCCACCATGGCTAAATTGTTTAAGTGCGCCTATTATGGTGAAAAGGTAGACTTCTAAGAGTCGTAGCGCAAAAACGCTGTTTGTTGTTAATATATTATTTTTCCATGGGATATAAGAAATTTATATCCCATGGAAATTTTTTTATTATAAACCGAGGCTTCTGCCTAATGAATTGTGCAAAGGGCTTAAAACTTTATAAAGTTTTTGCTTGCACAGAACTTGAAGGCTTTGCGCTCTTTGCATTCGCTTTGGGCGGTGCCGTAATATTTTTTAATCCTGGCACCACATGATGCGCTTCGCCTTGTTGGGCATCATAGCTTTTATTTGCCTTGTCTTCTTTTTTTTGCTCTTGCTCTGCTTGGCTTTCGCGCAAGTATAAAAGCCCTGTGACGCCTAAATCTTCATACACACTAATGACTTTAGCTTGTAAGCTTTGTCCGTCTTTTATGGTGTTTTCCGGTATGGCTAAATAGTAAACACGGGGGCTTGCGCCAATTTTTTTCACATAGCGGCAAGATATTAACCAATCTTTAACGCCGTCGCCTTCCCAATCGCTGATGGCAACCATGGAAACATCGATGCGGCGTCCGCTACCGGCATAGACAACCTTGCTCTTGCTTTGTGTGGGGGCAGTGGAAATGCTAAAACCGTGCTCTTGTATGTGCACATTTTCCCCTTTTTTCAGGCTTGACGCAAAGGTTGTGGCGCTACTTTTAGCCACATCATCAAAGAGAAAGCTTGGTGAAAGTCTGGCATAAAGCGTCTTGCCATAGTCACCGCCGCTGTGAGAAGCCGTGCTGGCAGTGTATTTCATATTTGCGTCTAATATCTTACGAGAAATGAGCTCCTCCCCCATATGATTCCCCATAAGGGTGAATTGCTCCGGCTGCATGACGGTGACAGGCTTTGTGCTACATGCCGCAAGGGTGCCAAGGCTGCCTAAAAGGCATAGGGTGAGTATGTTGTGTGCTATACGCATAGAATATCCTTATAGAATGCTATGGAAGCGCTGATTAAATGCCTTTTCGCCCTCTAACTGCGTCAGACGCATCTTGCTAAGTCTGCATGTATGTGTTTATACTATGCACCCTTAGCAAAATGCCTCTTCCTTGCTAGAGAACGAAAAGTCTATTAAATCAGCGTTTCCCTATATTTTTTTGTTGTAAGGTATTAAGCTTTTAGGTTACGCACAGAAAAAGCTCCTTGCTGTAGCAAAGAGCTTTTTAATTTATGCAGTGCCTGATCTTTTGGCTTGACCCCAGACACCTTGGTCTGACTCCACCCTATACACTTGCACATGGTAGACCTTGCCTTTGGAGCAGCGGGGGCAACCATCGGTAATAAGCAAGCAGTGTGCATCAAGCTCTAAAGCATCAATGCCGGCACTGTGTAAAATTTCTGTGGCACGACCTTGCTCCCAAACTATAGGATTGCCGCATTTGCCGCATTCCACAAAAAGCAATTCAGGGTCAAAACCTTGGGTATCCGTAGCCCAGAAAGGTTTTTGCCCTTGTCGCATACTGTCTTTCTTCACGATTTTCTTTTCCTTTTCGACATATACAGTTTTGTTCTATACGTCTTCAAACTACATATAATATCGAATGACTTTATGTGCAAGTGTCTTGCTCATTTTTTAATAAATGCGTAGACTGCCCTCATGAAAACACGACGCCCTATAGGACTTTTGTCTGCAGAATTACGCAATCAAATTGCCGCCGGAGAGGTGGTGGAAAGGCCAGCCTCTGTTGTAAAAGAACTGGTGGAAAATTCTCTTGATGCCGGAGCCACACAAGTGGATATTGTATTGGAAAATGGCGGACAAGGGCGCATAGGTATTCAAGATAACGGGCATGGCATTGCTCCGGATGAGTTGGAATTGGCTGTCACGCGGCATGCCACTAGTAAAATACAAAATTTAAATGACCTGTCTTCCATATATTCTTATGGTTTTCGCGGTGAAGCTTTACCAAGCATAGCCTCGGTTTCTCGCTTTTCTATAACGTCTGCTGTCAGCGAAAATGCAGGCTTAGCGCAACGCATTGAGGTGGAATACGGTAAAGTGCGTCAAAGTGGCAAAGCTTCTTTACCACAGGGAACCATTGTGGAAGTGTATGATTTATTTTCTAATATTCCTGCTCGGTTAAAGTTTTTAAAAACGCCAAGTACCGAAAGTAAAAAAGCACAAGAGTGGCTTACTCGTTTAGCCTTGGCAAGGCCAGATGTGGGCTTTTCTTTGCGTGTTGGGCAAAGAGATGCCTTGCGTGAGGTGGTGCGATTTTCTTCTGGGCAAAATTTAGCGCAGCGCCTTGGTGATATATGGCCCCCCATGATTGTGGAAGCCATGCGCTCTTTTGATTTAGAATATAAAGGTTTACGCGCTTTTGGTATGACGGCTTTGCCACAGGTAAGTCAGCCAAGAGCCGATCGTATGCTTTTTTATGTTAATGGGCGCGCTGTGAGCGATAAAACGCTTTCTGCTGCTGTGCGCGATGCCTACAAAGGGCGCTTGACCACCAAGGACTATCCACAAGTAGTGCTTTTTATTGAAATGGACGCTGAAGAGGTGGACGTAAATGTGCACCCCGCTAAAACAGAAGTGCGTTTTCGTGATACTTCAGCGGTATTTTCTTGCGTGCGTCGTGCCGTAGCTTCAGTACTAGACGCGGCTTTGGGGAATATTTCGCAAGAGGTGGAAGAAGAACAGGCCAGTGCAGCTTCGGTGACTACTCAGCCTCAAGGCTTTTGGGGGCGTATAGATGCCACGGGCATTATGGACGGGCAAAAAATATCTGTACCGCCTCTCATGTCAACGGTGGAGAATGAGCAGGGGGAAACAACGTCTTTATCAAAAATGACAGCGCCTGAAAGCTTTACACAAGATTATTCTGAAATAAACCCCCTTTCCACACTTTCTTATGCCGCTGGGCAGGCTTCCTTTACGTCTTCTGTGCATGGTGGTTTGCAAGAAGAGGTGGCGCAGTATGGCTATGATGTGGAAAAAAATACTCAGCGCGAGGTATATACTGCTCATGTGGTAGAACCTTCTTCAGTGCACCCTACAGCTTCGCAATTAAGACCGACATTACAATATGGGCATACCTCCTTGGAATATTTAGGGCAAATTGCCGCGACTTATTTGCTCATGCGTGATGCTGAGGGAAGCCTACTTTTACTCGACCAACACGCCGCCCATGAGCGTATCTTGTACTTTCGCATTGAATCTGCCGATGTGGATACGCAATTTCTGGCACTGCCTTTAGAAATTCCCGTGCATGCCTCAGAAAGAGAGCGTGCGCACGTCATGCTTCCGTCATTACAGCGTTTGGGCTTTGTTATGGAGCTTGGGACGGAAGCTTTGCAGATACAAGCCTTTCCTTCTTTATTGGAGGGAGCCTCTGCTAAAAATTTTGTACAAGAAGTGCTAGCCGGGCGTAAGGACGATTATTCCGCCATGCTTATTAGTTTTTCTTGTAAAAATGCCATTAAAGCTGGGCAAAAATTGACACATGATGAAGCTGTGGGGCTTATACAGCAATGGTTGACAACACCGGAGCGAGAATTTTGCCCGCACGGTAGGCCGGCAGTGTTGCGCTTTACGGGGCACGATTTAGAAAAAATGTTTAAAAGAACGTAATCGAAATATATTATGACAGAAAAAAAAGATTCTCCCTATATTATCCTCTTTGCTGTGTGCGCGGCGCAATTTTTTATGCCTTTCATGGTAGCTGGGGTTAATTCTATTTTGCCTCCCTTGGGCAAAAGTACCGGTGCCAGCGCGCATGAGCTAAGCTTGGTTATCACCTTTTATGTGCTGGGCTTGGCTACAGCACAGCTTATTACGGGGCGTATGGGAGATATTTGGGGGCGCCGCCGTATTTTTTTACTGGGTTCCGCTATTTTTATTTTAACCAATATAGGCATGGGGTTTTTAGAAGATATTCACTCTATTCAAGCCTTACGCCTGCTACAAGGTCTTGGAACTGCCATGTTTTCTGCCAGCGGTCTAGCTATTTTGGCTGTTTCGGCGCCACAGGGCAAGCGTAGCGCCTTTGTGGCATATTCGGCCACAGCCATATATGCCGGCATCGCGTGCGGCCCTCCAGTAGCCGGTTTTATTGCCGAGCATTGCGGCTGGCCGTGGCTATTTTGGGGCTCGGGTATGGCAGGCATTGTTACTTGGCTTTTTATGCGCTTTGCCGTGCATGAAGAATGGTATGAAGGCAAAGGGGAACCTTTTAATTGGTTAGATGCTTGTATGTATGCTCTGGGTATGGGCTGCATTGCTTTTGGGTCTTCTGTTATAAAAACTTCCATTATTGGTGGGGGAAGCTGCATTGTTTTGGGCTTGGTATTGCTAACAGTTTATATTTGTCTTGAGCTGCGCGCTCCTTTTCCTTTATTAGATGTGCGCTTATTGGGAAAAAATAAAGTTTTTGCTTTGTCGTCTTTGGCTGCTTTTATTAATTACAGTGCGTCCTTTGGTATGACATTGTTCTTTAGTTTATATTTGCAAGTGGTAAAAGGTATGACTGTGGGGCAAGCGGGTTTTATGCTTTCTTTGCAATTTGTGGTGCAAGCCTTGGCAAGTCCCTATTCTGGGCGATTGGTGCCTAAATATGGCGGTGGCCCTGTGAGCGCTGTGGGCATTGCTTTTTGTGGAGTGGGGCTTTTGGCTTCTGCTTTTCTTACTGCGCAAAGTTCACTTTTCTTTTTCTTTGCTGTGCAAGCCTGTTTAGGTTTGGGTTTGGGGCTTTTTGCGGCACCCAATACCACCGTTATTTTGGAATCGGTGGACCAAGCGCATATGGGGCAAGCGGCATCGGTGGTGGGAACCATGCGCACAGTGGGGGCTTTGGTAAATACTGCCATTATTAGCGTTACTCTTGGATATTTTTTAGGAGATGCACAGGTAAGTACAGAAAATATCGATGCCTTTTTGCAAAGTATGCGCGTGGATTTACTTATTTTTGGAGCGTTAAATATTTTAGCCATTGGCTTAGCTTGGAGCCGTCAAAAAAACTTACGTCAGAATTCGGGTGCATAGTAGGAAAAGTAAGAGTAATCTTAAATAGCCTCAGACTGATGCCAAACTCCCTATTGGGTGTTTGCGCTGCCTAAGACAGCGTTGCTGTCTTGGCAGAAAGGCACGAAAATCAATCGTTTAACGGTGCAAGTAAATTGCACCTACTCTTGATTTATCGGCCGTGCTGACTTTGTCAGCACTCTAAGACTCCTGCACAATGAATTGTGCAGATGTCTTACTTCTCTATGTACTATAACTTTTCTTCGCAAAGATAGCATGCCGGCGAAATAGGTTTTTTTGAAGGGGAGAGTCTGAGAGGGGGAACTTTTTTTTCCTAAAAAAAGTTCCCCCTCTCAGGAAAAAATACTCAGCGCTTTCTTTAAGAAAGCGTGTGTTTAGAGAGTAAAGCCCAAAGAGGGAGGTTTTTCCATGTGTGTGAAAGTTCTTTGTCTTTTTGTAGGCTTTGTGGCGAAAACTTTTCTAATAGCTTTTTAAAAGCCGCCGAATGGTTCATGTGTATACGGTGGCATAATTCATGGTAGATAACATGATCAACTAAATAGGGCTGTAATAAAAGTAGGCGCCCATTTAAGGAAATATTTCCTGCTGAGGTGCAACTACCCCAGCGGCCGCGTTGCGCCTTTACAGAAACCTTGGCAATATCCACATTCATAATTTCTGCTAATTTTTTTGTGCGCAGTGTAAGAGCTTCGGTGGCTTTTTTTATTAGCCATTTTTGCAATAAAAGACAGCACGTAAAGACTTCTGTTTCTTTAGCGTAGAGCCCCAATTTCCCCAAATAATCCTGCTTCAAAGAGGTTAAAGAGGTAGGTGCTTTGGTAGCCTGACGTAATTCTTTGGCGCGAATGTATCCACCTACTTTATCGTGTCTGCTGATTTCCCAATATTCTCCCAATAAGGGAAGGTGAATGTTTTGTGGCAAAGCCTTGGTAGAAAGAATACCTGTATATTCTTGAAGTAATTGCTCGGCTTTTTTGTGGTGTACGGCACGAGGTAGTATTCTATCCAAGGTTTTTTGTAACCAAGGTAGCATGGACTGTAAAAATTCTTGTTGTTGAAGTAGGGTAAGTTGTATTTTTTTAGGGAGAACAAGCTCCACATGCCCCAAGGGGTGTACGCTGATTTTTGGGTTGAGTACGCGCGAAGACCAACGCACCTTGCAAGGCCATTTTACACCGTCGGCAAGGGGAGCCGTTAGTAAAGATGATAAGGCAGAACACATTCGTGACATATTGTTTTAAAGGGGTATAGGTTATTATGGATGCACGTTGAAAAAGTGCCAGTTTCTACATGGATGATAAAAAGTCATATTATGTATGCATATTTAATACAGTATATATTTTAATTTTTTATTACGCGCACGTGACATTTTTTGAGCAAGATGCCCAAGGCTCACTTTTGCACAGATTGGCCTGAATTACTGTTTTCATACATGGCAATCTGTAGAGCATGCATAAAATATGCTAGACTTTTAAGGAGCCTCTAAAAGTATCTAAGCTTTCAATATTATACTTTTTACAGAGGGCTGTTACTTCGTCTGCCAAAGTAAAACAAAAATCTGGGCGCATAAAATTCGCGGTGCCTACTTGCACAGCATGAGCTCCCACTAGCAAAAATTCAAGCACATCTTCGGCACAACTAATGCCACCAAGACCCACCACAGGAATTTTTACTGCTTGTGCCACTTGCCATACGCAACGCAAGGCCACAGGTTTAATGGCAGGGCCGGAAAGACCACCGATGATATTTGCCAACTCCGGCTTGCGTGTGCGCACATCTACAGCCATGCCCGAGAGAGTGTTAATGCAAGAAATGCTGTCTGCCCCTGCATCTTCCACTGCTTTGGCAATGGTAACAATGTTCGTCACATTGGGAGAAAGCTTTACCATAAGCGGTTTATTGCTTGCCGCTTTGCGCACAGCTTCTGTGAGTTTAGCTGCCATGTGTGGATCTTGCCCAAACAAAATACCACCTTCGTGCACATTGGGGCAAGAAATATTTACCTCAAGTGCCGCCACGCCTTCTTCTGCGGCCAATATGCCTGCAAGTTCAGCGAAATCATCGGCACATGATGCGTAAATATTAGCAATGATGGCTGTTTTTTGCCATGGAAGCCGTGGTAATTTATCTTTTATAAAAGATTCAACGCCGTCATTTTGCAAGCCCACAGCATTAAGCATACCTGCTGTGGTTTCGGTGACGCGAGGCATGGCATTGCCGGCTCGTGGCTTTAAAGAAAGACCTTTTACTACTAAAGCACCAAGTTTTGCTAAGTCCCCAAAAGAGGCAAATTCCACTCCATAGCCAAAGGTACCTGAAGCAGGGATAATAGGGTTTTTTATGGTTAGGCCCGCACCTATATTTACAGAAAGATCCATAATGTTCTACCTTTATAATGTAATATGCTCTGCCCAAAATACAGGGCCGTGAGTACAGGTTTGCACAGGCCAAGATTTTTTATCTTCCACAGGCCATGCTTCTGTAGTGTGGGTAACGCAACCAAGGCAGGCGCCTACGCCGCAAGCCATGCGGTTTTCCAAAGAAAGCTGTGTGCGCACGCCAAGCTCTAAAGCAAAGTTTTGCACTGTTTTCAAGAAAGGTTCCGGCCCACAAGCAAGCACTAAGCCTTTTTGATCGGCTATTTCTTGCATGCTTTCCCTAATGGTATAGATAAAGTTTTCTAAATCACCGGGCACGCTTTCTTTAAGGGTATCTACAGTAATACGCTCATTGAGGCTATCAAGAGGATAACAACGCAGGGAAGCACGGTGCCCGAAGATCATACTTAGATTCCAAGGCTTGGGGTGTTCATGCACATAGCCCACAAAGGGAACAACGCCCATACCGCCGGCTAAAAGTAGGGTAGGGGTTTCCGGCTCCATAACAAAACTGTTACCAAGAGGTCCCCATACTTGAACGGTATCTCCGCTTTTTAATTTGGCCATGCGCTCGGTGCCTTTGCCCACCACTTGAAAAAAACAAATCAAATGTTGCGCTGTAACATGGCAGATGCCCAAAGGGCGGGCCCATGGTAAATCAAGGCCAAATGATGTGGGGCGCACCATAACAAATTGTCCAGGGCGCCATGACTCCCAAGAGGGGCGTTCCAAGCGTAGTGCAAAAAAACTCTCTTTATCGGCTGTTTCAGAGCCAAAAGGGACAAGGTCTAGCACCTGAAGTGACATGGATTGAGCTTGCAGCATAGGGGGTATCCTTCAAAAAGTAATTAAAATACTATAATAATAGTTCGAGTGCTAAGGGTCAAGAAGTTTCGCGGTAAGAATTTTTGTTGCCATGTCAAAAGCCTGACTTTTCGAAGCTCTCCCGGAGAGGTTATGAAAAAATTACTCCAATATTTACATAAATATTATATGTTTACAGTTTTGGAACGATAGTTGCTAAAGCTTGTGCATAGTTTGGAAACTGCCAGAGCAGGAGGTTTTTTTATGAAAGGTTTATACTCATCGCAAATTGAATTAGTAGGCAAGGTGTTAGATATGCGCTTGCAGCGCCAAAACGTTATCAACAGTAACCTTGCTAACGTAAATACACCGAAATATAAACCCCGCGAACTGGAGTTCGAAGGTGAGCTACAAAAAGCCTTAGGACTTGATATGAAAGGTAATATGGCCAGAACTTCCGGAGCACATATGCCTACTGCTTTTACCGCAGAAAATTTCAGCCCTGAATGGTTTAAGCAATTTAAGCCTCGCAATGTCCATGGTGAAGATAGAGTGAATATGGACAAAGAAATGGTAAAGCTTGCAAAAAACCAATTACAATACAATGCGTTGACACAAATTCTACAAAAGAATTTTGAAGGTTTAAAAACTATAATAGCGGAAGGTAAGCAATAATGGACTTTATGACAGCCCTTGATATTAGCGCTTCTGCTTTATCGGCAGACCGCACGCAGATGAATGTCATCTCCATGAATCTTGCGAATGCCAAGACCACACGTACCCCTATGGGGGGGCCTTACAGAAGGCGTACAGTGGTTAGAGCAGCAACAGATGTAGATGATCCATTTTCAAAACACATGCGCACAGCCCTTGATCGTGAATTGAAAGGGGTTCGTGTAATGGCGGTTTCCATAGATAGTCGCCCTTTAAAGCAAGTGTATCAACCCGGCCACCCCGATGCCAACGCAGACGGATATGTTTTTTACCCAGATATCAACGTGGTAGAAGAAATGGCCAATTTAATGACAGCACAGCGCAA
>CAYJAD010000074.1:0-10145 GCA_964368075.1 uncultured Desulfovibrionaceae bacterium | reverse complement strand
TTGCCAAAGCATTGGAAGAAAGCCCTTTTGTCTTACTACGTGAAATGGGCATAACAGAATAGCATAATAAAGTAATTCACTTTGAAATTATAGACTTTTTCCATTATCAACTTACTTTTTTAATAAGAGCATTCCTACTAACGTAGCGGCCGCAAATCCTTTAAGGTTGACTTATGGGAAAAACACAACTCATAGTAAACATCCGTGCCATTTTACGGCAATATCCTTATGTGCTGAAGGCAGAACTTTTTGGCTCACAACAGCGTGAGGATGGTCATGCGTCTAGCGATGTGAATATTATTGTGCTTTTTGACCCAGAAACACGTCCCAAAGGTCTTGGCATTTATGAAGTGGAACTTGCGCTAGAAGAAAAGCTTGGCATGCCCGTAGACCTTGTACAGATGCATCTTCTGCATAACTTTGTGAGCGAAGGCATAGGCATTGAGCGTGAGGTGATTTATGAAAAAGCCAGCTAGACGCCCTTAGCTTGTGTTTGATTATGGGTAGCCAACTCTTTTTAAGACAAACTGTTCTTCAAATGCATACCGTAATAAAAAGTAAAAAATCTTGACAATGTATTAGGAATTTTTATATTTAGGGTATATACCCACTAACTTAAGGCGGTAAGTTATGTTACAAACTCAAATTTGTCTTCACAAAGCATTGCGAAACCTTACACAAGGAAAATACAGTTGGGAGCGCATATGTCCTTCTCATAAAACTGATAGAATTTGTGTTCCTCGGCATGTAGTTGAACTTCGTCCATTGTCTCATGCTGCAAATATTGCAGAAAAATACGGATTAACTACTGAGAATAGAGAACTGCTCCTTGCTATTACAGGTGACCAAAAAAGATTTACAAAATTTAGAAAAAGTCTACGCACCTATGACGATAACAATAGGCTTTTGCCTAGTTATGTAGGCTAATATCTCGTGGAGATAGCAGAATTTAACTCTTATTTTTCTGGCGCACCAGGTCTTGTACTTGGATTTCACGGTTGCACCGAGGAAATAGCCAAAAAAGTTATAAATCGAGAGTGCGATTTAACACCAAGTAAAAACAAATATGACTGGCTTGGTGAGGGAGTGTATTTTTGGGAAGCAAACCCTCTTCGAGCTATGGAGTGGGCAAGGACGGTATGTAAGGGTGAGGGAGCCGTCGTTGGTGCACTTATTCGACTCGGTCACTGTTGTAATTTGCTCGACTCAAAATGCCTCAAAGAAATTTCTGAATCTTACAAATTTTATATGGCACTCTGTGAAGCTCAAAACATGCAAATGGCCAAAAATGAACTACCCAAAAGTGGGGCTGATATTTTATTACGAAATCTTGATTGTGCAGTTATTAATAATTTGCACAGTCTCCGCGAAGAAAAGGGACTTCCTGCATATGACACAGTCCGTGGAGTTTTTTGGGAGGGTAAAGAACTGTATCCTAATGCTGGGTTTCGCGAAAAAAACCATATTCAGCTTGCGGTAAAAAACACCAGTAACATCTTAGCGTACTTTTCCCCTCTCGACGTTGATAGCTTTGTTGGTCCTTTATAGTTTTCTAATGATATTCCATTATTGCTACCCATTACATACAATCTACCCCCAACTCCAACCACGTCCAACAAAGTTTTTTTACATTTTTTTCATTTGTGGGTATTTTTGTGGGTACGAAACAAAAAATATCTCACTTTTACAAATAAAACCGACACCATAGGTCGCTCTTTTTAATCCTGCCCCCGCAACCAAGAAAATTCAAGTACTTAGACCAAAACGGTTTAAGTGCTTTTTCTTTTTCCCAACACCATTCCCAACACCGACTTGAAAAAAGGGATCTTGTTTTGAATTATAAACTTTGTTACTTTCTTGATAAAATTCCTTGCTCAACTATTGTCTTTTCTATATTAAAACGAAAGCATTTCTTTTTGCAAACTTTTAAAGCCTCATTATAAAAAAGCATTCACAAGACTTCTATTATTTTATAAGGTATCTAGGCATGGAAACACTTCTTTCTTCTTTGGCTCTATGCAGTTGGGCTTTTCTCCTTGGCATGCAGCGCAAAATTTCTTTATTATATGCTCCTTTCATAGTGCTTAGTTTAGCTATTCTTATAGCTTATGTGGGTGGTTACGCGCATATACTACCTTCCATAAAGATTATTTTTATTTACGGAGGTTTAATAGCCTGCATTGCCGCACTTGCTTTGTGCTATACTAGACGTCACGAGTTACAAAAAGATGACGCGTGGAAAGAAGAATGCTGTATTTTTGTGGGTTTTACAGTTCTCATCCTTTTTTATAATTGGTATTATATAGGGAGCCATATTACCTCTTGGGACGAGTTCTTTCAAGCTGCCTTTGTAAAAGCACTGTTTTATGAGCACGGTTTTTGGACTCTGGCCACCCCTTTGGCTCGTAGCGAAGTTTCCATGACCTATCCGCCCATGACCTCATTGTTAGTCTGGTTATTTCAGCCCTTAAAATCGTATACGGAAGCTGCTTTTGGTGTATCTACCATGGCTTTTTTCTTAAGCGTAGCCTGCCTATTGTATAGTTTTGCACGGCAACAGCTTAGTATATGTACATCTCTTTTACTCACCTTTGTTATGACAATATTTTTGCGTGTTATAGGAGCTGTAGTAATTGAGTTTTATTTACCAGGTTATGTGGATAGTATTCAAGGGGGCTTGTTTGCCCTTGTTTTGTGCACAATGCTCTTTCTTCAAGAAAATAAACAACGCCTTTTTGTATTCACCCTTGGCATGCTCTTGCTAAGCCTCTGCAAAAGTACGGGTATTGTATTGTGCCTCTATGTAAGCTGTGCCCTTGCTTTACAAAGACTTCTGCAAGATTTGCACCTAAAAAAGAATATTTTACCGGCATGTGCATGGGGGTGCACGAGCTTTGCCTTGGCTTTTGCACCTTATTTTTGTTGGAAAATATATGTTAAGATACATTTTTCAAGCATAGAACAAACAGGGGCAATGCTCGACTTTGCTAAACATATTAGTGATCCTCTTTTTTGGCCAGCTCTGTTGGTACAATTGCAAGCCTTTTATGACCAAAAACTCATACATACCCCTTTTGGGGAATTACCACCATGGCTTACCAGCACAAGCACTTTTCTTTTACTCATCAGTTTTGGCGTTTTGTGGGCACAAAGAAAAGGACGAGATTGGCAATACATTTTTACATGGCAGTGTGCTCTTTCTTTTTGCGGCCTTATGCTATGGATAGGGTTGCATTTTTATGCTTTTTTTATTTTTGCTTCCGAAGATCGAATTATGGTTGCTGGTAGCTTTAATCGTTATGCCGGCGCTTTTATCAATGGCATATGGGGAACATTTTTTTTGCTTTTTATTTCCTACGCTATAGGGGAAAAATGGCGGAAAATAGTGCTGAGCAGTGTGAGTGTACTAGTAATAGTTTTTGCTTTTTTCCCCTTAGAACGTCCTGTCCATGCTAAAGAACAACATGTTAGCCAAAAGATGTACAAAGCTGCCGCCTATATTGCACAACACACCCCCAAAAACACCTTAACCCTCTATGTTCCGAATATTTCAGTTCAAGCCCCCGAAGCTGTACAACACCAAGAAGTATGGGCTTTGCGCTACTTCTTGGCCCCAGAGCGTAAGGCAGTGTATCCCTATATGCTTAATATGCAACCTTCATTGGGTCGGCCAAAAAGAATAATTTCCCCTTTGCCTTCAAAAGAGGCATTTTTGCAAAAAGTGCATGACATACGTGCAGATTATATTTTTATCAATGAAAATTCGGTACTTGAACGTTATTCAGATTATTTTCTGCTTTGTCAGTACACAGTGCCTTGCCTCATTCCTGTAATGGAACTTAAGAACTAAATTTTTTCTTTATTAAGACTCCTGCACAATTCATTGTACGAAGTCTTATGGAGCGTTGACGACAGGCAATACGATCGATAAATCAGGAATAAGGCGAGCTTTACTTGCCCGTTAAATGACTTTTTTTTGCACCTTTTACCCTGCATATGATGATTTACGCAAAAGTATATTTTTCTTACAACAGCACAAAAATTATAAAAAAATAATTGTGCAGCAGTCCTTAAACGACAAATTTAAAGCGTATGCAGATAAAGAGCAAGATATCATATATATTCGTCTTCGTTATTTTATGCTATTTTTATAAATTTTAAAATTAGCCATAAAAGAAGCCCTTTACTTTAGCTTAGAGAATGCGTAATTTTCCTCAGCTATTTGCTGTAAAAATTCTTTTAAGGGATTATTACAGCGTTTTTTGTAAAGTGTATTAAAGAATATACAGGAGATACCATGCCTAAAATAATAATTATCGGGGCTGGCCCCGGCGGATATACTACAGCTTTTGCCGCAGCACGTGCTGGATGCCAAGTCACACTCATAGAAAAAGCGCACCTTGGTGGCACATGTTTAAATACAGGGTGCATTCCCACAAAAACATTAAAAGCCACTGCCGATGCCTTGGAAACTGCGCAAAATTTGAGCAGTTATGGCATTACCCTGTCTACACACGAACCTGCTCGCGTAGATATGGCCGCAACCTTGGCTCGTAAAAATAAAGTACGTGATGTTTTGGTGGGCGGTTTAGCCAAATCGTGCGCACGCTTAAAAATTACGCATCATGTGGGTACGGGGCGCATTGTGGGCAAAGGGCAAGTGCAAGTAGATACCGGCGCAGAACAATTTGTAGAAGAAGGCGATGCCATTATCATAGCTACAGGATCACGCATTCGCGAGCTCCCCTCCTTACCTTTTGATGGCAATCATATTATTCATAGTGATCATCTTTTGGAAAGGGAACAACTTCCCCAAAAAATGATCATCGTAGGCGGTGGTGTTATCGGTTGCGAAATGGCTTTTATTTATCAAGCTTTCGGTGTTCAAGTAACCCTCATTGAAGGGCAAAAGCGCTTACTTCCCATCCCCGGTGTAGATACAGCCATTAGTGCTCTTATACAAAAAGAAATGAAAAAACGTCGCATAAGCGTACACTTAGGCAGTACCCTAGGACAAGTGCACGTGGAAAACAGCACCGTATCTGGAAATATAGAGCCCCTTGTTTTAGCAGGGGAAGTGGCCTCGCCCACAGCAAAGATACTTCCCGTTGAAGCCGATTGCGTGCTTGTTACTGTGGGAAGAACTCCCTGCACCGCAGATGTAAACCTTGACGGCGCAGGCATAGCCACCGACGCCCAAGGCTGGATTATTGTAGATGAGCATCTACGCACCAATGTGGAAGGCGTATACGCCATAGGCGATGTACTCGGCCCACAATACATCATGCTTGCCCATATGGCTGTTGCCGAAGGCCTGCATGCTCTAAGACATATTCTTGCCGACAAAACGGAAAGCTTACCCGCCATGGACTATAGCGTGGTGCCATCGGCCATTTTTACTTCTCCCGAAGTAGGTTGTGTGGGATTAAGCGAAGAGCAAGCGCAAGATGTCGCTGCTGAACGCAAGTGGGATGTAGCTTCTGCCACTTTCCAAATTCGCGAATTAGGCAAGGCGCAAGCCTCAGGACATTTAGCCGGTATTATAAAACTTATTTATGACAAAAACACCGGTAAACTGCTTGGTGCACATCTGGCAGGAGAGCATACCACAGATATTGTAGCAGAAGCAGCTTTATGCATACGCATGGGTGGCACTGTACAAGATATAGCCAGCACCATTCACGCACACCCTACCATGGCGGAAGGTTTGTTTGAGCTAGCGCAAGAATTGTACATGCCACAATTTTAGTATTTCAAGATTCCTGCACAATTCATTGTGCGAAGTCTTATTTTTAAAATCAAATAGAATAAGCCCCTGCACAATATTTTGCGCAGGGGCTTAAGAAAATAAAAGCAAAGCAATTTTACATGCTAGATTGTGCTATAAGATATGAGCACAGTCTAATTTTTTTTAATCAATAAGTACTTATCTAATTTCGTCAAAAGATCATCTACATCTAGCGGTTTGCCTAAGTGATCGTTAAGACCTGCATCTAGGCATTTTTGCACATCTTCTTTAAAAACATTGGCAGTTAAAGCAATAATGGGGATATTTTTAGCGTATGTTGTATTCAAAGCACGAATATTACGTGTGGCTTCATAGCCATCACAACGCGGCATATGAATATCCATAAGCACCACATCATAATCTTCTGCATGGCTTTGCATTTTTTCAAAAGCAACAATACCATCTTCAGCACAATCAACTTCAATACCTGTGTGCTGTAAAATAGTGATGGCTATTTCTCTATTAATTTCAACATCTTCCACAAGCAACATTTTACAGCCCACAAAACGATCGCTATAATCTTTCTTGGGCTGAAAGCCTTGAGCTTGAATACTTTTTAACGATCCAAGGCAGGTATTTACACAATCGACAAGACGAGAGGGAAACACGGGCTTAGTAAGGGTTTTAGTGAGGTAAGAGTCCTGTTTTTGAGAATCCCCATTTTGCTCTTTATTGGGAACAATGCCCACTACAGCCGGTAGTTCCACTAGGGCTTCAATTTCATTCATAAGATGACTTGCAGTGGTGTCTGGTAAATTATCGTCAATGAAAATTATATGGTAAGGAGAGTCTATATTGAGCGCCACCATATGCAGTACTTCTTCACCGGTACCGCACATATCGCATTGCATGCCAAGATTCTGAGCCATATGCCCAAGATTCGCCCGTGCATTGGCCACAGAGTCAATGACAAGAATTCGTATTTGCTGGTCATTTTTTTGTTCAATTTCTTTATGTACCGCACTGCCCTTTTCCGCTTGAATGCTAAAAGTAAAGGTGGTGCCTTCGTTAAGCCTGGACTGCACACTTATATCGCCGCCCAATAAATTTATAATTCGCTTAGAGATTACAAGCCCAAGGCCTGTCCCCCCAAATTTGCGAGTGATTGTATTATCGGCTTGCATAAAGGGCTGAAAGATGCGTTCTTTTTGATCATCATTCATGCCGATACCAGTGTCAGACACAGAAACTTCAATGCGGCAATGCCGCTCTGTTACATTGCTGCATCTGGCAGATAAGGTAATGGTTCCATTTTCTGGTGTGAATTTAACCGCATTGGAAAGAAAATTTGTAATAACCTGTGCAAGACGTTGTTCGTCAGAAACAACATGCCATGGAATAATATTACCAATATTTACAATAAAATTCTGGCGCTTATTCTCTACTGTAAAGTTAACCACATTGACTACACGCATTAGCATGCTTTCAAGGTCAAACTCTGTCAGTGACAATTCAAATTTATTGGCCTCAATTTTCGACATATCTAAAATGTCGTTAATAACGCCAAGCAAGTGCTTAGAAGCTTCACTGATACGTTCAAAGCAATAATTTTTTCGCTCTAGGGATGTGGCATCAATACCTATGCTAGTCATACCGATGATGGCATTCATGGGTGTGCGAATTTCATGGCTCATATTAGCAAGGAAATCCGATTTAGCCATATTGGCTCTTTCGGCTTCTTCTTTGGTGCGAGTGATATCAGACATATCATAAAAAGCTGCCATAACGCCCACACATACTTCATTTTCATCGCGCAAAGGAGAAAAGTTCACTGCATAGTGTATAGTTTCACCATGAATTTCTACGCTTTTCTTAAAATTAATGGCAACACCATTTTTAAGAGATTGCACAAAAAGTGAATTTAGTTTGGTTTCTACAGTTTTACCAAGGAATAATTCAAAAATTTCCGTGTATTCCTTACCTTCTAAAGTAGCCATGTGATGCACACGCACCATTTCTAAAAACTTATGCGTGCAATACACAAGTTTTGCGTCACCATCAAAAATAAGAATAATTTCTGAAGCGTATGTCAAAAGAAGCTGCAAGTATTTCTCTTGCTTTTCTTTACTGGCAAGCAAAGCTGAGGACACGTTGCGTTGTGACTCTGCCACCACACGTGCCCTTTCTAGCATGCCCTCAAAGGCCACATTTTGACGCATCAAACGCTTATTTTCTTTGCGCAACAATTCAAGTTCGTCTTTCATAAAATATCGACTTATATTTTTTCTAAAACGCACACAACAAACGAAAAGTTATGAAAGCGATTTTGAGTTTGGCCATTTGGCAAATACGTAGGACAAATTTCACCCCGAGCATATACAAGTTGGCAAGGTAATTGCTCTTGAATATTTTCTAAGCACATTTGCGCCTCTAGTAAGGGCCTTCCGCCCAAAATTAAAGACCGCCCTACACAGGTCACCACTAATGCTCCGTAAGCAGAATCCTTATGCGTGAGAATTTTTTCAACCACACCCTGCGCCGATTGCGCTATACTTTCTGAACTTTGCATGGCTAAATGAATTTGGGCCCCCACAGGCATTTCTCCACCAAAAACTGCATGCTTTTCTGGCGAAATTCCAAAAAGTTCTCTTGCCACTAAGGGCGCTCCATCCTTATAGTCCACAAGAAAGGGTATCACGGTGCCCGCTTCTAACCAGTCGGTGGTAGAAAGACCAAGGCTATAAATATAATCCATGACGGGCATGTCATTTACTGTATAGACAGTATTCCCTTCTGAAGCGGTTATAATACTCTTTCTATTGCGTATGGAATCATGTGCCAAGGAAGCAAAATAAAAAACTGGCTGTATGGGGCCGCCCATACCTAGCAAGGCAATATGGTTTTTCTCAAACTTCGTATTATAAACAACGTAGCTTTCGCTACAATCTGCTGTATTATCACTAGCAAGAGCGCCAAACAATGGCACACCATGTGAGATTTTTGTAAGGTGCGTGGTTATATCTTGCCCTGTTACTGTAGAAGAAAAAGGAGCGTAAAATAACAAAACTTGCGGAGGGGTACCTAGTTTTTCAACCAAGTTTGTGTAGGCGTCTTCGAGGGCAGATGTACAATTGCTGCTAGCAGCGTCTTCAAAATCTATACTTTGTGAAAGCGATGTTGCAAACAAAATATCTTCACTAAGAAATACAGTGAAGGTAAGAAGACTCATATCCACTTTTTGCGCCCCGCCGGAAGCAAAAGAGCTCATGCCTACTATATCGAAGGGAAATTCGGCGCACAGTGCCTGCATGACACCTGCTGTTAAAGCGTCCACATGGCTTGTGACTATGCCTACAGCGTTCTTTTTTTGTGCTTCTTCTATAATTCCAGTAGGAAGACCTTGCATAATTTCCTTTACAGCCAAGGCTGTATCGTCAATTTCAAATGTGCTTGCCACATACATTTGCATAATTCTTTCCTCGCTGAAACACCCAAAAAAGCTCACATTGCTTTCAAATACCTTCAATGACAGGCATCTTTGCAATTTTAAAAAAAATGTAGACCATAAATAAAACATTGCAAGAGAAAATCTTGTTTCAATTATCTTGCATAAAAAACAAGTAATGGCAATAGTTTTTTAAAAAATATTTAAAAATAGTAAAATGATACGATTAGTATTGAAAAAAAGAAGCCCCCGTCATGCCCAAAAAATTGAGCATATGACAGGGGCTTCTTTATATTTTAGCGTGATGTCGATTTAGAAACCAAAACCGTCATCATCATTACCAGAAGCGTTAAAGCCAAAGTCACCTGTGATACCACGTGGAGTATCATCTGCAAGTTCCTCTTCAACTTCTGCAATGGCTTCGGCACCGGCAGCACCGGCTACGCCGCCCACCACAAGGCCTTTCATGTTGTCCTTAATGGCACCCTTAATCATGCTCATCAATTCAGCCTGATCTACAGCCATTTTACCTTGGAAAGGAATAAGCTCTTTGCGTAAGCCATTCATATCGGTGGTCATGGTCTTGATTTTTGCTTCCAACTGGTCGCATTTTTTCTCAAGTTCACCGGCCTTGGCTTCTTTGGGCTCAAGTTCTTGAACACGAGCTTGCAAAGAGGCTATTTCGGCAGATTGGGCTTTACTGGTTTCATCCATATCTGCCAAGCAATCTAAAGTATTGCCGGCAATGGCTTGAAACTTCGCGTGCATGGGTGGCACAGAAACATTGTCACCAATGCTTTTCTTATTTTCTTCAACAAAGCTATCCCATGGCTTTTCTTCGTCCCATGTTAATTGGGCAAAAGTGGGATATAAACTTGCAAGCCAACCGGCTGCAAGAGGAGCAACTACACGAGCAACGCAATCACAGGCAATGGTACGACCTGTTAAAAAGCCTGCCAATTCTTTTACATC
>CAYJAD010000073.1:0-10277 GCA_964368075.1 uncultured Desulfovibrionaceae bacterium | reverse complement strand
TTTATGCATTGCAGCTATTACTATATGGCTAAAGTGAATGTCGACACGACCTAGCAACGCAGGTGCAACTAGAGGTAGCCAGCCCGCTACTCAACAGATGCAGCCCCATGTGGGCACAGTCCCCCATAGCGGTACAAGCAACGCTGGTGCAACTACAGGTAACCAGCCCGCTACTCAACAGATGCAGCCCCATGTGGGCACAGTCCCCCATAGCGGTACAAGCAACGCTGGTGCAACTACAGGTAACCAGCCCGCTGCTCAACTGATGCAGCCCAGTACGGGTACGGACACCCATAACGGCACTAGCAACGCAGGTGCTGCTACCCAAAAAAAGCGAAATCGCTTTTCAAATAAGGAACGTGCCGCTTTCAAGACTGCCATTGCCGAGGCTATTCTCAAAAAAGAATCGTTGTTATTACTACGCATGAAATTAGGTCTTTCAAAGACACAGTTCAAGAACCTTATTGCTGATATGGCTCTCAACAATAATCTGACACTAAAAGATTACTTTGATAGCGTAGCCCCCTCAGCCATGTTACTTCAATCTCTAGTGCATTATTTTGATATTAAAGATTTGGAGCAATCTTTATTTCAACTTATTCCACATGAAAACGGAATTTTAGTAACACCTATCACACTTGGTTAATTCAAACATGGCCCTTGATTCTCATCAAGGGCCTACAGGAGACTTATATGAGTATTTTGTTTAATTCACCGCAATATGGCAAGCAATTAGATGCAATGATGTATGACAGACATAGCGGAGTATATATTCCACTTCATATTGCAGACCAGCACAATAAAATTGTTGATATTATTAACAAATTCAATAAAAACTACAAAGAAAATCAAGACTTTATTACTATAAATCAGATTCAAAGCCAGCTGTCTAAATATTCGATAAGCTATAATCCTTTTCAATTTGAGGAGTTAGACATTGCTACCATGGATATGAATTTATATGATACTGCTCGAGCACTTGTGTCTGACACCAAAACAAGTATTCAATCTGCAGTAATATTGATTCTGACACAAGTTCTTGTGGCTACTCAAGGAAATATATATGTAAATATAGAGGAAGGTCACGATGAATTCCCTTCTATATACGCATTTTTAGCCGATGAATCTGGAAGTCGTAAAAGTGTAGTGATAAAAAAAATCATACATCCTTTTGAGGAATTTGTGGAAGAAATTAAAGAAAATGAAATAGATAATGATGTTAAGCAAGCAATAGCATCTGAAATCAAAAGAAATGTTCGCAAAACAATTGCGCCGCTAATCGACGAATTATTAAACTCCACTATAATGCAAAATTCCGACAGCATAAATGAAAAAATAATGCGTCTTTCACAAGGAGCGCGTCATGTAAAAAACTCTACTTTTCTTGAAACACAAGATTTTCTTGTTGAATCCTGTACAAGTGCAGGTTTATTATCAACACTAAGTAAGAATAATGGACATTTGGCGGTAGTTTCTGCTGAAGGTGCTATTATCAATTGCTTGCTAAAAGACAAAGAATTGTTTAGCCACTTTAAACAAGGGTATGACTTTGAAGATATACACCGCGCGACAAGCAGAAATAAAATTTCGATACATAAGCCAAGCTTAAATTTGTCCCTTTATGTTCAACCGAGTGAAATTATAAAAATAGTTGAAAATAAAGAAATGCAAAATCAAGGCTTTACAGCTAGATGTATATTCTTACTAAATTACAAACAGGCTGAACATCCACGTTCTGGCAATCTAAATTTCTACAACCAGAAAATTTCACAACTTTTGCAAAATTTTTACTGCGACTTAGATAGTAGAAAAATTCATAAAGTAGAGACTACTCATGAGGCTGTTAAAGAATTAAAAAATTTTGAGGAAATGGTTGAAAAGAGATACATGCCAACGTTTCCCGAAAGATCTGTACCCGCCTTAAAAAAGCTTCATGGTTTAGCAGCTAGATTTGCACTAGCATATCACATCTGGAGCAATGAATTTCCCACAAGCGAGACCCTATCTCTGCCTACTATGCAAGTAGGCATTAAGATTGCCATGAGCTTGCTAGAACAAATATATTTTACTTATCATGAATATGGGCTAACGGCTCTACCTATGGCGAAAAAAATTAATGACTATTTTCACAAGATAGATGTGAATAGTCGCAAAAGTATTCTGCAAGAAGGCATTGATATGCGCCGTATTGCAAGTTGTACGCACTTAACTATGGCTAAAGTTGAAAGGGGTATCGGATATTTGCAAAGGTGTAATGCGTTACGGCTCTATGACAACGGAAGTACAAAACGTAAGGTTATACTTCATCCTTATTTTTATGCGTATGATGCCTCAAAAATACACATTCAAAACATTCCCATTAGTGTAAATAGGCAAAATAGCATATTTTAAAAAAACTCTATGGAAATTTTTCTATTATTAATAGTATATTTTACGTTAACCATATAACTTAGGTCATAGGATTGCAGTTTACCCAAAAGGTACGCAATTCTGTGACCTTTATTTTTTTATTCACATAAGCTTATATTTGTGCCAATCCCTTCCCCCGTTTAGCTCCAACAAACAGAGCAAAATATCGCCTGTTCTATCTAAGGACTCCCAGTCTTTATTGCAAGATCTTCATGCTGTTCGTAAATAATCTTCAACAACTTCAACTTGGCTTGTCTTAGCAAAAGCGTACTAATCTTCATAAGGCGCAGGGTGCCACGAATGACCTTACTAGCATTGTTACAGTCATCACCTTTCACCTTGGCTCGTACCATTTCCTCCAAAGCAGGAGAAGAGATATCACTATCATGCCCTACGTCTTTAACGATACAACAAAACACAGTAATATTTGTTAACAGGTGTGAAGGAAGATTCTCCCTTGCAGTTCATCTGTCACTCAACAACTGCAACCTCATGCCTCAGACAGAGCACAAAACTCGTGCTGTAGTGTGCAGCAAGCCACACCAGAGATTGTTACTACAAACATTCAATCTTGGAGGACAATAAAGAGTATTCAAATGAACAATGGAGTGAGTTTCACAATTTTGTGAAATCTGGAGTCACGGGTGAAGATCTCATGAAAGTTTTTGGTTTTAAACGCCGTAAAGACCTAGAACATGTTTTTTATAACTTGTCTAGGCGCACCAAAACCTTCGTGGATATCAATTGGCAAACAGATTTCAAAAGCGGCGCACATTCTTTACCAGAATTAAAATCTGGGAAAAACGGATTACATATATCGCCAACACGTTTTAAGAGATATGGTTTTGACATACAGCCCGATACCCTCTTTGAATTCAAGAGGATTTCTGAGACAGAGATGAAGCTCATCATTATTGGCTAAACCCAATCATTCATAAAAGGCACGCCGAATAAGGCGTATCTTTTTATTTTAAATACTGTATGTTACTTACACATAGCTACTGGTAACGTATCCCAGCCAGCAGTAAAGCGTGGAGATAAGTACTTCTGACGCATACGCCACGTGGCATTCATATCTAGTCCCTCGCTAGCATATTTAAGAGTATGTCTGCCAAAACGGTTATTAATGGCATCAAGAGCAGACATGAGTTTCGTTGAGCGAACATCATGCTTTTCTTGTTCAGGGTCAAGTACTGTTAGTAGGCTACCTTGATAGCTATTGGCAGGGCAAATATCATAGAGCATGACCCCAGCTTTTGCATAAGCAATGCCTTCCTTAAAGGCCATCTCAAGGCCACGCATGGCGGCTTGTAAAAATGTTTTCGTATCTGCCGTTGGTTTGGATAGGGTAATGTTAATAGTTTCAGCATACCTATCTTGTGCGTGCCTTGAACTACGAATATGCACAGCAATGCCGTTTGCAAGCAAGTTTTCACGACGTAAACGTGCGACGGCGTTGGCTGTAAAGCTTGATAAGGCTTCAGCAAGATCAGATTTATTATAAACCCTCACCCCAAATGAACGTGAGGACACAAGGCTTTGGCATATACTTGATGGCGAAGTTTCAGCCACACATGGTATTCCCCTAAGCTCCATAGCTGTGTGTAGTCCAGTAATGCTAAGTACCTTCCTTAGCCATAGATTGTCTTTATCTCGCAAAGCCTTTGCTGTAAGCACATCATACATACGCAGTTTAGCTGCATAGCGACGGCCTATCCCCCAAACCTCCCCTACGGGTATTTGGGCAAGCAATACATCTTGTTCTGCCTTTATAGTAGGAAATGTAAAAATACCACTATTTTTCTTGGCCAAATGGTTGGCAAGCTTTGCCAAGGTCTTGGTTGACCCAAGGCCAATAGATACGGTTATGCCTGTCCACTTAAAAATACGTTCACGAAGTTCAACACAAACTTGCTCTGCATTAGTATGAATCGCCCCTGTAAATGGTATAAAAGCCTCATCAATGGAGTATTGTTCCACATCTGGCGTAACAGTTTCTGTCACTTGCATGACTCTGTTAGATATATCACCATAAAGAGCATAGTTGGATGAAAACACCGCCACACCATGCTTTTTGAGTAAAGCCCGTTGCTGAAACTCTGGCGCACCCATGGGAATGCCCAATGCCTTTGCCTCAGCAGAACGCGCCACAATACAGCCGTCATTGTTGGACAAAACCACTATGGGACGATTTTGCAAATCGGGGCGGAAAATCCGTTCGCAGGACGCATAAAAATTATTGCAATCCATAAGCCCCCAAAGCTTAGGTAGTTGGGGGTTATCCGCATTAAGTTGCTGTGTTTGCATATCATAATTTATGGATGACATAGCTCACCACCCCCCATATATGCACATGCTCACGCTCGGTAATATCAATGGGATTATAATCTTTATTTTCAGGCATTAACAAAACTTGCCCTCTACGGCGCACAAGACGTTTTACCGTAAGCTCGCCATCCACCGCTGCAATAACTACACGATTGTGGCCAGCCTCAAGCGAGCGGTCAACAATAAGCAAATCGCCGTCATGGATACCTGCCCCAAGCATGGATTCCCCTTGTGCCCTTAGAAAAAATGTGGCTGCAGGGTTTTGTACCAAGTGGCGATGCAAATCCAATTGTTGGTCAATATAATCATCAGCAGGCGAAGGAAAGCCTGCAGATACAGGCGTAATGAACAAGGGGATGCCTTCGCGTTCTTCTGTGCGTTCTTCGGCAGAACCGAGGAGAATAAGGGATGGAGAAAATTTCATAGCTCTTTCATAATGCGGTGCACAAAAAAACGCAACTTTAGTCTTGGTAAGAAAAATGCTTATTGCGAGTTCTTTATATTTAAAAAGTTAATTCGGACAGTATATTATAGCAAAAAGTAAAGTAGAGATAGTGAGCCGTTCCTAAGAATAGATTTAAAATCTTTGATCACATTCATAGGAGTTATGTAATACTAAACAATAGTACCTAATAAAACAAATATTTAAGCAAAAGTATAATTAAATTAAAACAGTTAACCTGAACTAAACAAACTACTTAAACACAAAACAATATAAAACAAACTAAAGGAGAAAGCCATGTACACCCACCAAAACATTACACCACCGTCTACGTTCACATACCGTCAGGATATATTAGCACCTTTAACCAATATCCTCTCTTACTATGTTAACGAACACAGTAAGGCTATGGCAGTTCGTTTTGATTTACACTACCCTAAAGACTATCCCGTAGTGTTACACAATGAGCATATAAGCACCACCATAGCTTACGTCATTAAGCGTTATAAAAGACATGGCCTAGACCCTATGTACTTTTGGGTACGAGAACAGCATAATAGTGTGCATCCTCATTACCATGGAGTGCTCTTTTTAGATGCTCAAAAGGTGCGTTCTTATGGACATGTATTTCACACTATCCAAGAAGCATGGGGAAGAGCTTTAGGTGTAGACGTAAGCGGGTGTGTTCATCATTGCAACGTGACAAATGGTGCTATAGATATGCATCGTAATGGCTTACAAATAAGAAGATGTGATGGGCCTAATGCAATGCAAGAACAAGTGCAGGCAGCGTATAATCAAGTTTCCTATTTAGCTAAGGTAGATACTAAGGCCCCTGACAATGATGGACAACGCAACTTTGGTATGAGCAGAATTCCCAAAAGATAGAGTTCTCTGTTTCCTAAACTAAAAACCTTCAATGATGCCTACATTGAAGAAAAAAACTACTCCCTACAAGCAAGATACAGGTCAAGACTTTCCTCAGCGGCATCCGCAAAGATTTCCAGCATGGGATTCACATCCTTATCGCCATAATACGCATCAAAAGCATTATAATAACGCCCCCTATCAGCAAATTTGATGTTGATGGGGGGATATCCTTTCTGGAGTAGATCTAAGTTGGCAATCAAACGACCTGTGCGTCCATTTCCATCAATAAAGGGATGGATGCCTTCAAATTTAAGATGAAAGAGAGCTACTTTGACAAGTACGTGCTGCTCATGCTGCATGTGATTGACAAGGAGCTCTTGCATCTTTTCTTCAATGAAGTGTGGCTCTACTGGCTTCACATAAGCACCGGCAATGGTTACAGGAATATTTCTATATCGACCTTTATCCTGAGGACGATTAATAAGCACCAAGGAATGAATGTCTTTAATGACAGCTTCTGAAAGCTCTACCCTATTCTGTGCAATATCAAGAACATAGTTAAAAGCGTCCTTATGGCCCACAGCTTCTAAGTGGTCTTTAAGCGGTTTTTGGTCAACGGTCAGTCCTTGTAGGACGAGAGCTGTTTCACGTAGGGTAAGCGTATTTCCTTCTATGGCATTGGAGTTATAGGTAAAGTTGATAAGAAACTCTTCTTGAAGACGTTCCAACTCTCCTTGAGTAAAAGGTCTTCTTGTATCCAGAATTTCCTTCTTTTGTTCTATATTCTTAATGCGTTGTACATTGTTCTCAGAAATCGTAATTGGCATGACATTTCCTCTTGGTTGAACAGCCTTGTGTAATAGCCTACGCATTTTGTTGTGAAATATCAAATGAAACAAGCCACCAGTAATAGTTTATAATCCTTTAACAATTGGAGTTCTTATGAAAACAAAGAGTGATACTCATCTTAGCGAAAATATGCTTAAAGAAAAAGAAGCAGCCCTTATCTTACGTGAAGAAAACCTTCGACAACGAGAAATAGAGGTTACCGCCCATGAAGTGGCACATCATAAAGCTATGGCTGATTTGAAAGAAGAAAAGCTCACCTATCAATGCTTAAATGACGAGTTACGTCAGCAAAAAGCCTTATTGATCCAACTATGCAAAGACATTGAGATAGAATCTTAAATATCCCTTTCTATATCCTCGAAAGGCTTACCTACAAATCCATGAAGCAATGTGTCCAATCATCTTTTAATGTCATCCCTTCTAAAAAGATACACTATTATATAGAGTGGATACAAATGTCATTATTAAGAACATCTTACAAGGTAGGCACTTATGAAAAAACAGACCCATCCACCGTATGCCAGGCCATCGCCTTTTCATGTAAGCGATGCGGACATGGTGCACTATTTAGACCATGCCCAAAGCCAAGGTACGGACGACTTCCTTGAGGCTTTATCTGAGGCGGCAAAAGCAAAAGGAATGGAACATGTAGCTGAACATGCAGGATTAAATCGCATCAGCTTGTACAAATCGCTTCGGGCAGGTTCCAAACCAAGATATGAAACCATAGGCAAGGTCTTAGATTCCTTAGGTATATCCATTCAATTGACCTTAAAGCCCCAAGATGACGACACCTCATAAAGTCCTCTTCCCCAAGCCTTGATTTCCCAGCGTTTTTTGGTTCTAGAACTCTCTAAATACGCTATGGTGGAGAGTTCTATTGTGTTACACATAGCATGTAAGAGGTTGTAATTATGAATATTCTACAGGAACAGTTCATCTCATTTGAGGTAGCACAATCCCCAACACAAGAGAATGAACATCTAGCCATTGTAAATGCGGTAAGCCCTAATCGTAAAGACTTTGGGACGGCTTCTGCTCAATCTGATGCAACAAACAATCGGGAGCAACTTATTGCTTTGGCAAGAGAAAGAGCTTTGCAAAATGTGTCATCCCATCAGTGCAGCCAAAACCCCATACAGCCTTCGCCTACACAAACTTCCAATTTTGCCCCACAGTCACAACCGCAATATCCACCTCAGGCGCAAGCTTACCCCCATTACCCTGAAGATAAAAACAAGCACAATGGCGGTGGCAATAAACCTGCTTCAGAGAAACAGCTTGATATGATTAGAGGAAAATGTTCGAGGTTACGTGTTAGCCCTGATACTGTCTGCCGTGAGGTTTGTAATCGCTCCCTAAATGAACTATGCGGCTCTGAGGCCGATGCAGTTATTAAAAGCCTTATGAAGTAAAAGTCAACAGCAAATAAGAGAAGCTATGTGTAAGGTATTCGATGTCTTATACATAGCTTCACCTTCATGAAAGCAATACTATAACAGCATCCCAAATACTCCCTTCCTATCCCAAACCCATTAGCTCTAAAGCTTTTTTATCCCAAAAGAGGCAATATGAGCGCAAATTTCTCATTTTATCGGCAACACCTACGCATTATAGACTTTAATTGAATATTTTAGACTTTTGCAATATATCCTCTCCCCCAACACCCCAAAGCGAGAGCCTTTACGCAACCTTAGAAAAAGCACTTCCGCCCATATTTACCCGAAAAGTAGCCTCAGAAGCCATCGGTGGACTCATCTCAGCCAAGACCCTAGCAAATCTTGATTCACTAGGGCAAGGGCCAAGTAGAAAGGTCAAGATAGGAGGAAAGGTGGGATATGAGCGTGAAAGTTTTATATTGTGGCTTAAGCAGAGGATGCGATAAATCAGTTGTAGCTTCTTTTCCTCCAAAAGTTTTGACTTCTTTGTTTCAATAGTTATCTTTTATGTGTTTGAGATAACCTTATAACTTTCGTGAGGTACAGTATGCATAAATGGCATTTTCTCAAAAAAACTACGCTTAATCTCACACCTTCGCAATACACTAGGATTTTTTATCTAGTGCTTTTTTTCATCCTTGCCATTGTATTTTCTTTTTCATCTAAAGCCTTTACAGCAACACAAGACATGTGCCCTAATAAAACTCTTGAAACGGTTACTATAAAAGGGATTTATTTGGGGTGGAATAACGCAGCAGAAGATTACCCTGAGGTAGTCATAGGCTTTGGTGAAAACGATATCCCCCTTACAATCCCAGCCACAAAAGCTGTCGCAGAAAAATATTTTGGCACAACTAAGAATGTTATTGTAGAAGCTACCTATGATTTTGTACAAGAATATTCTCGAAAAACAGTATCGTGTGAGCGATTTAATGTTTTGAAAAATGCAAAGATACTTTCCGGAAAAAATCATAAAATTAGCACATTTGAAAATACATGTAGCGAAAAAACTTTCTATTCCAATACTGTTAATGGCATCTATAAAGGGTACGAAATGGGAGGAGATTTTGGATATATATCACTTGATATTGACGGACAAGAAACCTTTTTTGTTTGCGCAGAGGAAGGTGTTCCAATAGTTTTTGGAGAAAATCCCATAGGAAAAAGTTATGCTTTTACCTATGAGCTTATACGCTTTCCTGGCGATGGTTGTAATATACTAGAAGTCTGCAGGTCTGCAAAACCTCATTCAACTGCAAGTACGGTTTCTCAAGAAAATTCTTTTAAAAAAGAAATATATACGTGGGAACAAGCATCCGACACAGCTTCTGGAATCCTTGAACTTAATATTTCTACGACAAACCCAGAATTTGCAAAAATATCCATTAACACAGCCTACTTAAATTCTCAGGGAACTCCGCAAGGATGTGAGATTTATGAATCATGCATTATTAAAGAAGATACCATTATTTGCCCTATTGGAAAGGATAAGTATCTAAGCGATAATATGGATGATTTTGACCCACCCTACTGTAAAAACCACGACTGCGTTTTAAAGATAAACAGAATGGGAAATACTTTAGACGTGGAATATAGTCGTTTTTGGAAAATGTATTGCTCTATGAATGGCGTATTTGACGGAAAATACCATAAAAAATAATATAATTAACCATATTTTTTCCAGACGCAGCCACCATTATACAAAAAGGATGCAATATAAAAAAATCTCTTTTATGAAGCGCACGATGTACAAAAGGCATCTCATATTTGCGTTTATAAGGGGACGTGTACTCTACAAGCAAAAGGATTTTTTCTTTGCCCCATAGGGGGAGATGATCACGCGACCCTTCGTGCTGAAGCTGAGGGTAATCCCTTTGCTACAAAGCTTTTCGAAAAATCGCGTGTTGAAATTCATGCCACAGCGCAAGGCTTTTTCTTAA
>CAYJAD010000072.1:0-10444 GCA_964368075.1 uncultured Desulfovibrionaceae bacterium | reverse complement strand
ACAGCAGGGCGCAGAAGGGGGAGGCGGGAGTGTAGAGGGTGGCCGGGGGACGAAGACCCCCTTGAACCCTCTACCCCTGCTGGAAGCAATGCGGTAAATTTCATTGATAGAACTACTATCAGCCAGCGCACCATTTCCGCGCTACGCAAGCATCCCTGCCACAGCAGTTTTCTACCCCTGCTGGAAGCAATGCACTAAATTTCATTGATAGCAATATTATCAGCCAGCGCACAATTTCCGCGCCACACAAACACACAAAGCTTCAACAGTAATCCTACCCCTGCTGGAAACAATAAACTAAATTTCATTGATAGCAATATTATCAGCCAGCGCACCATTTCCGCGCTACTGCCCCAAAGCCTCAGCAGTAATCCTACCCCTGCTGGAAGCAATGCACTAAACTTCATTGATAGCAGTATTATCAGCCATCGCACTATTTCTGCGCCGCGCAAACATCCCAACTTCACCAGCTCTCTACACCTGTTTACTGAAAATAAATTTTTTCAACAGAATGCTACAATTTTTTATATTATGCTCTATACAATGATGCATTAAATTTATTTGATGAGAAATATTTTAATTTTATAGGAAGGAGTTACGAGAAAAGATTATATATTAGATAATAAAAAACTCTTCTGAAATGGCTTTAGAAGAGTTTTTCATTATATTTTTTTATTCAGGCTCGCTTTCTTTTTCTTTTTTGGCTTTGCGTGCTTCTTGCGCTTTCATTACATTATTTTTCATACGAGCAAGATGTCTTTCAGCCATTAAGCGTTGATCAGCTTTATAGCCGCAGAGCTTTAAATATCCTTCACGTGTAAGTCCATTATGCTTTGCTAAGTGACGTTCTGTTAAAGTTTTACCTTCTTTTCCGCAGATACAGCAATATATAACATCACGTTGAATGGCTTCGTCAGGCTTTACTACAAGCTTGCGTTTTGTATAGCCGCAAGTGAGAGAGGGCTTAGCTTGCTTTTCTTCGCTATGAATTTCTTTTTCACATTCTTGGTTTTCATCGCTTGCTATATTAAGTGATGTAAAATTATCACCATGAATGTTGGTGAGTCCCTTTAAATAAGATGCGTATTGTTCAAGAACAAAGGTTGGCGTCTGCCCTGGGTTTGTTTCCATAATCATGCGCAGAAGTTCTGTTTTATCAATCATAGTTTTCTCCTTTTACTGTATTGACAGGTGTATAAAGTTATTCTTAACCTTTTTCTGATGTATTACAAGCAAATCGAATTTAGTCAAGTAATTTTATGGATAGTTACTATAAAAAATTATAAGAACTATTTTGTAAAAAGTTATAGGATTTTTACTTAGTTTAAAAAATATTTTGTAAAGAATAATATTTATACAATATTTTTTAGTTTGTAAAACTAAATTTGAAAACATTTGTAATTTAAATAGTTTACAAATGAGAGTGAGTTGTGTGTTTTGTGTAGAAAAGAGTAAATACTTTGTGAAAAAAATATTTTTTAAAAAAAATCATTTTTTTTCCTCTTTGCCCCTTTTCAAGTGCCCATACGGTATTATAATACATCCTGTCGCTTCGGCGAAAATATACAAACCATCCACATGCTGTAGTCATTGCTTGATTGCAGTATGATACTTTTTTGATATTGGATGAATAATTTAATTTTGTTTTGGAGGAAAGGAAATTATGACTTTAAAGCCCCTCAATGATCGCGTACTTGTAAAGCGTCTTGAAAGCGAAGAAAAAACTGCTGGTGGTCTTTATATCCCTGACACAGCTAAAGAAAAGCCTTCTAAAGGTGAAATCATTGCCGTTGGCCCTGGTAAGGTTGCTGATGATGGTAAGCGTGTTGCTTTAGAAGTTAAAGTAGGCGATGCTGTGCTCTTTAACAAATATGCTGGCACTGAAGTTAAAATTGATGGCACCGAATATCTTGTCATGCGCGAAGACGACATCCTCGCAGTTATTGCTTAGTTTAAAATATATTCCATTTGTTAGGAGAGTAGAACATGTCTGCTAAAGAAATTTTATTTGATGTTAAAGCCCGTGAAAAATTATCCCGTGGCGTTGATAAGCTTGCTAATGCTGTAAAAGTGACTCTTGGCCCTAAAGGTCGTAACGTTGTTATTGAAAAGAGCTTTGGCGCTCCTGTTATCACCAAAGACGGTGTAACCGTTGCTAAAGAAATCGAACTTGAAGACCGCTTCGAAAACATGGGCGCTCAAATGGTTAAGGAAGTAGCCTCTAAAACTTCCGACGTAGCTGGCGATGGCACCACCACAGCTACCATTTTAGCTCAAGCCATTTATCGTGAAGGCGTAAAGCTTGTGGCTGCTGGTCGTAACCCTATGGCCATTAAGCGCGGTATTGATAAGGCTGTAGATTCTCTTGTTGCAGAGCTTGCTAACCTTGCTAAGCCTACACGCGATCAAAAAGAAATTGCCCAAGTTGGTACCATTTCTGCTAACTCTGATGCTACCATCGGTAACATTATTGCTGAAGCTATGGACAGAGTAGGTAAAGAAGGCGTTATCACTGTAGAAGAAGCCAAAGGTCTTGAAACCACCATGGATGTGGTTGAAGGCATGCGCTTTGACCGTGGTTACCTTTCCCCTTACTTTGTGACCAATGCTGAAAAAATGATTTGCGAAATGGATAACCCTTATATCCTTTGCACCGAAAAGAAAATCTCCAATATGAAGGATATGCTCCCCGTATTGGAACAAGTAGCTAAAGTAAATCGTCCTCTCGTTATCATTGCTGAAGACGTAGAAGGCGAAGCTCTTGCTACCCTCGTAGTAAACCGTTTACGTGGCGCTTTGCAAGTTGTAGCTGTTAAAGCTCCTGGTTTTGGCGATCGTCGTAAAGCTATGCTTCAAGATATTGCCATTCTCACCGGCGGCCAAGTGGCTTCTGATGACATCGGCGTACAATTGGAAAACTTGACCCTTAATGAACTTGGCACAGCCAAGCGCATTGTTATCGACAAAGATAACACCACCATCGTAGATGGCGCTGGTAAGGGTGAAGATATCAAGGCCCGCGTAAAGCAAATTCGTGCTCAAATCGAAGAGTCCAGCTCTGATTATGACCGCGAAAAATTGCAAGAACGTCTTGCAAAGCTCGTGGGCGGCGTAGCCGTTGTACACGTTGGTGCTGCTACTGAAGTAGAAATGAAAGAAAAGAAAGACCGCGTAGAAGACGCTCTTAATGCTACTCGCGCTGCTGTTGAAGAAGGCATCGTGCCTGGCGGTGGTACTGCTCTTATTCGCGTATCTAAAGTGCTTGCTGATATTAAGCCTGTGGATGATGATGAACTTGCTGGTATCAACATTATTCGTCGCGCCATCGAAGAACCTCTTCGTCAAATCGCACACAATGCCGGTTTTGAAGGTTCTATCATCGTTGAAAAAGTACGTGAAGGCAAAGATGGTTTTGGTTTCAACGCTGCTACCGGTGAATTTGAAGACCTTATCAAAGTAGGCGTTATCGATCCTAAGAAGGTTTCCCGTACAGCTTTGCAAAATGCTGCTTCTGTAGCTTCCTTACTTTTGACCACCGAATGCGCTATTGCTGATAAGCCAGAACCTAAGAAAGATATGCCTGCTATGCCTGATATGGGCGGCATGGGTGGCATGGGCGGCATGGGTGGCATGTACTAAGCCCAGATTTATAGTTTACTAAATGAGTTTGGTAAGGGGCATGGACTGAAAAGTCTTATGCCCCTTTTTTTATGGAAAAAACATTAGCTAGTCGTCACTGAAAAGCATACTAATAATTAGTTAGCTGTGGGGTTAATGGCTTGTTAATTTGTAAAGCCTGGAGGCAGTTGACCTTTAGGAATATTTTGAGCGGGAACAACAACATGGGGGCGCAAGGAAACGGGCACTAAATCAAGCCCCGCTGCTTGGGCTGTTTCGATATACTTATTGTGCTCAAGGCGTAAAGCATTAAGAGGTTGCACAGCAATGGCCGGTATATGTACAGGGCAATGGTGTTCACAAAAGCCGCAACCATAACATTTACTTTGCGTGATAACCGGCACCGGCACAGGACTATGAGCATGAGGTTTAACCTGCACGGCACCATAGGCACACACTTCTTGGCAAACGACGCAACTGCGGCCTTCTGCCCATGCTAGGCAAAGTTCCGGGTAGACCACAGCTGTACCTATTTTTGCTACACGCTTATCTTTCAAAGGCAAGGGGAGAATGGCTTGAGTGGGGCATACTTGACCACAGGCATTGCATTCTGGCTCACAAGGTCCTAAACGCGATTGTAGAGCAGGACTAAACATGCCCTCTAAACCTGCTTGAAGCCATGTGGGCTGTAGACCATTGGTGGGGCATGCCTTCATGCATTGCCCACAGCGTATACAGCGCGCTAAGAAATCTGTTTCGGGCAAGGCTCCGGGAGGGCGAATATGTCCTAACTGTGCTAGAGAAGCTTTTGCTGCGGAGGGAATAAAGGACGCTGCATTGGTGTAAGCTAAAGCCGCACCTGCACAGCCCGTGGCGGTGGCGTATAAAAAGGCGCGGCGTGAAGGTAGCGCAGGAGAAAGTTTCTCTGATGGAATAGATAGGGGGGGAGTGCACATTGGTGACGTTTTTTTGCTTTTAAAAGAAAAGCGTACACCGCTTACAGGGCACGTACGGACGCAACTTTGGCAAGCAATGCACTCTGTCGTAGCAGAGCTTTCTCCAGAGGCTTGAATGGCCCCTGTGGGGCATTTTTTCGCACATGCACCACAATGTGTGCATGCGTGCACACGACGGCGCCATAAGGGGCTCCATGAAAGCAGAGCCAGTACAGCTCCGGCAGGACAAAGGTAGCGACACCAAAAACGGGGGTCTAGTCTTTCAAGCACAAAAAGCAGTAGAAAAAATCCTGCAATGAAATATATGGAATTAAAGCTTCGCAAAGAAATTTGTGTATAAGCAAAAAGTGTACTGTCTTGTGTTTCTAATATGGGGCGTATTATGTGTAAGCCCATATCTGCAAGCAATAAGAAGAAAGGATGAAGAAGTAAGCTATACAAGCGAGTGATTAATGCAATAGGTGAACCCCAAAAAATATGGTTTACCCCTAAGAAAGCTGCTGCCAATAATGCTATAAAAAAAAGGTATTTTATATATTTTGTTTTGGCAGAAAGGATAGTCTTTTTCCACCGTATATCAGGGTTTAAAGCGCGCGATATATCTAGAGTAATGCCCATAGGGCAGATATAGCCGCAAAAAAGACGCCCAAAGACGAGAGTGAGTAGCAGCACACAAAAACCTGCTAACATGCATGTGAAGGGAAGCGTCCAATTTTTGCTGAGTAAGGGTTGTAGAGTCACTACGAGAGGGTCAAGGCGCAGAAAAATATCTGTAGAAACAAAGGCTGTTTTCCAAAGTTCAAGTGGAAAGACTGTTTGCCACAATAAATAGATAAATACGCTTAAAGAAAGCGTTTGTAGTGTTCTGCGTAGGGTCATGGCACACAAAGCATTTATAGACTTAATTCTACTGTACGCATGTTTTCAATGTCCATGCGTCCTAAACCACGTTCGTGAGCCATACGAATATGACTTACTTGGCGCGGCTGAATTTTTTGATCATACCATGTATAACGAGCCGTGGCCGTAGCATCGGCGGCCACAGGGTCAGCGCTAGCAATCACTTCACCGGGTTTAATAACTTTTCCTGGGCCACTGGGGCCGCCGGTGGTAAGTACTCTTGTGGCATCAATAACGGCAAGGTGCGGTTTAATTTGCAAGTTCATATCCACTATAGATGTGGCTAAGTCGTACCGTGAATGCATGGCATATCTATTTAGAATAAGCCCCATTTGCCCTTTAAGGGAAAGCGAAACACCAGCACTGCTATGACTTTTAGCCACAGGTACAGCGATAAGGACATCGGCTTGCAAAACGTCTTTCATAAAAGCATTTTCATGCATTTCTTTTGCCTTGTTGATAGTTTGCGTTTTGTAAAAGCTTTTGTCCATAAGATGATGACAAATGCCTTCTTCCACGCTTTCACAAGCGGCTAAAATACCGGATTGTTCTAAAGATAAGCGTACACTTTGTAAACTATGGTCAAGCACACGCACACTGGCGGCGCCGGCTTCTTTGCAAAGTATTAAAACCTCACGCACCACTTCAGGATGGGTGGTGGTGGCGCTTTCTATGCCTTGGGCAAAACTCATATTAGGTTTTATGACAACACGTTGACCTTTTTTTACAAAGCGCGATATACCACCAATGGCTTCAATGGCAGCCCTAGTGGCGGCAGCGGCTTTCCCCTTTATAATACTGATTTGTGGCTCAGCACTTGCGAGAGCCTTGGTAGGGAGAAATAGCCCAGACGTCGCTAAACAAGAATTTGCGGTAATGTAGGCTAGCGCCTGCAATTTTCTTTTTAAAAATGTTCTTCTTTGCATGTTTGCACTCCTTACTCAAAGATAATTGTAAAAGGAACTTTGTTTTTTGTGTAAAAATTATGAAATTGAGTTTTGCTTATTTAAGACTTCGTACAATTTATTGTGCGGAGTCTTATGTAGCGTTGATGACAGGGGTTATTTGGTATTTAGCATGAATAATATTATGAAAAATAATCATAAATTGTACTACTGTCAAATTTTAGAATATGCGGGAGAATAAGGGTATGGTGAAGAAAACGTTTTTTTAAGATATAGGTATATTCCACTACGCCAACTGAATTTCTAAAAATTTACCAAGTATTTTTGCGGCATGTTTTCATAAAGGAAAAATGTCCATTATCATACGCTTGACATCTTTTCACTATACGAGTAATTCGAGGCTCATTAAAAAAAGTTTTATATAGGAGCACAGTATGTTGCAAAATAGTGTTACTGATGAGAAGGATGTAGAACAACCTATCTATCCGGATAAATGGTATAACTTTATTCTTTCTAGCAAAGCACAGAACTTTATCATAGGTCTTATTGTGCTTAATGCCATCACGCTTGGCATGAGTACATCAGTCTATATGCGCGAAAATTTTGGCACGGCGTTGGCTATTTTTGAGGCAGTGGCGCTTGGTATTTACACCATTGAACTTGCATTAAAAATGATGGCATTACGTCATAGATTCTTTACTAACGGTTGGAATTTATTTGATTTACTTATTGTTGGTATTGCTTATGTTCCGGCGGTAGGGCCGCTTTCGGTTTTACGTTCTTTGCGTGTATTGCGTGTATTGCGTTTAGTTTCCGCCATTCCGCGTTTACGTGCCATTGTTCGCTCCTTGGCTTTATCCTTGCCAAGCATCGGCTGGATAAGTTTTCTTTTATTGATGGTATTTTATATCTTTGCCGTCATGGCTACTTTGCTCTTTGGTAAGGTATTTCCAGAATGGTTCAGCACGCTTGGCGAGTCTTACTATACTTTATTCCAAGTGCTCACTTTAGAAAGTTGGTCTATGGGTATAGTTCGTCCTATTATGGAAGAATTCCCCTATGCATGGCTTTTCTTTGTGCCTTTTATCCTCTTAACCTCCTTTGTGGTGCTCAACGTCTTTATTGCCGTTATTGTGGGCGCCATGAGTGAAGTTCGTGCAGAGGAAAAACTGCAAAGCGCTGAAGAAGAATTAAATGAACAAAACACTTCCTTACCACAGCTTTTAGACAGTGAAATTAAACAACTTCGCAGTCAGTTAGATAGGCTTGAAGCTCTGCAACAAATGCTTGAAAGAGAAAGGAAAAGAAGTTCTTAGCAGTAAATTACTGTAGTTTTAATTTTTTTGGGGAGAGGAAAACCTTTTCATACAGGCAACCTCTCCTCAATCTCTATGTATTTTCTTTATTGAAATAAGTATTTTGCTAAGCTCCCTCTCTCCCTTTTAGCTTAAAACACGCTTTAATATATTCCTCTCACGTGCGATGTTTCTTGGCTGGTAAAAGCCTTGTTTTGAAACATGGGGGCGTGGAAATTTTCTATGCCTAGTGTATCAACACGTCTTTTATAGATTGGTTGTGACTTTTCTTGAAGGGGGTCTTCTACAGGTTGACTTCCTTTAGTATTTTGTGGGGTAGATACATTGATTTCTTGTTCATCATTCACAAGGGATTTGTCGAAGCTCTCAAGTTTCAGAGCAGAATTTGCTACAATGGCTAATTCCTCGTCAATACGCTCTTTGCGCATTATATTTATTTTTTCAATAATGTTTGTTATAACATCTCGTTTTTCTTCTGCTATTTCTTCCAATTCAGCCTGAGTATAGACTGTATTTCCTACTATGTATGCTAAATCATCCTCATTGCCACTGGCAATCACACCAACATTTTCGCCACTTCCTAAATGTATACTCTTTGTGTTTTCTACATTCTTTATTTGAAGAATATTGTTACCGTCTCCCAAACTAACAAAAGATTCATCTAGGATATTAAGTACATAGATGTCGTTATTGCCATCTCCCATTGTGACAGAGCTATTTCCCCATAGATAATTCATCTTGAGTGTATTGTGTCCGTCTCCTGCAGTAAGCGATGATTCGTCTCCAAGCAGTAATACTTCCAAAAGGTTATTTCCATTACCAACATGCACATGTGAATTATCAAGAACGCTGCTTATATCTATTGTATTCTCACCATTACCAATATTCAATGTTGAGGCGTCAAAAAGCTGATGTATATCTATATTGTTATTGCCATTGCCAACTAGAATGGAAGAGCCTCTCATATTTTCGGATATAATAGTCTTATCATCGCTATTTACCAAGCCCGAAGTATCCATAAAGAAATTTACTATGCTATTTTGATATTTATCATCAAGGATTTGGTGTGCATTAATCTGGTTATTGCCATTTCCTGTGGTTATATTTGAAGTATAAGCAACTTGATGCACATCTATTTCATTATTGCCATTGCCAATACTTAGTACTGAACTGTCAGTAATTTGATGTATATTTATCATGTTATTGCCATGACCAATACTCATATCTGAACCAGCATTGACCAAGTGTACGTCTGTCTGATTATTACCATTACCAATAGTCATATCTGAATTTACATTGAGTCTTTGTACATCTATTCCATTATTTCCGTCACCAATAGTTAATTCTGAATCATGAGTAACCTGAGCTACATTTATCTGATTATTTCCATTACCAACATTCAATGTAGAAGACTTATTAACGGAAAACATGGTAATGTTATTGTCACCATTACCAATATCCATTGTTGATGATTCTTGAAGTATACTTATATCGATTGTGTTATTGCCATTACCAAGTGCTACTTTTGAATTTATAATCCCAGTTCCACTTCCATTTTCTGTGAGCGTATTATTACCGTCACCTAAAGTAATGTTTGCGTTCCGTAAAATATTGGGAATTTCAATTGTATTATTGCCATCACCTGCTGTAATAGTAATATTTTCTTTTGCAGAAATATAGGCTTTATTGTCTCCTTCGCTGAGGTCAATGCTTTGATTCTTCCCATATATATATACAGTGTCATCACCACCGGATGTGGAAATATGTGCACCTTCCGCAAGGCTTATAACGGTGTCATTACCATCACCTGTGGTCACTTTTTCGCTACTGATATTAATAAGAAGCGTGTTTTCGTCTTTAGAAAGCGTATTGCCGGAGTATAGTGTGCTTTTTCCATCGGTATTATAAATTCGAGTGATATTTTCTGCGGCAAAATAAACAGATGTTGAATTGTCATCATTTTCGACAATGCGTACATTTTCTGTTGTTGATATAGTAATATCTTGTCCACTTTGTGTTGTGTAGTTTATATCATAAGATTTAAGGTTATCTGTGTCAGCAATACCTTTTTCAATAATGGCAATAGCAGCACCAGAATCAAGCTTGATATTTGTATCTATAGGCTTTTGTTCATACATTATAGAGTGAGAAGATATATCCATATTTGTATCTATGGAAGGAGATCCATTTTTTATATCCAAGTAATGAGCTTGGGGAGGATGCGAAGCGGTGCTATGAGAAGTTGTTGCAGAAGAACCTTCGCTTGTGCTCGTAGGTGATGTGGTATTTTGAGGCTGTTCTGCAAACGTACTTTGACTACGCTGATTATGATGAAGATTCACTGCCTCTTGGTAATATGTAGACGAATAGGATGAGCCAGATGAAACTGCTGAGATAGTCATATATTTTCGCCTCCTGTTTTGGAGTTTAAAATATTTAAAGGAGTATCACGTTGGGTTGCCTATAGTAGTTCAAGGCTGGTAAGCAAAAAATTCCTATTATAAATTTATGCATATTTTATACCGTCGGTAAATATTGCATATCCTCAAAAACGAGACCTCTGTGCAATACAATTCTGCATACATAAGACTCCTGCACAGTGAATTGTACAGGAGTCTTTAAATGAAAATATAAATTTCTTTTATAAAGAGTTGTGTTGTGCAGAGGGCGCATATAGCAAAGGTGGCGTTAATGACTCGACTTTCGGACTTAAAAACTGCATAAATTTATAGAAAATATATTGAAATAA
>CAYJAD010000071.1:0-10627 GCA_964368075.1 uncultured Desulfovibrionaceae bacterium | reverse complement strand
TGATCAGCACCTCTGAAATTAAAATCACCATTCTTATTGAAGAAAAATATGTGGAATTAGCTGTACGTATTCTGCACGATAAATTTGGTTTAGATTGGGATATAGGCGCATAATCTTACTGTTTTGACAACACAGAGCATGCTTTTTAAGCGAATTAAGGCTCCTGCACAATGCATTGTGCAGAAGCCTTATATTTTTTTGAATATCGTTCATGGTGCTCTTATGCAAAACAGGCTGGTCGCAGTGGAATATGTTTTTCAACGATTTTTTGCATCCTCTCTGCAAAAATATATAACTTTGTGTTGCTAAGTGGAATGTATTAAACTTTATAAAAAAAATCTTGCATGCATAGCTCAATTGTATTACGACCTAATATGTCAATCTATTATAATATTGCAATTTAGTATGTAAAACAAAAAATGTTTGAGAATACTGCGTATTAAAGTTACGTACTGCATACGTTAAACATATATATTGATGGAAGGGCATTGTTACTATACTGTAACAATCTGTGATGAAAATATAATGGCTTTTTCTTTTGCACATATTTACGTGCGCATGGCGAAATTACAAGTGAATTGGTAGATAATTAGTAGGTTTTATGATTATAGTGAATAAGCAAGACTCTGATGATTTTGTGCGCCATATTTTGCATGGTATAGATTTGCCTGTGGCATGCTGGTCTTTATCTGGTGAGTTATTGTATGCTTCAAAAAGTATTTTAAGTATTTTCGATTGCGCAACGGTGGAAGAATTTTGCCAAAGGGTAGATAGTTTTTCGCCGGAAAGACAGCCCTGCGGCACCAACTCCGTGGTGGGGAGAAAAGCCCATCTACGCCGCGCAGCACTAAAAGGTGAGCACAATTTTTTGTGGACGCATGTATTGCCTTATGCGGGGGAAACTCTGGTTGAATATACGCTTAAACGTATAGAATATAAGAATGAACCAGTCATTGTTGTGCATATGGCTCAATCTAAAGATTTACTGAGCACTTTAAAAGAAAAATATACTGCAGAAAAAAGAGCTAAAGCCATGGTGGATGCAAGCCCCATGGGGATCACTTTTTGGAATAAAAATTTTTCAGTTATTGATTGCAATGAAGTCATGTTGCAATTGGTAAAAGCTCCCTCTAAAGAGTATTTTATAGAAAACTCCTCTGCCTTTGATGCCTCCTTACCCACGAAAACTTCTTTAGAAGGTATAAGTGCTGCACTTATTTGTCGAGAAGCCATTAAATCAGCTTTTAAAAAAGGTTTCTTCCAATTGCAATGGACACATCAAGCCTATGACGGTGAGTTGGTGCCTGTGCATATTACTTTAAAGCGCATACAATTTGCCGATGAAGATGTGGTGCTTGGGTATACACAAGATTTGCGTGAGCTTAAAGCTAGCCAAAAAGCCGCCGCAGAGGCCACCGAATATATTCAAATTATGCTCGATACCATATCGCTAGGAGCAAATATTTGGAATAAAGATTTTGAAAACGTAGCTTCTAATCGTGCTGCTGCAGAGCTTTTTGATTTAAATAGTCCTGAAGAATATTTGAGAAGATTTCCAGACCTTTCGCCGGAGTTTCAACCCGACGGACAACCGTCTATGCAAAAAGCTGTAGCCTACATACAAGAAGCTTTTGATAAAGGTGAGTGCAAATTTGAATGGTTGCACCAAAAGCTTAATGGGGAGCCCGTGCCTTGCGAAATAACCCTTATTCGTAAAGAATTTCGTGGTGAAGAAATTGTTGTGGGTTATACCAAGGATATGCGCGAATTAAAAGCCAGTCAGCAAGCAGCTGCTGAAGCCGCAGAATACTTGCAAATTATGCAAGATACCATATCGCTGGGAGCAAATATTTGGAATAAAGATTTTCAAAATTTTGCTTCAAACCGAGCCGCCGCAGAACTTTTTGACCTAGACAGCCCTGAAGAATATTTGCGCAGATTTCCAGACCTTTCGCCGGAGTTTCAGCCCGATGGGCAACCTTCCATGCAAAAAGCTCTTAATTGTATTAAGGAAGCTTTTGACAAGGGGAAGTGCCAATTTGAATGGATGCATCAGAAGCTTAATGGGGAACCTATACCTTGTGAAATAACCCTTATTCGTAAGGAATTTCGCGGCGAAGAAATTGTTGTGGGGTATACCAAGGATATTCGCGAGCTAAAAGCTAGTCAAAAAGTGGCCGAAGAGGCTACAGAATATAGACAGATTATGTTAGATACCATGTCGCTCGGTACCAATATTTGGAATAAAAACTTTGAAAATATTGCTTCTAACCGTGCCGCCGCAGAACTTTTTGGGTTAAAGAGTTCAGAAGAATATTTATATCTGTTCCCCAATCTATCTCCGAAATTTCAGCCTGATGGGCAACCTTCTATGGATAAAGCCAAAGCCCATGTACAAGAAGCTTTTGACAATGGTCAGTGCATATTCGAGTGGATGCATCAAAAGCTTGATGGTGAGCCTGTACCTTGCGAAATAACCCTTATTCGTAAAGAATTTCGTGGCGAAGAAATTGTTGTGGGTTATACTAAGGACATACGCGAATTAAAAGCCAGCCAAAAAGTGGCTTCTGATGCCACGGAGTTACGACGGGTTATTTTAAATACTATGCCGATTGCTGTGACTTTTTGGAATAAAGAGTATGAACTTTTCGACTGTAATGCCGAATCTGTCTCCTTGTTTAATGCGCGTAATAAAGAAGAAGTTTTACAAAAATATGCAGAGCTTTCTCCGGAATTTCAGCCCGATGGCATACCATCTGAAGGTAAAGTAGAGATAGTTGTGCGTACTGCTTTTGAAAAAGGGCATATACGCTTTGAATGGATGCATCAAGACGTGTACGGCAATGAGCTTCCTGTTGAAGTAACGTTGATACGCTCCAGATTTCGTGGGGAAGATATTGCTGTGGCCTACTTGCGAGATCTGCGCGAATTTAAAAAAATGTTGCATGAAATTGAGACAGTTCAAAAAGACTTGCGCAAAGCAAAAGATGCGGCAGAACAAAGCACCAAGGCTAAGAGTGAATTTCTTGCCAATATGAGCCATGAAATTCGTACCCCCATGAATGGTATTTTGGGCTTGTTACATTTGCTTAGTGCCACCAATGTTCAAAGCGATCAAAAAAGTTATGTTGATAAAGCTTTGTACTCTGCCAATAATTTATTGCGTATTATTAATGACATTCTTGATTTTTCTAAAATTGAAGCGGGTAAACTAGAAATAGAAGCAACGCCCTTCACCTTAGCACAAATCTTTAAAGAAGTGCACGACTTATACGGTCCCCCCATTGAAGAAAAAGGTTTGGACTTTTTGCTTTCCAAGGTGGATGTAGGGGTGGAATATGTTCTTGGTGATTCTTTGCGGTTAAAACAAATTTTGTTTAACTTAGTAAGTAATGCTATCAAATTTACGAAAACAGGACATATTAAACTTGCCGTAAAGCCTATTTCTTGCACAGAAAAAAGTATAGAATGCTTGTTTTCTGTAGAAGATACCGGTATTGGCTTGGACGAAGGGCAAATTCAAAATTTATTTACAGCATTCTCTCAAGCAGATACTTCCATAACACGAAAATATGGGGGCACTGGTCTTGGGCTTGCTATTTCTCGTAGTCTTGCGCACATGATGCAAGGAGAATTATGGGTAGAAAGTGCTATAGGTCAAGGCGCCACCTTTTATTTTACTGCTACATTTGATTTATGCTCAAATTCCATAGATATCAAAAAAGAAAAGGACATGAGCAAAGCTTTAATGCAAGGCTCTGGGTATCTTTTACTCGTGGAAGACAATGAAATTAATCAGCTTATTGCTGAAGAACTGCTACGCAGCATGGGGTATACCTTAGATATAGCAAATAATGGGCAAGAAGCTTTAGACATGGTGCAGAAAAACTCTTATGACTTGGTACTTATGGATATTCAAATGCCCATCATGGATGGCCTAACTGCCAGTAAAAAAATTCGAGAACAAGCGCAATTTGATGAAATGCCCATTGTGGCCATGTCTGCCCATGCCATGACGGGCGATAAAGAGATAAGCCTTGCACATGGCATGAATGATCATCTTACCAAGCCCATTGTGCCGGAAATACTCCACAGCACAGTGCAGTATTGGCTCAATAAAGTAATAAGAAATATGGGGCCTTCAACTAGATAGTTGATGCTTTTATATATTTGTGCAAGTCGTTTAAAATAAAGACCTCTTTGCAATGAATTGCGCAGAGGTCTTAATAATAAATACGGTGTAGCAATTATAAAAAAGATCTTTGCTCAAAAAGTTGGGCAAAGATCTTTTTTAAAATAAAGTAATTAAACTATATTACCACTTTTCGCCAAGTTTTTTCAAGTTTTCTTGGGCTAATGGCAAACCTGCTTTTGCAGCTATGCGAAATAACTCAATGGCTTTGGCTTTATCTGCCTTTACCCCAGTTCCGCTTAATAAAGCTGTTGCAAGGTTGTTTATGGCTTGAAGATGTCCTTGTTTGGCAGCTTCATTGTACCAAATAACAGATTTTTCATAATCTTGTTTTACGCCAATGCCATTGCCATAGAATACCCCTAAATTAAATTGAGCTGAAGTATAGCCTTGCTCAGCAGCCTTTTGAAACCACTTAAATGCTTCTTTATCATCTTTTTTTACGCCCTTGCCTTGAAAGTAAAGACTTCCCAAGTTCGATTGTGCAGAGGAGTAACCTTGTTCAGCGGCTTTTTTATACCAAGCAAATGCTTGTTCAGAGTCTTGTTTTACGGCAAGGCCTTCTTCGTAATATTTAGCAACGTCATTTTGCGCTTTTGCGTTGCCTTGTTCGGCGGCTTTGGAAAACCATTCAAAAGCCTTGGCGGGGTCACGTGCAACGCCAAGCCCCTCTGAATATTGGTAGCCGACATTGTGTTGTGCGGCAGAAATACCTTGCTCTGCGGCCTTTTCAGCCCAGTGGAAAGCTTTTTCCATGTCTCTTTCTACGCCTTTACCCTTGCCGTATAATTGCGCAAGGTTGTGCTGGCCATAGGCATTGCCTTGTTCTGCGGCTTTAGTATACCAGTTTAAAGCTTGCTGCAAATCTTTCTCAATGCCGATGCCGTATTCATACGCCATTCCAAGACTGTTTTGAGATTTGGCAAAACCTTCTTCAGCAGCTTTACGATACCAAACCACCGATTGCTCTAAATCTTTGGGTATGCCATAGCCTTCTTCATAATGTACTGCAAGGTCGTGTTGTGCATCTAGAACACCTTGGTCAGCGGCTTTGCGTAGCAATGATACAGCTTCGGTAAGGTTTTCTTCTACCCCTACGCCTTCTCTGTATAGTCTGGCTAGCAAATATTGTGCTTCAGGATAGTCTTGCGCGGCGTCTTTGTGTATTAAAGCAACGGCTTTTGCTACGTCTTTTTCTACGCCGTTACCTTCAAGATAAAATTCTGCCAACTCTGTATTAGCACCTACAAAATCTTGGTCAGCGGCTTTTTGGAACCATTCAATGGCTTGCTTTACATCTTCTTTAACAATTTCACCATAAAGATATTCGAAAGCCAGATAATATTGTCCATAGGCACTGCCACCGTTGGCAGATTCCAAATATAAAGTTAATGCAGTTTCAGTATTTTTTTCTACACCAAGGCCACGGACATATAAATCTGCAAGGTAGGCTTGAGCATTTCTGTCTTTTTGTTCAGCGGCCTTTTGATACCATTCGGCAGCTTTTTTATAGTCCTGTTCAAAGCCAGTGCCGTTTTCATAAAGGACACCAACTTCTGTTTGGGCTGCAGCATGTCCTTGTTCTGCTGCTTGTAAAAATAGCGTGGCAGCTTCGCTTTCTTTACCTGCATCGTATAGAGCAAGGCCCTCCTCATAGAGAGCTTCGGCAGATTTGCTAGCAAGTGCTTGTTCTGGTATTGCAAAAAATAGAGTACAAAAGCTAAAAAGCATGAGCGCTAAGACATGCTTATTTCTAAAAAGAGTGTTCATAAAATTATCCTCCTTAAGGATAAAAAATAAAGTTGAAAAAAATACTATAGAACAATTTTTCAGGAATCTAATCATAAATTCATAAAATATAATCTTTAAAAAGTAAAGTGTGTATTTATGGCCTTATTTATTGACTCTAGTTTTTCAACAGTCTATGAGAGAACTTGTATCATTTCTTTATATAAGTGCCATAAACGACGTCATAATGGTATCTTTTTTGAGTTTCTTCTTCTTCAGGTTCAAGAGGCTTTATTATTTTAATGGTTTTCCTATTAGGAGAAAGTTCAAGCCATACAGAACCAGAAAGAGCTTTTGTGGGGCTGTATAAGTCTAAATCTTCCGTAATAATAAGGGCATTTCCTTTTTTTCTAAAAAAAGTTATATGGGCATAGTCATACGTCTCATCATCACCGATTTTGTATATGTCTTGCTGGTCAATTTTTATGCAAGTATCGGTGGTCGCATCGCAATAGATTCCTTCCCATGAGGGCATAGTTTCTTCTGCAGTGGCTAGATTTGTGTAAAAAAACGTTAGTGAAAGCAGACAGTAAAATATTTTTTTTATCATAAATTCCCCTTGTTTTACCAGATTATTTACTTTTTATGTATGGATATAATGGCGTAGGTGTGTAAACCTTTCCATGTTATGGGTTTAAGTACTGCGGTAAATTTTTGTATTCTTTCGGAATCTCTTGGGTATTCGGGGTTGTCTAATACGCCTTGTACAGAGATAGAACCATCTTTTTTCTCTTCGGCTTGCTGCACGTAAGCATATGTTCTTGCATCTGCCATATCTAATTGATGAGAAAAAAACTTTCCATCAAAGCGTATAAAACCATAGTTTCCTTCAGCTAGTGGAGGAAGGGTGAACTCAAAAAGACGCGACAAAACCTCATTAACATCTTCAGGTCGCATGTATATAGGGCCTATACCACTGCTATCGCGAAATGTTTTGCTTCTAGAGTGAAATCTGTCAATATAAGATACTGCAAAAGATATAACTTTATTTAAGTTCTTAGAATCTTGCAATTCATCACGATGAAAAGAATGCAGACCTGATCTTGTAACTTGGCTCAGTGCTATGGACATGCGTTTCTGTGCGGCTGGGCTTACATCTGCAGCGGCTTGCGCAGGTAAGCCTTGGAGTAGAAGTAGTAATAAACTACAGATGAAAATGCGAAAATACGGCATAATTCCTCCTAAAGGTATATTGTTTTATTGAGAAGCATACTTGTAAATGTGTACTAAAATCAAAATGACAATGTTATTAAGTAAACATATATAGAGAATACTACATAATTATTTTTTGTGCTGTTAACGTATTGCATAAAAACTAACCCCTATAAATTGTGGACGTGAGTGTAGGTATTCTAACAGGTCAATTTTTTGTATTTTTTTATACTTGATACTAGCATGATAGAGGGTTTGTTGCTGCAAAAAACCCATATGAGTAATAAAAATATCACCTTGCTGTAATCCATGGCCAACATCTTTGGGGAGTTTCTTGAAAAAAAAGATGACGCTTTCTAGGGGTAATGTGTGTAAAAAATCCGATGTGACGGCTTCTGCGGGAACATAGGAAATATTTGTGCGCGCGTGGGTAGGCTGTTCTAAGGATCTGCTTTTGTAGTCCGCATCTTTAGTGTGCACATGTGCATGTGTTAAAAACCATTGTTGCATATTAATATCTAAGTGGCTTAGACGACTGTCTTGTACCTGTATAGGCGTAATAAAACCTTTTTCTAGGGCGTGGGGAATCCATTGATATTCCATAAAATGCGCCCGCGAAAAGAAATCTACCTTGCCATCAATATAACGCAATTGCGTTAAATGCTTTTGCCATGCGCCGCCATGTAAACGCGCTTTTCTTTGTGCCAATAGGGTTTCCACATAGGTAGTACAGTCAAAGCCGTCTTCTCTCACAAGAGGTTGGGGGCTATAGGGGGCATGGGCGCCTTCTCCCAAGGGATGCTCCATATAAGGAACGCCAAGGTAAAGGTTTTGTTTCTTATTTTGAGCGCATGCACCGATGAAAATAAGAAGCAACACAAAGAGTATGCTTTTCATAGATATCCTAAAAGTATGTGTTGAGTAAATATTTATGAGGTTATGTAAAAAATATGCTTCTGTAAAGGAGAATGTAGGGTTTCAATCTATTAAAAGGCATGCTTTTTTATAGATAAAGATCTCTTATTTTAATGAAGATATATGTTGCAAAATAAGAAAGAACAGCAAAGAAAAATCCCATTCTCTTTGTTGTTTGGAGTGGCGTGTTGTTGACACAAACCTTTTTTTCGCGTAGCGTCAATAAGAGAAGGTCGTTGTGGCCTTTTGGGTCCCGCCCTATTTTAATGCCCTACACTTTGAGGAGGCAAGAATGAGTCTCAATAGGCGTGATTTTGTTAAACTTTGCACAGGCTCTGTAGCTGGATTTGGCGTCGCCCAAATGTTCCACCCTGCAGTTAAAGAAGTGTTTGCCGCTGATGCCAGTGGCGAGCGTCCAGCCGTGCTCTGGATTCAAGGACAAGGCTGTACGGGCTGTTCCGTATCCTTGCTTGACACTGCTAACCCTACTATTGCTGACGTACTGTTAAAGGTTATCAGCCTCGAATTCCATCCCACAGTGATGGCTTGCGAAGGTCAACAATCTATTGAACATATGCGTAGCATTGCAAAAGCCCAAAAAGGCAAATATTTCGTCGTAGTTGAAGGGGCTATCCCTGTAGCTGCCGATGGCAAATATTGCGTTGTGGGCGAAACCCACGAAGGCGGCAAGCACCACGAGATCATGATGACTGACCTCGTAAAAGAACTTGCTCCCGGTGCAGCAGCTATGCTTGCTGTGGGTACATGTGCATCCTTTGGTGGTATTCCTGCTGCTAAGGGTTCTAAAACCGAAGCTATGGGCGTGAGCGCATTCTTGAAAAAGAATAATATTGCTACACCTGTAGTGAACATTTCTGGCTGTCCTCCACAACCTGATTGGATTGTTGGTACAGTGGCTTTAGCATTAAAACTCATCAAAGAAAATGGCCTTGAAAAGGGTCTTGGTGAAGTGGTTAAAGCTTTAGATACCGATGGTCGTCCAACACCATACTATGGTGAAAATGTACATGAAAATTGTCCATTTGTGGGTGCTTTTGATGAAGGTAAGATGAGTGCCATTATGACGGATAAAAGTGCTTGTCGCTATGATCTTGGCTGTAAAGGCCCCGATGCGTACTGCGACTCCTTTAAACGTAAATGGAATGGCGTAAACTGGTGCGTAGCTAACGCTACATGTATCAGCTGTACGGCCCCAGGTTTCCCTGACGATTCATCCCCTTTCTATTCTAACTAAGGTTGTCATGCCCACACGTAAGGTGTGCGCTGCATTAAGGAGGCATATATGGCTAAAACTACTATAGCCATCGATCCGGTCACCAGAATTGAAGGCCACCTCAAAGCTGAGGTTACGGTCGAAAATGGTAAGGTGGTGGATGCAAAACTTTTTGGCGGGATGTACCGCGGTTTTGAGAATATTCTTAAAGGTCGTGACCCCCGTGATTCCACACAAATTGTACAACGCATTTGCGGTGTGTGTCCTACGTCGCACGCAATGTGTTCTGCTGGTGCGCAAGAAAATGCGTTCAAAATTAAAGTTACCAATAATGGACGTATTACTCGTAACTTAATTCTTGGCGCTAACTACTTGCAATCGCATATTCTGCATTTTTATCATTTGGCTGCCCTTGACTACGTGGCCGGCCCCGAAACTGCGCCTTTTATTCCCCGCATGGCTAAGCCAGACTTGCGCTTGCCCGAAGCTGTGAATAAAGTGGGCGTGGACCAATACCTTGAAGCATTGGAAGTACGTCGTATTGCTCACCAAATGGTAGCTCTTTTCGGCGGTAGAATGCCTCACGTTCATGGTATTGCCCCCGGTGGCGCTACAGAAATTCCTACCAAGGAAGCTTTGACTGAATACGCTGCTCGCTTTAAGAAAGTGCAAGATTTTGTTATGAACAAATACTTGCCTGTTACCTACACAGTAGGTGCTGCTTATAAAGACCTTTTTGCTCAAGGTCATGGGCATATGAATGCTTCTTGCTTTGGCGTTTTCCAATTAGACGGCGACGCGAAAAGCTTTCTCTTAAAGCCCGGTGTCTTTATCAATGGTAAGGATATGCCTTTTGATCCTAAAAAGGTAACAGAAAACGTGAAGTACTCTTGGTTTGCCGATAAAACCACGGGCAAAAACTTCATGGAAGCCGAAACCATTGTTGATTTAGAAAAGAAAGATGCTTATAGCTTTGTAAAAGCACCTCGCTACGATGGTAACCCCATGGAAGTAGGCCCCGCTGCACGTATGTGGATTACTAATCCTCCTGTGTCTGAAGTGGGTAAAAAGATGCTTAAAGAGCACTTTGGTCTTACTGTAAAGAACTTCCGCGATATTGGTCAAAAAAATGTATTCTCCATCATGGGCCGTCACGTTGCCCGCGCTGAAGAAACCGCGCTTATTGCTGACCAAGTGGCTAAATGGCTTAAAGAAATTAAAGCTGGCGATGAAACTTGGACCAAGTTTGAAGTGCCTGTGACCGCCGAAGGCTATGCTTGTGCAGAAGCTCCTCGTGGTTCTTTAATCCACTACCTTAGCGTAAAAGATTCTGTTATTGAGAATTA
>CAYJAD010000070.1:0-11130 GCA_964368075.1 uncultured Desulfovibrionaceae bacterium | reverse complement strand
TGACAGATCCTATTGCAGATATGTTGACCCGTATCCGCAACGCACATTTGGCCCTACATAAGGAAGTAAATGTGCCGCGCTCGAAGATGAAGGAAGCAATTGCTGCCATCCTCAAGCAGGAAGGTTACGTCGAAGACGTGGCCGTAGCTGACAAAAACATTACCATTACCCTCAAGTATTATAAGGGTAAGGCTGTTATTTCAGGCTTGAAGAGAAAAAGCACTCCTGGACGTCGCGTCTATGTTGGTGCCCAAGATATCCCCAAGGTACAAAACGGCCTTGGCATTTGTATCCTGTCCACTTCCCGTGGTGTGCTTGATGGTATCAGCGCAGCCGAAAAGAAAGTGGGCGGCGAATTACTTTGCGAAATCTGGTAGGCGGTGCCCCATGTCAAGAATTGGAAAACAGCCCGTATCTTTGCCTTCCGGTGTGGAAGTAAAGGTCGGAAGTGATGTTGTGGAAGTAAAAGGTCCCAAAGGTGTATTAACTACCCCGATTTGTGCTTACCTTGATTATGAAGTAGCCAATGGACTTGTGACCCTTACCCGTAAGGAAGAAACTCGTCAAGCCCGCGCCCAACACGGCCTGCGCCGTACCCTCATTGCTAACTGCATTGAAGGGGTGACCAAAGGTTTTACCAAAACTCTTGAAGTCATCGGTGTAGGTTACAAGGTTGCTGTGAAAGGCAACATTGTGGACTTGGCAGTAGGTTTTTCCCATCCTGTACTTTTTGATTTACCTAAAGGTATCACAGCTACTGCCGAAGGCAACAAGCTGACCATTGCCGGTATTGACAAAGTGCAAGTGGGTGAAGTAGCCGCCCAAATCCGTCGTATTCGTAAGCCAGAACCCTATAAGGGCAAGGGCATTAAATATGAAACCGAAGTTATTCGCCGCAAGGTGGGTAAGTCCGGCGGTAAGAAGTAGGTAAGACCATGAAATTTTCTAAAAATGAAAGCAGACAGCGTCGTAAAATTCGCATTCGCAAAAAAGTGAATGGTACCGAAGCTCGCCCCCGTCTTGTGGTATATCGGTCAAACCTGCACCTCTATGCCCAAATTGTGGACGACACCAAGGGTGCCACCCTTGTTGCAGCATCTACCTTGAGCCTCAAAAAGACCCAAGATGATGCCCATTGCAACATAGCCGGCGCTGCTTTAGTGGGCAAAGAACTTGCCCGTTTGGCCAAGGAAAAGAATATCAATTCCGTTGTGTTTGACCGCAACGGCTATATCTATCACGGTCGCATTAAGGCATTAGCCGACGGCGCACGTGAAGGCGGCTTGGAGTTCTAATATGCAAACTATGGAACAGCAAAACGAAACGGGCGAAATCGAAAAGGTTGTAGCCCTTAATCGTGTAGCCAAAGTTGTAAAGGGCGGCCGCCGCTTTAGCTTTAGTGCTCTTGTGGTGGTAGGCGATGGAAAGGGAAGCGTTGGTTTTGGTCTTGGTAAAGCCCAAGAAGTACCTGAAGCCTTGCGCAAAGCTTCTGAGCGTGCCCGCAAAAATCGTGTAACCATTTCTTTGGTAGACGGTACTTTGCCTTACGAAATTCTTGGACGCTTTGGCGCAGGCTATGTGATGCTTCGCCCTGCTTCTAAGGGTACTGGTATTATTGCCGGCGGTGCAGTGCGCGCCGTTATGGAAGCTGTGGGTGTTACTGATGTGCTTGCTAAAGCCATCGGTACCAACAATCCTCACAACGTGCTTCGTGCCACGGTACAAGGTCTTATGTCCTTGCGCAGCGCAGAATATGTTTCTGAGCTTCGCGGTAAAACCCTTGAAGCACCAAGAAAGTAGGGGTTAAGCCATGTCTCAAATCAAGGTAAAACTTATTCGCAGTCGCATTGGTTGTAATCCTAAACAACGCGCTATTTTGGATGCCCTTGGCCTGAAACGTCGTGAAATGGTGAAAGACCATAACGACACTCCAGCCATTCGCGGTATGATCAGAAAAGTCGTGCACTTGGTTGCCGTTGTTGATTAAGGGTGACGCAAGGAGTAGAAAATGCAATTACATGAATTATATCCTTTCCCCGAAGAACGCAAAACCCGTCGCCGCGTAGGCCGTGGTTCTGGTTCGGGCCTTGGCTGTACTGCAGGCAAGGGTAACAAAGGTCAAAATGCGCGTGCTGGCGGGGGCGTTCGCCCCGGTTTTGAAGGCGGCCAAATGCCCCTGCAACGCCGTTTGCCTAAGCACGGTTTTAAAAACTATCCTTTCAAAATCACCTATGAAGTGATCAATATCGATCGCCTTTTAGAAGCTTTTGAAGGTAAAGATGATATTAGCCTTGCCGATATTTACTCACGCGGTCTTGCCGATTTTGGCAAACCAGTAAAAGTGCTTTCCCGTGGGGAAGTAACTCGTGCAGTAAAGGTTGAAGCTCACAAGTTTAGCGCCAATGCCGTAGCAAAAATAACTGCTGCCGGCGGTGTGGCCAGCGAACTTGAAGCTGTTGAAATCATAAAGGCTGACTAGTTTGGAGACGCAAAAGGGGTTGCATGTATTTGTGCCCCTTTTGCCTTTATGTTGTTGTAAGATGACATAAAGGTATATTTCGCATATGCATAAGGAAATAAGGCTTTCATGAGAGCTTTGTTTCCATAACAAAAAAGAGATAGCATCAATGGCAAATGGAGCGGTAAATAACATGGCAGCACAATCTGGCCTTATGAAAAAACTAGGCTGGACTTTTCTGCTTTTATGCTGTTATCGGATAGGTGTGCACGTCCCCATTCCTGGTGTAGACGCTGTGGCTTTGCAAAGTTTTTTTGCACAAATGTCCGGTACGCTTTTTGGCCTTTTTGATATGTTTTCCGGTGGTGGTCTTTCTAATACCTCTGTATTTGCACTGGGTATTATGCCGTATATTTCGGCTTCTATTATCATGCAGCTTATGCAGGTTATCAACCCTAGTATCAAGCGCATGTCTAAAGAAGAAGGCCAATCAGGAAAACGTAAGATTACGCAATATACACGCTACCTCACTGTACTTATAACCTTGGTTCAAGGTTTTGGTATAGCTGTGGGGCTTGAAAGTATGCGTAGTCCTACCGGCGCCTCGGTGGTTATGGAACCTGGCTGGGAATTTCGTTTAATTACCATCCTGACTTTTACAGCAGGTACGGTTCTTATCATGTGGCTTGGTGAAAAAATTACCGAAAAAGGCATTGGTAATGGTATATCCCTCATTATCTTCTCAGGTATTGTAGTGGGTATTCCTAGGGCCATTATGCAATCTTTCCAACTGATTAGCGCTGGGGATATGTCCATATTCCTTGCTGTGGTCGTGTTGGTACTTATGCTTGTGGTAACGGTGGGCATTGTATTTATGGAGCGTGCGCAACGCCGCATACCCATTCACTATGCTAAGCGCCAAGTGGGACGCAAAATGTATGGCGGGCAAAATACTCACCTTCCTTTGCGTGTAAACACAGCAGGGGTTATCCCTCCCATTTTCGCCTCAAGTTTATTGCTTTTTCCTGCAACCATAGGGCAATTTTCTGACCATGAGTATGTGCAAATGTTTACAGCCATGTTTTCCCCTGAAAGCATAGTGTATAACATTGTATTTGTGGCATTAATTTTCTTTTTCTGCTATTTTTATACGGCCATTATTTTTGACCCCAAAGATATGTCAGAAAATCTAAAAAAGGCTGGCGGCTTTGTTCCTGGCATTCGTCCCGGTGAAAAAACTGAAGAATACATTAACACCATATTGTCTCGTTTGACTCTTACCGGTGGTTGTTATATTTCCTTGGTTTCCGTCATTCCAATGTTGCTCATTGCTAATTTCAACGTACCTTTCTATTTTGGCGGTACCAGCTTACTTATTTTAGTGGGTGTTGCCATGGACTTTATGAGCCAAATGGAATCGCATATGATTTCTAGTCAGTATGAAGGCCTCATGCAAAAGTCTAAGTTGAAAGGCAAGGCTGCATAAGCATGAAAAAATTTCGCGGTGCGTTTATTAAAAATGATCGAGAAATCGGTCTAATGCGTGAGGCTAACAGACATGTAGCCAACGTGCTTGACATTATCGAAGACATGGTGGCCCCTGGGGTAAGTACCATGCAATTTGAAGATGCAGCAAGAGCATATTGCGCAACGCATAAACTTAAACCGGCATTTTTGGGATACCATGGTTTCCCATTTGCCCTTTGTATTTCGGTAAATGAGGTTGTAGTGCACGGTTTTCCTTCTGCGCGGCTGCTTGAAGAAGGGGATATCGTCAGTGTAGATATGGGTGTTGTTTACGAAGGTTTTGTAGGCGACGCAGCACGCACATTTGCCGTTGGTAAAATTAGCGATGAAGCAAAAAGACTTATGCAAGTTACCGAAGATGCCTTATACAAAGGTATTTCTGTGGCAAGGCATGGTGTGGATGTATACCTTATAGGGGAAACCATTCAAAAATTTGTAGAAGACGCTGGTTTTAATGTGGTTCGTCGTTTTGTGGGTCACGGTGTTGGCGCCAAAATGCACGAAAAACCCGAAGTGCCCAATTTCAAACCTGGTTATGCGGGTATGCCATTACACAATGGTATGGTTATTGCCATTGAACCCATGGTAACCGTAGGTACCTATGAAGTGGACATTTTAGAAGATAATTGGACCGCTGTGACGCGCGACCGGTCGTTGGCTGCGCATTTTGAGCACAGTATTGCCATAACACCTGTGGGACCGCAAATTCTGAGTATTTCAGATCGTGGGCCCAGAAGGTAGCATTATGGTGTTGACAGAAAGAACAAAGACGGATAGAAGCTTCTGTTCCTGCTAATAATGGCAGAGAAGAAGTGTAGTCTGGAGTACGAACATGAAAGTAAGACCTTCCGTAAAGAAGATATGCCCAAAATGCAGTGTCATTCGGCGTAAGGGCGTGCTCAGAGTAATCTGCGAAAACCCCCGACATAAACAACGTCAGGGCTAGGCAGGAGACAAGAGTGGCTAGAATTGCAGGTGTAGATTTGCCTCGTGGCAAACGTGTGGACATTGCGTTGACCTATATCTATGGCATCGGACGTACAACGTCCTTAAAGATCCTAGATTCCACTAATGTGGATTGGACACGCAACATTGACGACCTCTCTGATGCAGAGGTAAACGAAATCCGTAAAGAGCTTGAAAGCAACTACAAGGTAGAGGGTGACCTTCGCCGTGAAGTAGTAAGCAACATCAAGCGCCTCATGGACATTGGTTGTTATCGCGGCCTTCGTCACCGTCGTGGCTTGCCCGTGAATGGTCAGCGTACCAAGACCAACTCGCGTACCCGTAAGGGCCCACGTCGCGGTGCGGTACCTGGTAAGAAGAAATAACAAGACCAATATTCATTGGATCTAACATTAGTGTAGAGGAAAAATTATGGCCAGACCTAGAAGAGCGGTCAAAAAGAAAGATAAAAAGAATATTCCCGTAGGGATTGCTCATATTCAAGCATCTTTCAACAATACGATTATTACCTTTACCGACACTCGTGGCAATGCCGTGAGCTGGGCTTCTGCCGGACAAAGCGGTTTTAAGGGCTCTCGTAAATCCACCCCTTTTGCTGCCCAAGTAGCTGCTGAAACTGCAGCTCGCAAGGCACAAGAAAACGGTATGCGTACCGTGGGTGTTTATGTGAAAGGCCCCGGCTCCGGTCGTGAAGCTGCCATGCGCGCTATTAATGCCGTAGGCTTTAAGGTTGCTTTTATTCGTGACGTAACTCCCATTCCTCATAATGGGTGCCGTCCTCCAAAGCGCCGTCGCGTATAGTGTTGTGTAAAGGGGCGTGTCTCGTTGTGTAGCACAGCCCCTAAGGTATAAAAAATTGTGCGAGCAGACTCTTGAGCGCTTGCAAGTTTTTTAACAGGTGAGGAAGCTAGCACTGGCTAGCGTAAAGCCAACAAAGGAATTATAATGGCTAAATATACTGAAGCCAAGTGTCGTATGTGTCGCCGTGAAGGCACGAAACTTTTTTTGAAAGGTGATCGTTGCTACACAGATAAGTGCGCCTATGACCGTCGTCCCTATGCCCCCGGCCAGCATGGTCGTGCGCGTAAAAAATTAAGTGATTATGCGGTGCAATTGCGTGAAAAGCAAAAAGTGCGTCGCACCTATGGCGTTTTGGAAAAGCAATTCCATGGTTACTTCGTTAAGGCAGATCGTCTTAAAGGTGTTACCGGCGAACAATTGCTTTCCCTTTTGGAACGCCGCTTAGACAACGTTGTGTATCGTTTGGGTTTTGCTAACTCTCGCAATCAAGCCCGCCAATTGGTACGTCATGGTATTTTCACCTTAAACGGACACAAAGTTTCCATTCCTTCCCTTCAAGTGCGTGTGGGCGATACCATTGAAGTGCCGGAAAAAAATCGTAAGATTCCAGTATTGCTTGAAGCACAAGATGTGATTGCACGTCGCGGTTGTCCTGCATGGCTTGAGTCTGACGGTGCAGCCTTTAAAGGCACAGTTAGAGCATTGCCACAACGCGATGACATCCAGTTCCCTATCAACGAGAATATGATAGTCGAACTTTACTCAAAATAAGAGGGGGCCGCTATGCTTATCAAACAAGGCGAACGGCTCATCAATACACGCAATTGGGCAGAGCTTGTTAAGCCAGACCTTATTCGTCGTGAAAGTGATCCCTCAAGCACCATGTATGGCAAATTTGTTTGTGAGCCACTAGAGCGTGGATATGGTAATACTATTGGTAATGCCATGCGCCGTGTGTTGCTTTCATCTTTGCAAGGTGCTTCCATTGTGGCCGTTAAGGTAGTGGGCGCGCAGCATGAGTTTACCACGCTGCACTGTGTTCTAGAAGATATGACAGACGTTATTCTTAACTTAAAGCAAGTGCGTCTGCTTATGAACACAGAAGAGCCTCAACGTTTACACCTTTCTGTAACAAGACAAGGTGCGGTTACAGCTGCTGATATAGAAACTAATCAGCATATTACTGTGCTTAATCCAGAGCAGCATATTGCAACTCTAACCGAAGATGTTACCCTTGAGATGGAACTTGAAGTTCGCATGGGTAAGGGTTATGTGCCTGCAGATATGCATGAAGATTTGTTTGAAGAAATTGGTCTTATTCGTCTTGACGCAAGTTATTCTCCAGTACGCAAGGTTGCCTATGCTGTGGAACAAGCTCGTGTTGGACAAATGACCAACTACGACAAGCTTATTCTGGAAATTTGGACAGATGGTTCGGTCACCCCCGAAGATTCTATTGCGTATAGCGCCAAAATTATTAAAGATCAGATTTCTGTGTTCATCAATTTTGATGAAAAAATTTCTGGCGACGACGCAAACGATTCTTCTAGTGACTTAGATTTAAATGAAAATCTGTACAAGAGCATAGATGAACTTGAGCTGTCTGTGCGTGCTACAAATTGTTTACGTTCGGCAAATATTGCCATCGTAGGCGAACTTGTGCAACGCAGCGAAAATGACATGCTAAAGACAAAGAACTTTGGGCGTAAATCTTTAGACGAAATTAAGGGTGTTCTTATAGACATGAACCTTGATTTCGGCATGAAGGTTGACAATTTCGACAAAAAATATCAAGAATGGAAGAGGAAGCAGCAAAATGAGGCATAATAACTCCGGTAGAAAGCTTTCGCGCACCCCCTCGCATCGCAAGGCCTTGTTCCGCAATTTGGCCAAGGCGCTGCTTACCCACGGCAAGATTCGTACTACGGAAATCAAAGCCAAGGAATTGCGTCGGGTGGTGGAACCTCTCATAACTTTGGCATTGCGCAATGACTTGCACGCTCGTCGTCAAGCTTATCGCGTACTTGGAAATCACCAATTGGTTAAACGTCTTTTTGACGAAATCGGCCCAGCTTTTGTTGGTGTTCCTGGTGGTTTTACCCGTGTACTTAAACTTGCCGCTCCCCGTCGTGGCGATAACGCCCCAATGGCTATTATCGAATTGACTCGCGGTCAAGTAAGTGCTGAAGCTGTAGAAGCTGAAGCTGCGGCCGAGTCTGTAGTAGACGTGGAAGCAAAAGCTTAAGCGCACAATAACTCTAGCCTCTAGGCTAAAGTGCATATAATAAGGAGAGTGAGTTTATATCACTCTCCTTTTTCTTTTGTTGATATAAGACCTAGCGCAATGTTTGATATTGAAAAGCGATGCATACGAGCATCTGTGTAAAAAATTTCGCCTTCGCTCCCTTTTACATTTAATTCAATTTATTTTATACTTTCTAAATATAGTAGCACTATTGGTCGTGCATTATATTTATTTGATGCCCTGTCACTATTTATGGCTATTAACAGCCTGGTAAGCGTTTTTGGAAAAGGCAAAGGGTATGAAGGAGGCTTCATGCATTTATTAGACATGGCCACAGCAGCAGGCTGAGCAGCCAAAGTGGCTCCAGAGGTTTTGGAGCGTATATTAGAAAAAGTTCGTCCTGCGGCTTCGGCACATGCTCATTTGGAAAGCCGTGTACTTGCAGGTCGTGCTCATAATGAAGATGCAGCATTGGTGGCAATTCCTAGCGGTGCAGCCTTAGTTCAAACAGTGGATATTTTGACCCCCATTGTCAATGATGCCTATATGTTTGGGCGTATTGCTGCGGCGAATGCTCTCTCAGATGTTTATGCCATGGGGGGAACTCCTTGGTGTGCCATGAATATGCTATTTTTTCCCACAGCATGCCATGGCTTAGTGGGAGAAGATGTAGTGGCGCAAATCCTTCAAGGCGGGCTAGATGCTTTGATAGAGGCAGAAGCTGTACTTGTGGGCGGCCATACCGTAGAAGACAATGAAATTAAATACGGTCTTTCGGTGACGGGTATTATTGATCCAGCAAAAAAAGCCACTAACGATGGCTTACAAGCTGGTGATACATTGCTTCTCACTAAGCCCTTAGGAACAGGAATTTTATCTACAGGTGTCAAAGCACGCTGGGATGATTTTGAGGAAAGTGAAGCCCTCATTACGAAATGGTGCTCTAAGCTTAATAAAGGGGCAGGTAAGGTCTTAACCCAGTGTTCTTTGAAAGCCGCAACAGATATCACAGGCTTTGGCCTTGGGGGACACGTCATAGAAATGGCACGCGCCTCTAAAGTGCAAGTGGTGCTCCATTGTGAAGCTCTTCCTGCCATGGCACATGTAATCGATTATGCAAAAAATGGCCTTATTCCCGCTGGAAGTCATGCTAATCGTAAATTTTGGCAAGCTTTTACGCACGTACCCCATAAAATAGATATAAACTTAGAAAGCTTAGTTTTTGATACACAAACCTCAGGTGGGCTGTTACTGGCTGTGCCTGCTCATAAGGTGGATGAAGTAAAGAAAAAGCTTTTTGAAGAAGGCGATGAGGCTTGGGAAGTGGGCTTTGTACAAGCTTTATCGGAAAATACAGCTTGGCAACAAAAGCCCTTGGTGCTCTTGTAGGAAATGGTGTGGAAACGTCTCACTCATATATATATGGGCTTATTTTGGCTTCAGGTTTCTCCTCACGCATGGGCAAAAATAAATTGCTCTTGCCATGGCCGGCGGCTTCCTTGTCAAAAAATGCACAACGTCCCCTTTTGCAATATGTTGTGGATGCAGCTAAACGAAGTCTTTTAGATAAAGTGATAGTAGTTTTACCAGAGCAAGGCGCTGAATCCGGTGATGCCTTGCGCAGGCAAGTGGATTTCTCTGATTGTATTGTTTTAGAAAATCCTTTGCGTTCTTTGGGGCAAGCAGAAGCCTTAAAAACAGGTATACAGCATGTGGTTATGCATAGTTCTCCTCAAATACAAGGGGCTATGATTTTATTGGGAGATCAGCCTTTTTTAACAGCTAAAACACTCAATACCTTAATTGCAACTGCAAAAGAACAGCCACAGAGCTGGATTATACCTTGTAAGCAAAGTGAATCTGGACAAGGACTTCAACGCGGTAATCCCGTCATTATTCCTTCGGTAGAATTTTCTCGTGTTCTACAGTTGGAAGGGGATACAGGAGCAAGGGGGTTACTAAAAAGCTCTCTTTTTAGCCAAAAGTTTGTGCCCCTTCAAGAACAAGGCCCTTTTATCGATATTGACACACAGCAAGCGTATGAAAAATATAGCCTGCTTGTAATGTGATAAGGATATATTATGGAAAATATTTCTCTTCCTCTTATTGTTATTCGTGGAGCTGGAGACCTTGCCAGTGGCGTTGCCATGCGACTCTACAAAAGTGGCTTGCGTAAAATTCTTTTTTTGGAAACAGAACACCCTTTAGCGGTGCGCCGCACTGTGGCTTTTTCTGAAGCTGTGCATACAGGCTCTATGTGTGTAGAGGGAGTACACGCTGTGCACGTAAAAGATATTCATGAACTAGAAAAACATTGGGAGCAAGGTCATATTCCTCTCTTGATAGATACGCAAGGGCATTGCCTTGAAGCATTACAGGCTGACGTGGTAGTAGATGCCATCTTGGCTAAAAAAAACTTAGGCACGCATAAGGGCATGGCTTCCTTAGTCATTGGGCTTGGACCGGGCTTTAGTGCCGGTCATGATGTGCATGCAGTGATAGAAACCATGCGCGGGCATTACTTAAGCCGTGTTATTTACGACGGATGTGCTCTTCCCAATACAGGGGCGCCGGCTCCCGTGCAGGGCTATTCTGTGGAACGTGTTTTTTGGGCTCATGAAGCAGGTACATTTTATACAGAACGTTCCATCGGTGATCTGGTAGAAAAGGGAGATACTTTAGGCTATCTTGAAGGTCCCTCAGGAAAACATGTTTTTAAAGCCGTCTTTGCAGGAGTTATACGCGGACTTTTGCGCACGGAAACGCCAGTAAAGATGCGCACGAAGTTGGGTGATGTAGATCCGCGCGCTGATATTAAATACATTGATGAAGTTTCAGATAAAGGTTTGGCCATAGGCGGTGGGGTGCTAGAAGCCATTATGGCTTTTATGGTAAAATCTCGCTAAGGCTACGTTAGGCTGAGAGTTAAAAAATTTTCTGGGGGGAACTTTTGCTTGCGCCAAAAAGTGCCCCCCAGACCCCCCCCTCAAAACGCGCTTGTTTTCAAAATTGCAAAAATAAAAGCATTTTGATTATTAAAATCAAGGTGCTTTTATTTTTGCAATTTATATGTTTATATATGTCAATTTCAGTTTGTTGGTTTGCTCGTTTTTTTCTTTTGTCAATTGTAAGG
>CAYJAD010000069.1:0-11467 GCA_964368075.1 uncultured Desulfovibrionaceae bacterium | reverse complement strand
ATAACCACACAAATTACATGTATACTTCATAATATTCTCCAAGTTAAAGTTTTAACAAAATAAAAAGCCATTACGCCAATATAAAATACTATAAATAATTTTTAATGTCTAGTCTTTTCTGAAAAAGCATAATAAGTCCAGCTAAATATATATTTATTAAGAATTATTTCTATTATTGTGTGAATTAAAACTCATGCTCATGGGCTTTGCGAAGGTATTAAAGCGTTAGTACTGATAATTCATGTATAGAGGGGGGAAGGGGCACTTTTTGGCGCAAGCAAAAGTTTCCCCCAGAAAAAAATAACTGTAATTCCATCAATTACGCAATAAAAAAGTGCAGAATTTTAAAAAAATCCTGCACTTTATACGATAAATGCTGGTAGGGAAAGAACTTACACTAAGTATTAATGAGCTTTATTTTTTTGCATTCTATCGCGTAAATAAATAGCAAAAACGTTCATGCCCAGTACCAATAAAATAAGCACTAAAGCTGTACCGTATTGTAAAGGCAATGTTTTCTCAATTTCTGTACCGGCGGTGGCCAAAACATACATATGGTAAGGCAAGGCCATAACAGAACTAAATACAGAGTCTGGATCTTTGGGGGTATAGAATACTGCTGCCGTAAACATGATGGCGGCAGTTTCTCCGGCTGCGCGTGAAAGACCCAAAATAGCGCCGGTAAGCATGCCTGGGGTAGCAGCAGGTAATACAACACGAGCAATGGTTTGCCATTTTGTAGCACCAAGAGCTAATGAAGCTTCGCGATAGGTATCGGGGACAGTGCGCAGGGCTTCTTCAGCAGTGCCAATAATGACAGGCAAGGTAAGCACGGCAAGGGTAAGTACACCGGCAAGCAAGCTTACGCCCATACCTAAAAATGTTACAAAAAAAGCCAAGCCAAAAAGGCCAAAGACCACAGAAGGTACACCGGCAAGGTTATTAACCCCAAGGCGAATATAACGAGCAAAAGTTGTGTTTCCTGCATATTCGTGCAAGTAAATGGCAGAGGCAACACCTAGGGGAAAGGCAATAAGTAAAGAGCCTACGGCCAGCAAGAAGGTACCAAGAATGCAGGGCCATATGCCACCTTCAGTCATCATTTTACGGGGAGACTCTGTGAGAAATTCCCATGAAAGAGCCGGAATTCCTTGTACAGCAAGGAACACACAAACAACAACCAAGGCAGAAACGTTAATGATAGCGGCACCACGTAATACACCAAACATAAGGCTTTGGCGGCGTAAGCGGGAAGAGCTGCAAGCGGTAAATTTCATGTGACCTCCTATAAGCTAGAAGAGCCCACTTGCTTATGCTTTTCGGCAATATGCTGGGCAATCATGTTAAAACAAAGTGTGAAAATAAAGAGCACCATACCAATGGCAAACAAGGCATAATAGTGGTCGCCGCGATAGGGGGCTTCGGCCATTTCTGCTGCGATGGAAGCGGGCATGGGGCGTACTGGGTCAAAGATAGATGTAGGAAGCATGCCTGCACCACCTGCGACCATAAGCACTACCATGGTTTCGCCAATGGCACGGCTCATACCTAGCATAATGGCAGTGCCTATGCCGGAAAGCGCCGCCGGTACAACCACTTTAATGGTGGTTTCCCAGCGCGTGGCGCCAAGGGCCAACGAGGCTTCGCGTAAAGGGCGTGGCACGGCAAAAAGAGCGTCTTCTGCCACTGAGCAAATGGTGGGCACAGACATAAAGGCCAGCATAAGACTTGCGTTAAACAGGTTTAAGCCTGTGGTTAAGCCAAAAGTTTGTTGCAGCATGGGGGCAACCACCACCATACCAAAAAAGCCTATGACCACTGAAGGTAAGGCTGCAAGTAATTCCACAAAAGGCTTTACAACGCGTCGTACAGAGCTAGACGCTATTTCCGTAAGATAGGCAGCGGTTAAAACGCCTAAGGGCACCGCAATGAGAGAGGCTAAAATGGTAACAGCAAGGGAGCCCATGAGTAAGGGGAAGATGCCAAAGTCTGGCGGATCAAAAGTGGGATACCAAAATTCCCCAAAAAGAAAATCTTTAACAGAAACAATGCTAAAAATGGGGAGCCCTTCATAAAATAAAAAAAGCATAATTCCCAAGAGGGAAATAAGCGAGAAGGTGGCTGCAGCTGCCAAGGACCAATTGATAATTTTTTCTTTCATGCGTGTACCCTAAAAAAACTATGTCCCCCTTATCCGTGTGGGATAAGGGGGGTGTGTTTTGGATCTTTTATTTGCTTAAAGGGATGAAGCCCACTTCTTTTACAAGCTTTTGGCCTTCAGCGCTTAATACATAATCGATGAAACCTTTAGCTGCGCCAGTGGGTTCGCCATTGGTGAAGAGATATAAATCACGGGCGATGGGCCATGTGCCGGAAAGGGCAGTTTCAGGGCTAGCTTTTAAGCCAGAAATACTTACAACCTTGGTGCTATCATTAAGGTAACCAAAGCCGATATAGCCAATGGCAAGGGGGTTTTTAGAAACAGTTTGCACAACAGCGCCGCTAGAAGCTGTGGTCATAACAGAAGGAGCTACGCGATCTTTGCCAAGAATTTTGTCTTGCCATGTTTCATAAGTACCGGAAGATGTGTCACGTGAAACAACAGCAATGGGCTTATCTGGGCCGCCAACTTCTTTCCAATTTTTAATCTTGCCTGTGTAAATGCCTTTGAGTTGCTCAACGCTTAAATCACTAACAGGATTTTCAGGGTGTACTACTGGCACAAGGGCGTCAATGGCAACCACAATGCGTTTTGGGCTAATTTTTTTGCTTTCGGCAAGCTTAATTTCTTTTTTAGAGATATCGCGTGAAGCCATAGCAACGTTACAAAGGCTATCAATAAGAGCTTTGATCCCGTTACCAGAACCGCCGCCAGAAATGGCAATAGCTACATCTTTGTTGGTTGCCATATAAGCTTCAGCGGTTTTTTGGATTACAGGTAAAACCGTGGTGGAGCCGTTAATTATAACGTCTTCTTTAGCAAGGGCAGGTGCTGCAATGCTCAAAGCCAAAAGAGCTGTAAGCATAATACGAGAAAATTTCATGGGAATCTCCTTAAATTGTTTTTCAATAAGACACATCGTATACTCGTGGGGCATCGTTGCGTTGATAAGGGTATCGGCGTCTTATGTTACAAATAAGTGACGAGGAGAAAAAAGAATTGTTACAGTCTGAAAGCAAAAGCCGGCACAGATTTATTGTGCTTATATTATAAGTATATATGAAGTGTAAGTGAAGAGTGTTTTATTTTAAAAAATGTTTTTTGAGGCAAATCCCACACATTGCACATGGGCGTAATTCTTCTTTGTGGCAGCGTGCAAGATTTCTTGCGCTGTGTGTAGGCATTGTGGGCAGGCGTGGTGCGGCACGAGCAAGCATAAAGAAAGGCCTACTTTGCGCGATTGACTTTCTGTGCAGGTAAGGCCGGCGCATTGCTCGCACAGTAATATTTTTTCTTCTTGATTATCGCAAAGAACATCGGTGTCATAGTATATTTCTTTGTGGCGTATCCACCAAGTGCCATAGGCATCTTTTGCAGGACGTCCTTCATGAGGCTTGCTAGGCGGTTTATGATAGGCTTGCAGGGTTTCTTCGCAAAGCGTTTGGATATACTCAGTGATTTCTTGTTTTTGGCTCGTCATAGCCTGTGTCCACTGCGGTTCGTAAATATCATCAAAGTTTTTTTCTGCCAAAGCTAAGCATATGGCTAGGTTTACATAGGGCAAAGCTCCACGTATGGCATAGCCACCTTCAAGTACGGCAATGTCTGGTTTAAGTAGGGTGGTTAATCGCGCATACCCTTGTGCCGTAAGGCGCATATGGGCCAAAGGATCGGTAAAATGATTATCTTGCCCTGCAGAGTTTATGATGAGGTGCGGCTTGAAGTCCTGTAGTATAGGCAAGACGCAATGTTGCATGGCATACAGATAGCCGGCATCGCCAGTATGTGGCGGAAGCGGCATGTTGATAGTTTTCCCTAGGGCGCCGGGGCCGCCGCATTCGTGTAAAAAACCGGAACCGGGGTAGAGGGTGCGCCCGTCTTGGTGCAGGGAGATAAACAAGGTGTGTGGATCGTTCCAAAAAATGTCTTGGCTGCCATCGCCGTGGTGACAGTCTGTATCTACCACAGCTATGCGCAAAGGTTCTTGTTGTCCTTGCTCTTTTTGCATATAATGGCGGATATAATCTACCATTATGGCTTCCATGTTAATATTGCAAAAGCCGCGATTTCCATGAGTTATGCGCATGGCATGATGCCCCGGCGGGCGCACCAAAGCAAAGGCTCTTTTGCATTGTTTTTGTAAAACAAGCTCTGCTGCCTTTATGGCACCCCCAGCCGAGGCCAAATGCGACGGTGTGCAAACTTTTTGCGCATGCGGCAGGCAAAAGTGTGTGCGTTGCACATCTTCAAAAGTAGCAAGTTTGGGACGATACTCCTGTATGCCCGGCATATCAAAGAGGCCTTCTTCCAAAAGCTGATCTTGCGTATAAAGCAGCCGCTCCTCGCGCTCTGGGTGCGTAGGAGATATGGCCCAATCAAAGGCCGGGAAGAAAATAATGCCTAAATCATGCATGGTTTTTAGGCATCATCAAAAACATCTTCATCGGCATTTTCAAAAATATCACTGGCGTATCGCGGATGGCTTACCATTTGCGCAAATTCGCTTAAGGCTTGCACAAAGGCCATATTGGTGGCGGCATGCGCTACAAAAAGTACTTCGTCAAAGTCGCGCAACACAAAAACACCGCCATTTTCTTGGGTACTGCGATACACTTCGCACCACACTTTACTGTCATCACCAAGGCAAGAATGCACTTGCCAAGGGCTGGTGGGAATGCCCGTATCGCTGTAGGAAATGCTTGGGCTTTCACTAAGAGTGCGGTCAAGGCGTTTACCGGTCCATATAAGGTTATAAAATTCTGTTTTCATATTGCTTTTTCCTTGAATATATGAGGTTATGCTTTTATAAGGCTTTAATTTTAAAGTTTATGTACTGTAGAAAATACGTGAGAAACTTTTTTTAAAGAATAATAATCAAATGGAACTTGTCAAAACGTCTATACAATCTTGTAATACTTTTTCTGCGCTTTGACTAGCATCAATACAGCAAAAGCGTTGCGGGTACTGCGCCGCTTGCTCTCGATAAGATTGCTGTACCTTACTATGAAATTCTATGCTTTGGGCATCAAACTTTCCTTCAAGTATATTCATGTTTGAAGCAGCATTGCGGGCTTGCGCTCTGTTAAGGCCTATTTCGAGGGGTAAATCTAAAAGAAGCACTTTATGCGGCAAAAGCCCTTGTACAGCCATAATATTAAGAGTATGCAAGGTGGCATTATCTAGGCCACGTCCGCCGCCTTGGTAGGCAATAGTAGAATGGATAAAGCGATCACAAAGGACTATTTTATTCTGTGCCAAAGCCGGAACAATAACTGAGTTAACGTGCTGCGCCCTATCGGCCAAGAAGAGAAATAGCTCCGCTTGTGGGCAAACGTCCACGCGCGAGTCAAGGAGTAAAGCGCGTAACGTTTTACCAAGCTCTGAGCCGCCAGGTTCCCGTGTGCAAAGTACCTCATGGCCTTGTTCTTCAAAGTGAGCAGCCAGCCCTTGTATAACGGTAGATTTTCCGCTGCCTTCTATGCCTTCTAAGGTTATAAACATAAAAACTCCGTGGGGTATGGGTGTTACATGTTTTCTAGTAAGGACGATTGTAGTAATTTTCCCACATCGCTATTTTTGTTGGCTTCTGCTTCGCCGCTACGTTTATGGTTTGTATTTCTTTCTATGACAGGTGTGCGCAAAGGTTTGTACATAAAGCGTTCTAGGGTGCGTTGATAGTCAGACCAACCTTGATATTCCGGTTCACGATCATTGAAAATATGGCGACATTGAGCCATTTTAGCGTCAATATTATCCACATAATGTAAGAGCATGGCTTCAGGGGTTTGTGGTAAGCGGGCAGAACCAAATTCATATGTGCCGTGATGGCTTAATATAAGGTGTTTAAAATGTTGTACAAAATCTTCTTCTAAACCGGATTTTTGCAAATGCGGCTGTAGGCGCTCAAGCACTAAGTGCATATGTCCCAATAAGCGCCCTTCAGTGGTGTAATCAGTGATAAGGCCATAAGAAAATTCCCAAATTTTTCCTAAATCATGAAATATAGCACCGGCTAACAATGCCTGTCGGTCTAATTCAGGGTAATGATTTGCTACGCTCATGGCAAGGGTGGCCACAGAAAGACTGTGCTCTAATAAACCGCCTCTATAGGCATGGTGCACATTTTTAGCCGCCGGGCATGCCATCCAATTGTTACGAATCTCAGTGTCTTTTAAAACAGAAAAGACAAATTTTTTCCATGGTTTGTGAGTGAATTCCTTTTTGCAGAGGCTTTCAAGCTCTTGCCACATATTTTCCACATCATAAGGGCTGGAGGGAACATATATGGACATATCAAGCAAATCGCTCTCTTCTTGCTTGAGAATGCGTAATGCTTCGATATTCATTTGAACTTGATCGCGATATATATCGGTTTTGCCATGTATTTCTACAAAACTTCCAGCGGGTAATTGGCTAAAACTTTGACTGAGGGGGCTCCATATCTTTGCTTCGAGGGTCCCTGTGGCGTCGCGTAACTCAACTTTCCAAAAAGGGCCGTTGCGCGCCTGATGTTGTGATGCTGCGCTAAGGACGTATACACCTTGGATTTCTGTATGCGGGGGAATATCTTGTATTGCTGTATGTTCTTGCATTTTTACCCTATGATTAAGCTTGTATTTTCTGTTAAAAAGTGAAAGTATCCTGCTTTGTATTCTCTTTTGTCATAAAGCAGGGGGAAGAATTCTTTACACAGATTTCCTTTTTTTGGAGGAGTTGTCAATTGAACATTTTGCTTTCTAATGATGATGGCATTTATGCCGTAGGCTTGCGCGCTTTGTACACGGCTTTTACACAAGCCGGACATACGGTATATGTGGTGGCCCCCATGACAGAACAGTCAGCCGTATCCAATTCCATAACTGTGTTTCAGGCTTTGCGTTTTAAAGAAATTTGCGAAGCTGGTTTTACCGGTTTGGGGGTACATGGAACCCCCGCGGACTGTGTGAAGTTGGCTTTGAAGGCTTTGTGTCCTAAAAGGCCGGATATTGTTATTTCTGGTATAAATTCCGGCCCTAATGCTGGATCTGATATACGGTATTCCGGTACTGTGGCAGCAGCGTGTGAAGCCGCTTTTGCGGGGTATAGAGCCATGGCTGTTTCTTATGATGATTATCGGCCTACGCAATTACTAGAACAAGCACAGCATGTGGTGGGGCTTGCTGAAAATTTACCGTGGGAGAAAATACCATCGCGTTGTGTGGTCAATGTTAATTATCCGCAAAGACCTGTAACGGAGGCTTTGGGGGTGCGCACGTGTTTTCAGAGTTCTGCCCTGTGGGAAGATGATTATACCGAACGGCATGACCCTAGAGGGAATCGCTACTGGTGGCTGCATGGAACCTTGCGTGCGCAAGATGTAGAAGAGGGGTCTGATAGGGATTTACTTACCAAGGGCTATATCACCGTAACGCCTATTCGTTTTGAGTATACGCATACGCAGTGTATGGCAGAATTGGAAAGCTATTTCAATAAATAAATATATCAGCTTAGCTGGTGTTTTTTTCACAAAAAAAGGAGGGGAACCTACGCTCCCCTCCATAAAAAAGTCCTATGCTAAAAGCAAAACCTATTTTAATACTTCCAAGGTAGTTTCAGCAATTTGTAATTCTTCGTTGGTAGGAATAATTAATACAGGAATGCGAGATTCAGGCGTGCTGATAACCCTTGCAACACCGCGACGAATATCATTTTCTTCTTGATCAAGAATGATTCCCAAAGGCTCAAGGCCATTGATAACACCTGCACGCACAAATTCGTCATTTTCACCAATGCCAGCAGTAAATACAATGGCATCCACACGACCCAATAAAAAGAAATATGCGCCCAATTGTTTTTTAATGCTACGGGTAAGCATGGAAAAAGCTAGTTCTGCTTTGACATCGCCTGCTTCACGTTTTGTGTGAATATCGCGCATGTCACTCATGCCGCAAATGCCCAGCAAACCAGATTTTTTGTTCATGAGGGTATCTACTTCTTGTGTAGATAGGTTCAAGGTATCCATCATAAAGGGCACAATGGCCGGATCAATACTGCCACTGCGTGTTCCCATCATAAGACCTTCCAAAGGGGTGAGCCCCATGGAGGTATCGGCGCAAACGCCATTTTTTACGGCAGAGGCGGAGGAGCCATTGCCCAAGTGCAAGGTGATGGAGTTCAGCTCTTCTTGAGGCTTACCTAAAAACTCTGCTGTTTTTTTGGCAATGTATTTGTGTGATGTGCCATGGAAGCCATAGCGACGCACCTGATGCTTTTCGTAAATTTCATAAGGCAAAGGGTAAACATAAGCTTCAGGGGGCATGCTTGAGCCAAATTCTGTGTCAAATACGCCTACATTAGGTACGCCTGGCAATAATTTTTCGGCTACTTCAATACCCATAAGGTTGGCAGGGTTGTGTAGAGGGCCGAGAGGAATGTATTTGCGTATGATTTCCTTAGCGTTTTCATCAATGCGTACAGGTTGCTTAATGTCTTCGCCGCCGTGTAAGACTCTATGTCCAATGGCTGAAATTTCAGAGATACTTTTAATAACACCCTTATCGGCATCGGTGAGCAGGCGAATAACTTCTTCCATTCCTTCTACATGGGTGGGAAAAGCTTTTTCTAAAACAATTTTTTCTTCTTTATCTGTATCAGGATAGAGCTTGTGTGCAAGTTTGCCCATGCTAGCTCCAATGCGTTCTACAATACCGGAACAAAGAACGCTTTTATCATCCATTTCAAAAAGTTGGTATTTACAAGAAGAAGAACCAGCATTGATAACAAGGATTTTCATTTTTACCTCAATAAAAGTTATTTTTTTTCTGCGGCTGCTTGAATGGCTGTAATAGCCACGGTATTGATTATGTCCGGTACCGTGCAACCACGAGACAAATCATTAACAGGTTTATTTAAGCCTTGCAAGACTGGGCCAATGGCTATGGCATTGGCGGCACGTTGCACGGCTTTATAGGTGTTATTGCCTGTGTTTAGGTCAGGGAATATATAAACAGTTGCTTTGCCGGCTACGGCACTGTCGGGGAGTTTTGTGCGTGCCACATCGGGGTCAATGGCGGCGTCAAATTGCAATGGGCCTTCGAGTAAAAGGTCGGGGGCCTTTTCTTTGGCAATTTTTACGGCTTCAGCCACTTTTTCCACATCCACGCCTTTACCAGAAGTACCTGTAGAGTAAGAAAGCATGGCTACTCTGGGTTCAATGCCAAATACCGAAGCAGTATGCGCTGCAGCTATGGCAATTTCTGCCAATTGCTGTGCCGTGGGGTTGGGGTTCACAGCGCAATCGCCAAAGGCGAGTACTCTGTCGCTAAGGCACATAAGAAATACGGAAGATACAATGGAGCAGGAGGCTTTGGTTTTTATAAATTCAAAAGCCGGACGAATGGTATGGGCTGTGGTATTCACCGCACCAGACACCATGCCATCGGCATGATTTTTATAGACCATCATAGTACCAAAATAGGTGGGGTCAGACATGCGGTCGTGGGCTTGCTCTTCGGTAATGCCCTTGGCTTTACGCAAATCATAATAGGTTTGCACATAATCAGCATAGTCTGGAGAAAGATTAGGCTGAATAATGCGCGCCTTAGACATATCAAGCCCCATTTCCGCAATGCGCTTTCCAATGCGATCCGCATTGCCAAGCAAAATAATTTCTGCCACATCGCGACGCAGTAAAACATCGGTGGCTTGCAAAATGCGCTCTTCTTGACCTTCTGGCAAAACAATGCGCATTTTGGCTTGGCGGGCTTTTTCAATAAGGTCAAATTCAAACATCATGGGCGTCACTCTGGTGGGTTTGTCGGTGACAAGACGCTTACTGATTTCTTTAGCATTGACATTGCGTTCAAAAATACCCAAAGCGGTGTTAATTTTTTGCTGATTTTCCGGCTCTATGCGGCCATATAGTTGAGAGAGAATGCGCACGGTTTTATAGGTGTGGTCATTGGTAAGTAAAATGGGTACGGGCACACCTGTCCAGCCTTCCAGTAATTGATGTACATTTGCAGGAAGAGGAATACCGCCTGTAAGAAGTACGCCTGCAATATCGTGATACGCTGAAGATACGCGCGACGCCAAGGAGGCCAAAACAATATCTGTGCGGTCACCGGGGGTAATAATTAAGTGTCCATCATGAATATAGTCTAAAAAATTATGCACTTGCATGGCGGCTATAAGGTATTCGCCCACAAGAGTATCCATGCGATTGGCGCCATAAAGCACTTCGGCATTGAGCCATTTTGCTACATCATTCATGGTGGGTTTACCCAAGGAGTCATCATCAGGTACAGTATACACTAATAATTCTTTTTTGCCTTCGCCTACGGCTAAGGCTTCACGTAAATCACTTTTTTCAGTTTCGCTGTAATCGGCTCTATTTACGACAACAGACAAAACATCCACGCGCTTAGCTTCCAATTGGTCTAAAACGGTTTTAATGCTTTCAATTGTTTCATCAACATTTTTTTCATAACCGCTGGCCACCACCATGACCACCGCACCAAGATTGGCTGCAATATCTGCATTAAGTTCGAACTCAAAGCTAGCATCTTGTCCAATAAAGTCAGTGCCTTCACACAGGACAAAGTCATGTGTTTCCATAAGGTCATGGTATTTTTCTAAAATGTTTTGGATGAGCTGATGGCGATGTCCATAGTTGATGAGGTGCCGCGCTTCATCTAAAGTGTAGGCAAAAGCATCAGAATAGCTTTGATTTAGCTTAAAATGCTCACACATAAGATTAATGTCGTGGTCTTTATCATCAAAAATAGGTTCGTTAATTATGGGCCGAAAAAAGGCTACTTTGCGCATATTTCGAGTAAGAAGCTGCATCATGCCAAGCACTATGGCAGATTTTCCTGAACGAGATTCTGTGGCGGTGATATACAAGCTTTTATACATGACAATACCCATCCAAAACGGCAAATAATACCGTGTCGTGTGTTATATTTTTCACATTTGTCAACGAAAAAAGGGGGCGAAATATATGTTCACTCCGCCCCCTTAACTCTACGTTTAGTTTTCGATACCGGGCAATTCTGCTAGCAATTTATAATGCTTATAGCGCTTCATATATTGCTTTTCAAGGTTGGCCTTAAGCTCTGGTGAAGCTTCGGGGTCAATTTTATCAAGGGCAGCAAAGCGGTTTTCACCCATGATGAACTCGTGTAAAGTGCCATCGGGTTCTTTGCTTTCCAAGGTAAAGGGGTTCTTACCTTCATCGGCCAGTAAGGGGTTGTATCTGTACAAAGGCCAGTAGCCGCTGGTAACGGCCAGCTTGCCTTCTTCCATGGTTTTACCCATGCCCTTACG
>CAYJAD010000068.1:0-11979 GCA_964368075.1 uncultured Desulfovibrionaceae bacterium | reverse complement strand
ACTGAGCTACCGCGGCGACAAGAAGAGTTCTACGCAAACCTTCATGTTTTGGCAAGCTTTTTTTTAAGTTTTTTTAAATTATTTTTTTATAAAAATAAAAGTCAATTAATACACAACACTGTAGGACATAACTTCTGGTCTGTGGAAGAAAAGCTCTACCCTTCTATTTAGCATTTTGCTTTGTTCATCCACGCCAGCTTGATAGGGTCGTGTGTCTGCATAGGCTACAGAGCGCAAACGAGATGGCTTTATGCCTGCTTCTACTAAGTATCGTACCACAGCGGCAGAACGTGCAGCAGAAAGCTCCCAAACCGAGGGATAGCCTGTAGTCAATTCGCCTGTGTCTGCATGTCCACGCACTACAAGATATAAATTATATTCACTTAAAAGGAATACCACATCGTCAAGTACTTCAATTGCCTTATCTGTAAGCTCTGAGCCACCTTCCTTAAACATAAGGCCGGAATGAATGCGCAACTGCACGCCCACGTCATCCGTGCTAATACCAGTAGCACTTTGCGGAACAGCATCAGCCATGAGCATTTCCTGAAGTTTTTGAGCTATGGCATAATGCGTTGTTTCAGCTTCTGATTTCTTTTGGCTTAAATCAATTTTATCTGTATTTTGAATAAAAGGATTATTAGATATAGGCGATGTGCTTGAAGTATCCATAGTGCTTTCACCAGCAAAATACGCCGCAAGCCCTGCCTTCGTTTCCGGCGGAGCCATATTAAGTATCCATAGTAAGAGGAAAAAAGCCATCATAGCTGTTACAAAGTCTGCATACGCTACTTTCCATGCACCGCCCATAGCTGTCTCCTTTATATTGTGTAAGTATAATAAAAATTCTTAAAATTTGTTACTGCGTAAATCTCACAGCAGGCTTAAAATATAAACCTTAGCCGGTCGCCTTATACAGCCTGCCTCATTCTTCATTTATCCGAAAAAGCCTTTATGTAATGACCTCTAGCCACCACTCTTCAATTTTTCTTCCATCTCAGCAAAGGTGGGGCGAAAAGCTTGAGGAATAGCTCTGCGTCCGTACTCCACAGCAATAAGTGGTGTTGAGCCGCGTATGGCAGCCGCCACGGCTTCTTTGATAGAATTATAATAAAAGTGTTCTTCGTGCGCATGATTTTCTAATTTAGCCCCCATGGGACCAAAAAATCCATAGCAAAACAAAATACCAATAAATGTACCTACCAAGGCGGCAGCAATATAGTGCCCTAAAACTTCCGGTGGTTCATTGATTTTACTCATAGAAAGCACAACCCCAAGAACACAGGCCACAATCCCCATACCGGGCATGGATTCAGCCATATGCGTTACGGCATGCGCTGGCAACAGCTCTTCTTCGTGCATGGTGTGCATATCAATTTTCATAAGGCTGTCAATGTCGTTAGGATCACCAGTGGTCAGATAAACGCGCAAAGTATCGCCGATGAAGCTTACGGTACGTTTTGAGTTGGCAACGGAAGGATATTTAGAGAAAATGGCACTGGCTTCAGGGTTTTCCACATCACTTTCAATGCTAATAACCCCTTCTCTATGCATTTTTGCAAAAAGCGTATAAAGCAAGGCTAGAGTATCTGCATATTTTTCTTTATTAGAGCCTGGGTCACCCACGATATGCTTAAAACTTCCAACAATAAGCTTCCAAGTATATTTGGTTTGCGACGCAAAAAAAGCCCCCCAACAAGCACCAAGAATAATCACATATTCAGCAGGTTGGTATAGAATGAGAAAGTCACCCTTGGCCATGGTGTACCCAGCCACCACACTACCCATTACAATAACAAGACCAATTATTAAATACATAGGTTACCTATTCAATAAACAAAGTTGTAATATTTTTTTCACTCTCTAAAACATATCGCTACAATAAAGAAAAACTTTAGATGGTTCCAACAAAAGACATTTACGAGGGTACATTTCCTATTTTCCCCAAATAATGCGTATTTCGCCAAAAGCCTCTATTTTAATTTTATCATCTATTACTGCGCTATAGGGTAAATATTTCTATATATTTCTACCCCTTCACTATTTTTTGCTTCTAAAATTAACTGCGCATTGGTAAGATCGTAACTTGGGTCAATATTTGTCACAAGCACAGAACTTTTAAAATGGGAAATTTTATATTTTCCAGATTCACTGGGCTTTGGCGTAAGTCGTATACTTTCACCGGTATTTAAAATTAAAATACCAGCTACTTCGCCGCTAATACTTTCTGTCTTTGCATTGCGTAAATCAAAAGTAGTGCGCAATCTGCTTTTTCCATCTAATGTGCTAGATACATTTTGAATTATGACCTCTTTTGTATCCAGCACAGGAAAGATGTCGTGTCCGGGACCATCGTCTCCTGCGTTGCCCTGCTGCCCTGCTAAGCCATTGTTTGCCCCGGCGTTACCCCCGTTTTGGGCTAATTTCGCCTTAGTATCTGTGGCAGGCAATGTTTTTTGTGTAGCAGCTTTTTTAGCTAAATTTTCGGTAAGCGCGTTTTTAACAGCGTGCTTTGGTGCCAACAGGCTCTCAAGATTGCTCAATCGCTGTGCCGTGTGCTCTAATTTACCTTTTTCCAATTCAAGCTCGGCTATGGTTCGCTGCAACACCGTATTTTGTTCCCATAAATAGTAACTTACCACCACAGCTGCTATGGCAAGAAAAGGGCATAGAATAAAGAAAGCACATAGCGTACGAAAACGAGAGCGGCGTACGCGCATTCGCTTGCTTTCTCCACTATCTCGCATGAGAATTATATTTAATTTTTCCTGAGAGGAAACCATTCTAGCTCCTTGCTTTCCATAAAATATTTGTTAAAAAAATACTTATGATTTTTATTCTACATGGCACCTGCTATTTACCAATTTTGACCCAATCTTCTCTTTGAATTTTCCAACCGGCGTTGGTGGGAATAAGCAAGAGAGTTTTAGTGCCCTTATCCCCTTTATCTTTATTATCGGTATATTCCTGCAACATATCAACAGCAATCCCTTTAGGAACAATTTGTAGACGTATACCACTCAGTGTAATTTTAGCCGGTGCGGCTTTCTCCCAAAGCTTTCTTTTTTGCGAGGCAATTCCTTTTCTATTGCGTTTACCTTGCTTTGCCTTAGGAGCATAATGGCGCATGTAGGCATCTACATCACCAGAGAGCCAATCTGAACGCCACTGCTCTACCATGTTTCCAATGGTAGAACTGATTTTTTCTAAATAAGCAATTTGTAAGCTAATTTCAGCTTCTTTCCAGTCAGAAGCGACTATGCGCCATAGGCCAGAAGTGTTTTTCTGCCAAAAAAGTGTATGCTCGCCTTCAAGAGGTTTTTTTCCCGGTACAAAAATCCATTGACGTATGGTAGAAGCTATAACCTCACCTTGCTTATAGCTACGCACTACAATGGTGGGGTCTGTCATAAGCATTTCTACCCATTCACTGGTAAAATACGGTGCCATTATCTTTTGCAATTGCTTAAATGCATTAGAATAATTTTGTCCCGCGGCCTTACCATAAAGCTCTTTATCATAAAATGCAAAGAAGGCTTCACGATTTTGACTATCCCATGCTTTACGCCACGCCTTTACGTTTTCCTCTATAATCTGCTGTACCTGTGGAGTAAGCGTGATAGAAGGACTAGACGCTTTCTGTTCCTTTTTGATATTTTCTGCCACTAAAAGAGCATCTTTATCTAAAGGCTTCACCTCATTTTGTGGCGCTTGTTCTATTTTTATATCATTTTTTTCCGGCATGGAAAGTGGTGGTGCCGCAGGCTTTTCTGCTTGAATAGCAGAAGGGCTACCATCGTTCTTTTGCGTGCTATTGGTGGCAACAAGCTTTCCTTGCTTAAAGGCAGCTTGTAAACCCACATTGCTTGGAATCCATTCCATACCTACAATTCGAAAAACATTGTCACTATCTTTTTGCCAATATAAACGGCGAATACCCTCTGTGGACAGATTGGGAGCTCTATAAAATTGCTCACTCCATGTGACCCAATAGCCGGGGCCTTCGAGAACATGTACTTCTCTATTAAAAATATTAATCCACTTTAAACGTTTAAACAGACGTTCTTTATTTAACCTAAAAGCCTTAAAAGTTTCTGGCATGGCTTTGGAGTACGCAGCGCCATCATAAAAATCAAAAAAACTTTCTGAGCGATTGGCCCAAGCATGTGTCCATTGTTCCATGCGGCGGCGTAAATGCTTTGCTGTTCCATCGTCTGCTATGGGCACGGTGGGATTAAGACTTTCCCCCACCACCACCGGCGTGCCGGAGGTAAGCAAAGGGCCTACGCTGGCAATATCATCTAAATCTATAGCCACGCATCCGCGCGTCATACGCGGTGTTATGCCATCACCTTTGCTATGAATCCAAATGCCATACCCTGTTTTACCACGCAATTTGTCTACAGGGTTAGGATAATTTAAAGTATAAGCAATGCCGCCATATTCTTTAAAATCAAGACCGTTGGCAATTTTATATACAACAAAGTACACCCCTTCAGGAGTGCGTTTATCATCTTGTATTTGCTTATCACCGTCTATTTGTCCCGTGGTACAAGGGTAGTTATGTGTGAGCTTAAATGGGGTATTTTTCTGATACAAATAAAATTGCTGTTTTGACTTATCTACAGCAACCATACGAGAAGGCAAAGCCGCGTCAGGAATGCGCGGTTGCCATGTTTGGCTGTGACTTGCTTGTGCGTTCCCAAACCCTACTAAAAAGAGGGTGGCTAATACCATCAAAGCCACAGACGAAGTCCATAGCTTAAAAAACTTCTTATACATCACAATATCCCACATTTTCACGCAAACACATAAATAACTTTACCCTAGGCTAAAAACTTAGAGTATACCTTGCAAGGCAATCATTTCTTTGTACAAAGAAAAATATACGTGCCACACAAAAAGGCACGTTTTCCTATGCAATATGTATTTTAAAGTTCTTTATAGGCGTAAAAAAGCATTTCACGCCTATAAAGTAATATACGTTTTTACGAGCGGCCAAGCGCCACGAGTTCTTCACGCGTAAACAACGCCAAAAGAGTATAGCCATTGTCTTGTAATATTTCTCTGCCACCTTCCTGACGATCCAAGATGGTGCACACAGTAACAATTTCAAGGCCGGCATCGGCTACACGAGTACACGCTTTTAACAAGGAACCACCGGTAGTGACTACGTCTTCCACCATGGCGACCTTGTCTCCTTTTTCAAAGTTTCCAAGCCCTTCCACGTATTGCCCTGTACCATGACCTTTGGCTTCTTTGCGAACAAGTAATCCTGCCAATGGACGGCCTTGCTCATGAGAAATAACAGTGGTGGCAGAAACTAGTGGGTCTGCACCTAAAGTCATGCCTCCCACACCTTTAATATCCACATCGGCTAAAAGCTTATTAAATAAGGTTCCTATAAGCCATGATCCTTCGGGGTGTAAAGCGGTTACTCTGCAATCAAAATAGTAATCACTCTTGCGTCCTGAGGAAAGGGTAAAATCCCCTTCTTTATACGATTTTTCAATAAGAATTCGGGCCAAACGGCGTTTTAATTCTAGCATGTAGAACTCCTGTCATGTTAGGATTGAAAAATACGTGCAAAAATAGCATCTTCATGCTGTAAATAGTAACTTGAATCAAACAATTGTGCAAGGGTTGTGGCGTCAATATGCGCTGTAATTTCTGCATTGGCACGCACTATCTCTGGGAAAGGCTTTTGCTGTTCCCAACTTTGCATGGCACACACTTGCACCATTTCATACGCCTTTTGACGAGGAAGTCCCTTATCAATAAGGTTGGTAAGCACTCTTTGAGAATAGTATAAACCTAAAGAATGTTCCATATTTTTTTGCATGCGCTCAGGTTTTACCACAAGATTGCTGAGAAGATTATTTAAACGATGCAAAATATAGTCTGCTAAGATGGTGGAGTCGGGCATAATCACTCTTTCCACTGAGGAGTGACTAATATCGCGCTCATGCCAAAGAGCTTGATTTTCCATGGCAGCCACGGAATTTGAACGCAATAAGCGTGAAAGACCCGTCATATTCTCTGCAGAAATGGGGTTTTTCTTATGGGGCATAGCTGAAGAGCCTTTTTGCCCTTTTCTAAAGCCTTCTTCTACTTCTAACACTTCTGTACGTTGCAAATGGCGTAATTCCACACAAAGGCGTTCAATACCGCCACCCATAATAGCCAAGGTGGTGAAAAACTGTGCGTAGCGGTCGCGTTGTACAATTTGCGTAGAGTGAGGATCTACCTCAAGCCCCAGATGCTTCATGGTTAAAGCTTCTACATCGGGTCCTAAAAAGGCATATGTGCCGACGGCACCAGAAAGTTTGCCCACACGGATATTTTCAATGGCGGCTTCCATTCTTTGTAAATGGCGTGAAAATTCTGTATAGTAGCCAGCCATTTTTAAGCCAAAAGAAGTGGGCTCAGCGTGAATTCCGTGGGTACGCCCCATGCATAGGGTGCCTTTCCATTTGTGAGCCAAGGTATGCAAGGTTTGCAAAAGCATCTTAATGTCATCTAGAATAACCTTAGAGGCATCCATAAGCATAACGGCGTTGGCTGTATCCACAATATCAGAAGAAGTGCAACCAAGGTGAATAAAGCGCGCTTCTGGCCCCACATGCTCCTCGACGGACGTTAAAAAAGCAATAACATCATGCCGTGTTGTTTCTTCAATTTCAAGCACACGCTCCACATTAAAGCCTGCTTTTGCGCGAATAACTTCCATTGCCTCGGTGGGTATGCGCCCCAAAGTGTGCCATGCTTCGCATACGGCTAATTCTACTTTAAGCCATGCTTCATACCGTTTTTCTAAGGTCCAAAGATCACTCATGGCTTTACGACTATATCTTTCAATCATTAAAAATCTCCTTTTTCAGCAAAAATTTATGCATGGGCGCTTTGATCGCTGCTGCCCTTAGCGGTAGAGCAAGGTACAGAAGCCGCAGAGCTAGCCGTACTTTGTGTTGTATCGGCGGTGTTTTTTGTCTGCGGCGCAGGGGAGGCATCGCCAGCACTGGCTGTGGCAGTGGTGCTGGTGCCACTCGTGTTGCTCGTAGAAGTATTTTTGCGATTTCCATATTCTGTCACATACCACCCGCCACCTTTAAGTACAAAGGCTGTGTTAGAAATAATGCGCGGAGCCTTGGTGGTACACTCTGGGCAAGGGGCTGTATCTGTAATATCTTTTATGTTGAGCCATTCTTCAAAAATAGTTTGGCACTGAGGACATTGGTATTCGTAAATAGGCATAATCTATCCTGAAATATATAGGAACTGAGTTTGACTGTGACATAGACTCCTGAAAATATAGTACACAGGAGGCTTTTGAAAGAAAAGAGGACTTTTACTTGAATAAAAAAAGGCAAAGGCCCGTTCACATATTACGAGAACAGGCCCTAAAGGAAAAGTACCTTATTTTGCCTTTGCTTCTGCTTTAGCATCACGAATGCGTTGCTTCAGACGTTCGGCGCGACGCTTACGGCGACGGTCTAATTCTTTATGGCGTTCAATTTTTTTCTGCCCCATGAAGGTTCTCCTTGTAAAAATAAGATACATTCCCTTATGCCAGATTTTTGTAAATGTCTATATTTATCTCACACAGGGAACGGAAAAGTTCAAGAATTTTTAAGGGTCAATGCTTTCATCCCCCCTCATAAAAACAATAAACCAACAAATTGCTAAGGAATGATCTTCCCCTCGGCATCGTATTTAGTCAGCTTGGTTATTTTTCGCGCAAAATCATACTCAACGGCGTAGCTGGCAACACCCAAACTTGCCACGACAGGTTTATCATGAACATCAAAAAAGGATTCTTTAATCACATTGCGCCGTTCATCGTATTCTTTGCGTGAAATAGCATAGCCTTCTTCGTTTAAAATAAGTTCTCCGCGCTTTCCATAGTAAGAGGTTTTGCTCTCATTGCCTTGAGCATTATATTCGCTTTTTATCATGGCATATTTTGCTGTATTGAGAACAAGTTCCCCCTTTAAGCCTAGCCAGCGACGTTCTATATTGTTACCAAAATCATCGTATTCCAATGTATATTTCGCAAATCCTTCTGCTACGAGAACAGGATTATTATTTGCATCGTAATACGCTTCTTCGATGCGTTGGTTGTTTTCATTATATTTTACTAATATTTTTGAAAAGCCTGCATCATTGTTAATGGGTTTTCCGTCTGCACCCCAAATCTGTTCGTCTACAGGGTTTTTATATTCATCAAAGCGTCTGGTTAATTTAGCATAGCCGTATAATCCTAAAACGGGCTCATCTTGCTTCCCCCAAAAAGACTCTTCAATAACATTTCCCCATACATCATACCTAAATTTCTTTTGAGCAAAACCGCCGCCAGCCAAGATAGGTTTACCATCACCCCCCACATAGCGAATAGCTACAACGTTTTCTTGCGCATCGTAGTCAGTAAATATACTAAAATACCCTCTTTTGTGCATAATGGGTTCGCCATTAAGTCCCTTATAGGCTACTTTTACAACATTCCCATTTTCACTGTAATCTATGGTATAAGAGGCGTAATTATTTTTGTGTAGCACAGGTTCGCCCTGCACCCCCCAAAAGGAGACCTTGCTAATTTTGCCATGTTCATTAAAGACGTTCACACTTTTTGCTGTACCTTCAGAGTCTAAAGTAGGTGTTCCCTGCGCTCCCCAATTGGCTTGCTCAAGAATATTTCCATTAGCATCGTATTTTCGTGTAAATTTAACGACATTACCCTTGTCTAAAGCAGTAGCTTTGCCTTGCAAGTCCCACGTGGCAACTTCTATGGGATTCCCTCTGGCATCATATTTTGCAGTTATTTTAGCAAAGCCATCTTTATGGGAAGTAAGCTCACCTTCTTTACCATAATAATTTACTTCTATAAGGTTTCCACGCGCATCATAACTGCGTGTTTCCTTGGTATAGCCATCTGCATTTAAAATGGGTTTACCTTCTGTATCATAGTACACTTCTTCAGTGCGCTTACCTTTTTCGTTATAGCTAAAAGTACGGCGCGAAAACCCTTGCACTATAAAAACGTGCTGCCCTTGAAGCCCCAAGAAGGCTTCTTCTATTTTATTCCCTTTAGCATCATATTTATAAGTTCTTTTTGCAAAATCTCCCTTAGTAAGTGAGAGCTCGCCATTTACACCTAAGTAGGCAATTTCAATTATATTACCTTGTGCATCATACTTCATTTTTTCACTGGAATAGTAATCTGATGTCAAAGTTGGATTTTCATCTAAACCCAGGTATTTTTTATGAACAAGATTCCCTCTTTCATCAAAGAGTTGCTGTATAATGGCTATGCCATCCATGTAAGGCATGAGCATGCCGGCGCTGTTCAAAAAACGTATTTCATAAACATTCCCCTGAGCATTGTATTCTAATAAAAGCTTTGCAAAACCCGCCTTTTGAATAATTAATTTTTGTTCTTTATCTAAAAAGCTGACACTTTTTGTTAAACCGTCTTGATCATAGGTAAAAGCAACACTTTGTATGCCATCTTTTGCGACTTTAGGCTTCCCATGCTTATCAATAAAAGTTTTTTTAATTATAGCCCCTTGCGCATTTCTTTCTAAAAGGAATCCATAAATACCATTGGCATCACTGGTATAGTCATCTGGCCACGTGGATGCCATAAATCGCACTCTTGTAGCATAACCTTCGTTGTCATAATCGTAAAGAAAGCGTATTATATCGCTTTTTTTCTTATCAATGCCACCTTCTTCAATTTGCCCGGTAATAGAAGCGCCCACCATATTGGCCGCCATGGTGGTGGGGGAGATACTATCCATTTTTTTAGAAAATTTAAAATCTACCGACTTTCTATCTTGCGACCAAACTTGATACAAGGTTTCATCACCGGCAACGTTAAAATACTGTACCCCCATGGGGCGAGAGTGCTCATCGTAATCGCTGAACAAAGCTTTGCTGGGTCTGTCTTCAAGGAAGAAACTGTGTTCCCATAATTTTCCGGCTGAATTAATAAAATGTAATTCTGTCAGCTTATTGCCCACATATACAAGCTTATAATGCCCTTCTCGTTCTTGCCTTTGTTCTTCACTTAGGGGAAAAATACCTTCAGGAACACCATATCTTTCTACATAATCTGTATAATAATAAACTTTTTCTCGGTAGTTTGCATCATAATACCATGCCCCAAGGCCGGCAAAAACAAGCGCTACACTTGCCATCTGTAGCATTTGCCTGCGCACACGCAAAGTATGGCGCCGCTTTAAATGCTCGTATTGTACCTCAAGCAAGACCGCTACAACCTTAAGTAAGGCATCATTGGCGGCAGTATCAAGATCAAAAGCGCGCAGCACAGAGCGTAGCTTAGATGTAGGACTTGTATTGCCATGTATGGAAATACCTACGGACGTACCTTTTAAATTGCGCAAAGCAGGAGGATAGCATTGCTGGGCAGGATCATCGCTTTCAGGGTCGCCCCCTACAATAAGTGGAATAATACGGTGTCCTCTGCCCATTTTTTGAAATTCTTCTATTTCAGCATTCACCCAGTGTTTTCCTTCAGCATTGGGATGCGCACTGGCAGGAGAACAAAGAACAAGCAAATATTTAGATTGTGCCAACTCTTGTTGCAAAGTAAGCGCCAAGCCCCCTTGGGGGGTCATATCTGTGGTATCGCGAAAAATGGGACGCACAAATTTTGGTATATCAACACCATTTTGCGCGTGTTCATGCCGCAATGCAGTGGGAAGGCGATAATTTTCTATCTTTTTTTGTATCCACTCTCCCCAAGCTTGATCTTTGCGGGAATAGCTAATAAAGGCGTAATAACGATAGTTTGCATCATCAAAGCTTGAATGTTCTACATCTTTTTGCATACCGACCTCATCTAAGTATTTTCATCAATCATAGGGACAATACAAAAGCTTGTATAGAGCACAGCTCACGTAAAAGCTGTTTTTTCTATTGCCACTATCTTCGTTCCGTGATAGATTTTTTAAGAGTTTTTAGCATTTTTTTGCTTATTGTGATAAATTCTTAACATTTTTTCCGTTTTTCCACACAGACATGTGTTCTGTTTTTTCTCAATGATAATTTTTAGTATAAACACTAAACATCTTGGAGGCAACATGAGGCTTTATCTAAAAAACCGATCAAAAACTCTGTTTTTTGTCCCTCTTCTGCTGTGTTTTATTGTCAGTGCCATTACCTTTGCTGCACCCAAGGCTCATGCTGCAAAAGCTTATGTGGAGGCTGGCTATAAAGGGCGTCCCATTTGGGGCAATTCTTCTTTTTATATTAATTTCACCCCCAATGAGCAAGTGTGCCGTGATAAATATGGTTCAGAATGGGAAAAAAAATGCGACGCATGGTTAGGTAAAGCAGGCTCTGAACCCAAGGGCATTAAAGGTATTGTATGGCCCGAAGGCCAATGGCAATGGGCTTCCAGCGACAGATTAGTCTTTACCCCCAACACATCGTGGAAAAGCGGCACCAAATATGTTGTCGATTTAAGTTCTTTAGTCATTCCTCCCACGGTGGAAGTAAGTAACAACACCGTTACCTTTGAAGCTTTACCACGCTCTGCCAGTATCGATTCCACCAAGGTATGGATTGACCCTTCCGGCAAAGCAGAGCACGCTCTTTCCTTTGGCATGCGCTTTACCGAAAGCCTTAGCCCTGAAATACGTGCTCAATTGGAAGCCCAAAGTAGCATCGTAGGTCTAAACAGTCCCAAACTTAAACTGGGCAAAGGGGAATGGATTTGGCTTGACGACAATAGCCGTGCTGTAGTCAATTCTCGTATTTTGGCTTTACCCAAAGAAAAAAGCACTGTAAAGCTCACCTTGCCCAAGGTACGTCCCCTCTGGTTAGATACAAAAGAAAACACATGGCATTTCCCCAATAAAGATGCCACCAAGGAAATTATTATCCCCGGCATCAATTCCCTATTTACCTTAAAAAAATCTTCCTTAGAGCAATGGCAAAACAAGTCTTTGCAAATGG
>CAYJAD010000067.1:0-12393 GCA_964368075.1 uncultured Desulfovibrionaceae bacterium | reverse complement strand
GGTTAGAAACCTTACCACCAACCATGATAGCTACGCCGTCGCCTTCGCCATCAGAAATGGGAAGAGCAGGACACATGGTGTAGCAGTTACCGCAGTACATGCAGCGTTCGTTCTTAATGGCAATGGAGTTAACCTTTGCACCATTGATCTCTACCTTGGTAGGACGCACAGCTGCTGTTGGGCAGGAGGCAACGGCCAAGGGGATTTCGCAAAGTTGGTCAGCCCATTCGTGGTCAATCATTGGAGGCTTACGGTGAATACCTACAAGACCGATATCGGAGCAGTGCACAGCACCACACATGTTGATACAACATGCAAGGGAGATACGCACAGGAGCAGGCATACGCATGCTTTGGAAGTCAGCAAATACTTCGTCCATCACAGCTTTAACTGGGCCAGAGGCGTCAGTTGCAGGGGTGTGACAGTGTACCCAACCTTGGGTGTGAACGATGTTGCTGATACCGGCGCCGGTACCGCCCACGGGGAACTTGAAGGAACCACCGTCGAATTTACGGGAAGCTAAGTCTTCTTTCAAAGCTTTCATAGCGTCTTCGTTGTCTACCATGAACTCGATGTTGTTACGAGTGGTAAAACGAAGGTGACCGCCGCAATGCTTATCAGCAATTTCGCAAGCTTCGCGAATGAGTGTTACGGACATAAGGCGTGCAGTACCTACGCGTACTGTGTAAACCTTGGCGCCGCTTTCAGATACGTGCAAAAGCACGCCTGGCTCAAGAATTTCGTGATACAGCCATTTGCCGAAGTTTTCCTTAATGAAAGAAGGAAAAGCTTCGTCATAAGGACGAGGACCGATATCAGTGATACGGTTTTCCATTGGTTTTGCGGGATTGTACCCGGAAGAGATAAATGCCATGGTGTACTTCCCCTTTTTTTAGCGTTGGTGTCTTTTGCGATAAGCGTCAAGGTCACGATCCCAACCGCCAGGTACTTCTTCTTCTTTAAAGAAGATGTAGGGGTTAGAACGGGGTTCCTTAACATGCTGAGGCATAGCTGGTGTGTCGGTAACTTCCAAAAGCTTTTGGAAAGAAAGACGCTTCATGGTTTCACCAAGACGCTCGCGGTTTTTACCTTCTTCCATCCACCAGTCCCAAATCTTTTCGATAACTTCTTTCACGTCATCAAAAGGTTCGTCGGCATTGATGAAAGGTACAAGCAAGGAGCCCATTTGAGCACCGTCAACAACAGGAGCTTTAGCACCGCAAAGGATAGATGCGCCGGTTTCGTTACCGATGCGAAGAGCCTTTGGCATGGTGTTAATGCAGTGCATGCAGCGCACACATTCAGCAGTATCAATGGAAAGCTTACTGCCATCCCACTTCATACATTTGCTTGGGCAAAGATTGATGACTTCTTTTTCGATGTCAAAAGCACCCCAATCGCCTTGTGCGTGAGCACCAGCGTTAGGAGCAACTTCACCAGCAACATATGCTTTTACAACATCTTGGTCGATGCGGATGTCATCTTTCCAAGTACCCACTACTGCAAAGTCAGAACGAGCCATGGAAGCTACGCAACCATTGGGGCAACCGTCAAACTTGAACTTAAACTTGTAGGGGAAAGCTGGGCGGTGCAACTCATCTTGGTAATCCATGGTAAGTTGGTAGCACATTTCTTGTGTGTTGTAGCAAGCAAATTCGCAACGGCTTTGGCCAAGGCAAGATTCTGGGGTACGTAAGTTAGAACCAGAACCACCAAGGTCAACATTCATGTTGTGGGTAAGCTCAAAGAAAATTTCTTCTAATTGAGGAGTCTGGGTACCAAGAAGAACGATGTCACCGGTAGAACCGTGCATGTTGGTGATACCAGAACCACGCAAGTCCCAAATGTCGCAAAGATCGCGGAGGAACTTGGTTGTGTAGTATTTGCCAGAAGGCTGAGCCACACGAACGGTGTGGAAGTGAGCTACGCCAGGGTAAGCTTCAGGCTGGTCACAGTAACGACCAATAACACCGCCGCCGTAACCAAATACGCCAACGATACCGCCGTGCTTCCAGTGAGTTTCACCGTCGTTATAAGAAAGTTCCAAGATGCCAAGCAAATCTTCAGGGCATTCCACAGGAATCTGATAGTCCAGACCCTTAGGGTTTTTGGCCCGCATGGCTGCTTCTTGCTTGATGTCAGACACAAAGCTAGGCCATGGCCCGGATTCGAGCTGGTCTAACTTGGGGGTTGCATGTTTAGCCATTGGCTTACCTCCACAGAGTTGTTTTAAGTTCCGGTTTTAGTCCGGCATATTATTCTGCCATAACAGCTGGCAGAAAAGACCTATTTAATTTTCGCGTCATAATTTTGCGCAAAAAACTCCCTACTTCAACAATGTATAACATGTTTGGCGTAAGTATAGATTGTCTAACACAAAGTTTTCACAAAGACAAGCATTTGTCTCTATTTTTAATTTATTAAAATTATGCTTTTCCATTCAACATTTTAGCATAAACGCACTTTTTTTAGTTTGAGAAATAAATAACAAATTTTTAAAAAAGCTTTAGTTGACCTAAATCTCAAGGCAGTGCAAAATGCAGCACAACGTTTGAGAGGGTACTTATGAAAGACGATAAAGGTTTATATTATCATCCCCAACCGGGAAATACAAAAGTGCGTGTATATGTACGCCGCGCCCCTTCAGGGAGCGTAGAATTTCGCTTATGGGAAGCGGAACACGAGCATGTGTGGGAAAAACATTCGTGGCTACCTGCCGCTGTCATAAAAGCTGCCGCTGATATGTACAAAAAATCCGGTCGTGGAAGCCCAGGTGCCGACCCCATGGCTCTTTACGATGCTGCCGTGGCAGAAGCTCTCTTAACGGAGGACGGGCAATGATTGGACGCTGGCAAGCCCAGAACAATGGTATTTTTGTTCGCGACTTACTACGCGACTTTTGTACTGTGTATATTAAAATTACAGAGCAAAATACCCGTTTTTCGCGTTCTGGCACTATTTCCTACGCTGTCCTACGCGAATTGCTGGGCGAAGCCATGCGAAAAGGTATTTTTTGGCGCCTTAAAGACACATCGCATCATCTTTTTCGTAAAAAAAATCGTGGACGCCGTGACTTTGAAGGCTATGATGCCAGCATTCAATACACTCATGAAAGTTTAAACAATAAGTCCACTTGTCAGCACGCCCAAAACCCCAGTGCTGTTTTAGAAAATATTCTAGACTGGTGTATCGGCTATACTTTTCATGAATGCATAAAACTTAAAGAAGATGCTTTTCAAAGACAGCACTACAGCAATCGTTTACTACAAATTCAAAACCGCGCTCAAGATCACGCGCACCTTATTGAGGGCCTTATGCCCTACACAAAGCAAACACGCGAAAGCATTGGGCGAGAAATCGTACGTATTCTTGATGTATTAAACTATGCGCGTCCGCTTATTATACTCTATGTTCACGAGCACGGAGACAATGGCTCTGTGGCACGCTTTATTGCAGAGCATGAAGATTTGGTTAAAGACACCTTTCAAGAGCATTGGGAAGAACTCTTGCAAAGCCTCTATGGAAAAAAGACTTTTACCATGTATGTTCTTGCAGCTAAAGCCTGCTTTGAAGGTGGACACAGACAAGAAGCTTTGCTTTTTGAAAAAAAAGCACAAGAGCATGGCGCAGATGCAACAAGCCTTGAGCAACTTGCCGAATACGCTTCTTCAGAAAAATTCAAGAAAAAGTAGGTATACCATGCCAAAAAAAATTTTATTTCTTCTTTTATGTCTTTGCCTTTCTTTTGCCGCCTGCGTTAAAAAAAGTAAGGAACCTACACCGGTACTCAGCAAGCCCATAGGGTCAAAAACAGAAAAAGTTGAAAAAAAGAAGAAAACCCCTGAACGCAGTGGCAAATCCTATGTAGTACGCGGCCAACGCTATTATTTACTCAAAACCTCCGAAGGGTATGATGAAACAGGCATTGGCACATGGTATGGCCCCGGTTTTCACGGTCGAAAAACAGCCAGCGGCGAAATATTTAATCAAAATGCCATGACTGCAGCCCACAAAACCTTGCCCCTCGGCACGAAAGTACGTGTAACAAATCTTAATAATAACAAAACCATTGTTGTGCGTATCAACGACAGAGGCCCCTTTGCCAAAACGAAAATTATTGACCTTTCACGTAAAGCCGGTGATATTATAGGTATTCGCCGGGCAGGCATTGCGCCTATGCGTGTGCAAGCCATTGACGACTAGCTTTTAATTTGGGGAAAAAGAGATACACAGGAGAAACTATGATATTTTCAAGTCATCTAAAAACTTGTGACTCTTTTAACCTTTTTCATAAGGTATTCTTTCTTATTTTGCTATGTGTGCTGACCTTATCACTCATAGGTTGCGGCAGCAGTAAGCCCAAAAATAAGGTGCGGGGCACAAATCCCTACACCGTACGCGGAGAAAGATACCACCCCTTGCAAACTGGGGAAGGCTATGATGAAACTGGTGTGGCCTCTTGGTATGGCCCGGGTTTTCATGGAAAAAAAACTGCCAATGGTGAACGCTACAATCAAAATGCTCTCACCGCTGCCCATAAATTACTGCCGCTGGGTACTGTGGTACGCGTGACCAATGTAGCCAACGACAAAAGCGTCGTATTGCGCATTAACGATCGTGGCCCTTTCAAATATGACCGTATCATCGATGTTTCCCGCCGTGCCGCACGAAAGCTAGATATGCACGATGCCGGCACGGCCACCGTTCGGGTGCAAGCCCTTTCAGAGGGGGACAAAAAATTTTCAGAGTCCGATGACGAGGACACGGCAAGCTCCACTAAAAGCAAAAAGAAAACGCTTTTTTAGGAAAGTATCTATTTACAAAGGCAATATTTACGTGACTAATCCATAAATTCCCCGTGCACCACCCGTACATAGTCTTCGCCTTGCATGCCTTTGCAAATACCCATAATACGAATTTCCTCTCCCATTTGTAATGCTTCCAGTCGCGGTAAAAGCTTAGAGCTAAACTCTATGCGCACGCCGCTAAGCCCATAGCTATCTAAACTCATAACGATTTCCGGAACTCCGAGCATGGTTTTCCCCACCCTGCGCACTCTACCCTTAAGGCCAATTAAGAGTTCACTGTACAGTTCTTCGGCCTCAAAAGCATGCTCTGTATGCAAATGATACAGCGATGATACCGTGAAAAATCTTTGCTTAGCATAGGCTTTGCGACAGGCCTTTTGCGCAAGCGATTTTTGCCCGGCCTTCCGTAAGCAGGCATCGTATTTTTCTCGTGAAGCAATATGCTTTGCTACAATATTTTCTTTTTCTATTTCATGAGCCATAGCAGGCAAGGAAAAAACCAAAAAAACCAAAATATAAAAAATAGTATTTAAAAAAAATCTCTTCATAATTATAAGCCACCTTGCTATAATGATATTTACTTTATGCACATATATCAAATGTATTTTTTTACAACAAACTCTTGAGCGTATATATTATCTTTACAAGAAAGTTTAAACCAGATATTTCATAAAAAACACAAATCTTTGCAGATTTTTCTACAAAGCACCGTACACAACGCATAAGCATTGCAACAATAAAGGAATATTTATGGCGCTCAAAGAATTTCGCATTCCTCTACAGCAAAACAAGCCCCCCATTGACACATCACTTTTTGATTTTTTCAAAATGGGCCCAGGCCCCTCTTCTTCGCACACCATGGGCCCCATGAAGGCCGCGAAGCATTTTGAAAATTTATGTCAGAACCTTCCTGCCCATATCCTAAAAGATGCACAAAGCATTCATACAGATCTGCTAGGCTCACTCAGTGCTACCGGCGATGGCCATGGCACTAAGCCAGCCATCATTGCCGGACTTTTAGGGCATGAACCAGCTTCTTGTCCGGCAAACTTATTGGGGCAAGTAGTACCAGAAAAGCGCTTCACCATTTTTCTGGGAGAAGGTGGAAAAGTACAAGTACATACAGGCTTGCAATTTATTCACCACGGCCCTCTTAACCATGACAAGCCCTTCAGTAATACCTTAGTCTTTTCTTTGCAAGACGCCAATGGTACCATTTTACTGAGTCAAGAATATTATTCTGTAGGTGGTGGCTTTATCCAATGGAAAGACTGGCAACCGCAAGAAATGGGAAAACCTTGTTTTCCTTATAATTCCATGGGACAATTGCGCGAACATATACAAAAAACTGGTCTTAACATTCACGAAATAATTTTACAAAATGAATGTGCTATCACAGGTATGTCACGCCCAAACATTCTTGAAAAGCTAGAAAATATCTTGGAAGTCATGATTTCCAGCGTGGTGCGTGGTCTCAATGAAGATGGTCTTTTGCCCGGAACCCTAGGCGTATACAGAAAAGCTGGTATTATTTATGAAAAAGCTCAATCCATGCCCCATGCCCACGATAAATTTATGGGCTGTATTAATGCTTATGCCTTTGCTGCCGCAGAAGAAAATGCCAGTGGCGGTGTTATTGTAACTTCCCCCACTTGTGGTTCTGCCGGCGTCATGCCTGCCCTGCTCTACACCATGCGCCACGATTTGAATATTGGTGAACGCGCCTTGCGCGAAGGCATACTTGCTTCTGCCGCGGTGGGATATTTAGCCAAGCACAATGCCGGCATTGCCGGCGCTGAAATGGGCTGCCAAGGGGAAATTGGTGTGGCTTCAGCCATGAGTGCTGCCATGCTCAGCCATGCCAAAGGAAACCCTGTATATATGGTAGAAAATGCAGCAGAAATTGCTCTAGAGCATCACCTTGGGCTCACCTGCGATCCCGTAGGTGGCTATGTGCAAATACCTTGCATAGAACGTAATGGCATGGGTGCTATAAAAGCCTATAATGCCTCTCTTTTAGCTTCTTGCCAACAAGGTGTGCACCATATGGTCACGCTAGATGCTTGTATTCAAGCCATGTATGAAACAGGACGCGATATGCACGAAAAATTCAAAGAAACCAGCTTAGGTGGCTTGGCTGTATGTATGGTTGAATGTTAGTATAAGTAGTATGTTAGTTTTTTTTGAAGGGGGGAAGGGGAACTTTTGCCAAAACCCAAAAGATTCCCCTTCCCCCCTCAAGCTCCCCCTTTCCCCTCAAAACGCTTTAAGACTTCTGCACAATTCATTGTGCGGAGTCTCACAGAGCATTGACGACAGGCAATGCGGCCGATAAATCAAGAAAAGGGCGAGTTTTGCTTGCCCATTAAATGACTGACTTTCGTGCCTTTTGTCCTATAGACCCCTTGCTTTAATAAACACTGATTTAAAAGGCAATTCATCAGCGCTTACTTAAAAAAAGTCGATGCTAAAAGCACGCTTTCACATACTCTTAGCATCGACATATAAGTTTTTATATTCGTTGTGTTTTCAGCAAATTATGTATTCACATTCTCCAACATAGTTTTGGCTATCAAAATGGTAGTCTCAGAATTTTCATCGGTAAAGGCTTGGTATTCAGTACCATTATGCGTAGAGCTTTCCCCTTCAGTCCAATTTTCTCCAAAACCAATTTCGCCATTCTTTGAAGTTGTCACGCCTTCAAGATTATTCAAGGCTTCTTCTGTGGTGGTAGAATCCTTAACAGATTGATCATTGCTGAAGATAAACATTTCTGTATTTAAAGAGTTTTGTAAAATCTCAGACATATCTGTATCAGTAACGCCACCATCAGCCACCACTATATCAAATCCGGCTCCGGAATCAATATGGCCATCGGTATTGCTGCCCATATTAATAAGGTCGCTGCCACCGCCTGTGGTGATGCTTTCGAAGTTATTCACCGTCACGCCTTCAGCGCCGCCAATACCAATGGAACCAGCTTGGCTAAAGTCAATGTAGGTATCGCCTTCGGTCTCATAAATAAAGGCGTCATAGCCTTCACCACCATCAAGATATGCTTTCGCTGCTGCGGTAAAGTCCACCGCTGTGAAGGTATCATCCCCTTCGCCGCCCTCAATGATATTGTTACTAGTGGTATCCGCTGTGAGATTACCATCAATGCTAATAGTATCATTACCGGCACCAAGGTCTACGGTATTGGTACTATTATAGCCAGCGTGCATATCGCCGCTGATGGTCACGCTGTCATCACCTGTGCCCATATCAATGGAGTTTTCGGCGTTTTTGTAGGCAAAAATGTCACCATCAACAGTAAGTGTATCCTCACCTTCGCCCATCTTGAACATGTTTGTACCGCCATCGGTGGCACTTATAGCATCTCCTTCAGCATTAATGGCATTGTCCACTCTACCGTAGCTGCTACCTCTGGTGCCCGCATTTTCAATATGCATTACGTCGTCGCCGGCGCCTAAGTCCACTTCGTTAACACCTGTGGCTCGGGTGGCTTCAAAAGTATGTCTTGTCAATGGGGTGTCGTCGCCGTCCACAGCTATGAAAGTATCATCACCTTCACCGCCAAATATACGGTTTATACCACCATCGGCCTCAATCTCGCCTTCCATATATAAATTATCATTGCCAGTACCCAAATCAATGGTGTTTATGGTTTCGGTGCTACTTGAGGCTGTCGTGTCTCTGGCAACCACAGCAAATTTATGCGGCCCTACACCACCAGCAACAACTTCCATATTGTCGTTACCATCTCCTAAGTTCACAGTAGTTTGTGCACCGTCACCTTGCGCTTTAATGCCCACAGTACCACCGGAACTAGCGCTTGTACCGTGAGTATACATACTTACGTCATCATTGCCGGTACCTGTGTCTAAATTCACGGTATTACCATTCAAAGACACGACATTGTAGGCATGTGTTCCAGAGCTTTGGAAGTTCAAAACGTCATCGCCACCAGCAGTGTCGATGTCCATATGATACTCATTGTCAACGGCACTACCTAGGTTAGTGGCATTGGTTTTATTTTCATAGCTTGCAGAGTCAACAACCATACCTTCAATAATGTCTACATTGTCGGACCCCTGAATGCTATCCACATCAGCAGCCTTGTTAAAGTAGCTATAGCTAAAGGTTGTGGTGTCATTGGCCAAGGGTTCGCCGGCATCGCTTGTAATTTCTACAGAAGTCTTAATGCCATCGCCTGCAATTTGAATTTCGCCGCCAGATTCAATAACAGCATCACTGGGGATATTTACTGAATAGCTATAGGTTCCATCGCCATTGGCTGTGGCTTGAGCCTCATAAGTCTTCCCATTATATTCAAGACTTACAGTCATGGTATTAGATTCACCGGTGGTATCCACGGTGGAAACCGTACCGTTTACAGTAACAAGTCCACTATCCATAGTGGCATTAGTCGGATCCACAAAGCCGTGCACAGAATCAATGCTGATATCTACTACCACAATACTATTTTCCACTTGCACTGTGGTTTGTGCGCTGTCGCCATCGGCATCTTGGAATTGCACATCAAAGCTGCCATCACCGGAGCCGTTGCCTTCCACCGTGTACTCACCGGTAGTAGGGTTCATATTTACTGAGCCCCAATCAAAGTCGTAAGTTAGCGTACCATCTTCTGCTTCTGTCACTGCATTAGCACCCAGCACACTATATTCACCGCCATCGCGCTCCGCGCCTTCATCAAAATAATCTGAAGCAAATTTGGCAGAGCTGTCGCCGGCTGTCATCTGCAAGTTTTCAGCAGCATCTGTTAAAGTTACAGCAGAGTCTTCTACCTCTACACTCACAGTGCCCTCTGTGCTTTGACCATCGCTATCAGTAACGGTAAAGCCAAAGTTTAAATCGGCAGTGTCTTGACCTTCAGCATTGTGTTCAATAGGCTGACTTAAAGTTACAGTATATTCTCCGGTGTAGTTTCCGTCACCGTCTTTTTGCATGGTAACAGAAAGCACCTCTTCGCCATTGGCAGTGCCTACAAGTACATCCCCTTCTACAGACCAAGTAACTTCTGTGCCATCGGGCGTGCTCACACTAGGCTGGCCTTCAGCATTCCAAGCAAATGTGCCTTGGCCGTCATCGCCAAAGTCTAACTCCACTTCACCTTCTGCCGTCACAGGAATCATGCCCGAGGTACCTTCTATGAAATCACCTTCGCTCACAGTAGCAGCAGTGACATCACCCACGCTAGGGGCATCATTACCCGTCATGGTGAGGTTATGGCTTTGAGTATCGCCATCGCCGTCTACAGTACCGATATTTACGTTGATTTGATCGCCAAAGCCTTCATGCTGATACATGGTCCAATTGCCATCGCCATCTACCGTAGCAGTAAAATAGTTCTGTCCATCAGCATCTTGAGCCACAACCACACCATTATTCATGGTTAAAGTAAGCTCGGTACCATCTTCCAATACTACGGTATTATCACCAGTAATGCTTACAGTGCCTTGGGCATCGCGTGTAAATTCTACCGAACTATCGCCCACAGAAATACTTTCAAAGTACGCATCGGCAATGCCGTCGGCGCCACCTTCAATTTGCCCAGAACCTTGCCCCACGACCATATTATTGTAGTCAGAGAAGTCTACACCGGTTAGTACAAAGTCTGATCCTTGAGCTGAAGGGATAATGCGCACTTCATCAAAAGGTACTGTAATGGTGGAGGTATCAAGGTTTTGATCGCCATCGCCTGTGCCGCGTACTTGTTCTACAGAATAAACGAGCTCACCATCTTTGAAAAATTCTATGGTGATAGTTTCATCGCTGGAGTCTGCTGTTGTACCCCCAGCTTGGAAAAGACAACCAAAGGAAAGGTCAACCCCATAGGCTACTTCCCCTTCGGGTAAGCTAATAATAATGGCTTCTGTTTCTACACCTGAAGTGTAATCACCTTTAATATTACCTATTTCATAATCCCCGCTACCGCCTTGTCCTTTCAAGCCAAGGCCATTGGCATAGTCTGTACCGTCAGCGCTGGAATTGTCCACACGCCAGCCAAGTTCAAGCCCACTGGCATTTTGATTAACACTATGCCCTTCTTCAGTATCGTATTTTACTACGGCAGCGGATATAGTAAAGCCGCCCACATCCAAGGTGGATTTATCGGCGCTTTGATTGTCATAGAATTGCACATCCCAGCCACCACCAGTATAGGAAAAGTCTGGCTTTGCATCTTCATTGGGCATAAGAGCGCTTTGTAAGGAGGAACTATCAACACTACCACTAAAGAAGCTATTGCCAAAGTCGGCATCCGGTGCAAGGTCAATACTGGCATCTTGCGCCAAAGTTACATCATCTTCTACTTCTACACTTACAAAGCCTTTTTGGCTATCGCCATCAGCGTCGGTAATAGTAAAGTTGAAGTTTAATTCACTGCTATCCCCACCTTGGGCATCGTGCTCAATGGACTCTTTCAAATCTACCGTATAGTCACCTGTGTAATTTCCATCACCATCTTTTTCCATAGTCACAGAAAGCACTTCCTTGCCATCTGCTGTACCGGTGAGCACATCGCCTTCTACCGACCATACCACTTCTGTGCCTTCTGAGGTGGTAATGTTTGGCTGAGATTCTGCATCCCATGCAAAAGAGCCTTGTCCATCCATGCCAAAATTTAAATCCACATGCCCTGTGGCGCTTTCCTCTGTACTATTTGCATCGGTGCCATCGGCAAGGGCTGATTCTGCCACAGTTACGGAAGAAGTGCCTACAGTGGGTGCATCATTGGTTTCTAAGGTATGCCTTACAAAGTCTCCGTCACCATCGGTAAACTTAAGAGTGAGATCACGCGTGCTATCATTGTGCTCATAGGAAATGTCCCAATTTTGATTATCCGTACTGGTCATGGTTACATCGCCAATTTTGATGGTATGTATACCATTTTCATAGCTTGTTTCCACGTTAAGCGGATTGTTATCATTTGCAGATGGAGGTATAGCTTCCCATCGACCGCTTTCAGCATTGAAGGTTGCACCATAACTGATGGTTCCGCCACCGGACATGGTAATGCTGGCACCGTCTATGTCGCCGCCAAAGTCAACTTCTATTTGCCCCGTAGCTACGTTATCATCAACAGTTAGTGCTGAATCGGAATCTTTGGAAACTTCAGGCGCAGAGTCAACCACAGTGAGGGTAACCGTTACAAAGCTTTCATTGCCAGCAGCATCTTTCACAGGAATTTGTACTTCCATTGTGTCGCTATCAGTATTTCTATCATGTTGATAAGCTTCGTTTTGTGTAAAAACAAGATTACCACCCGTATCAACACTAAATACCCCAAAAGCATTGTCTGCATCGCCTACGATAAAATCATCTCCAAAGTTATAGGAGGCATCGTCTGGCAATGTAACGCTTTCTACTACCACGTTGGTTGCCATATTGTCATCATAGGAAGTTACCAAGCCATCAAGGTCGCCACTAATTTCTGTATCTACCTTATAATCGGTACCAGCATCAGCTGTGGTGCTATTACCCGCTGCATCGGTTATGCTAACAGAAGCTTCTATATTGCTATTTCCAGCAAGCAAACTACCGGGCACGTCAATGGAATATT
>CAYJAD010000066.1:0-12682 GCA_964368075.1 uncultured Desulfovibrionaceae bacterium | reverse complement strand
CAATTGATTAAGAGTCAACTGCTCTACCAATTGAGCTAATGACCCACGCGACGAAAAGTGTTATATGCTTTTTGGGTGCTCTTCGTCAAGTCATTTTTTCAAAAAAAATCTTTCAAGGAAAAATAATGAAAAAAAGTAAAATATATTTAATTATTAGTGCCTTGTTTATCTTTCACATGTTTTTACATGTGACGCATGCTTCTTTTGCTAGAGCAGGGCAGGTTGTTGGTACTTCCATTGAGGCGCCGCAAGGCATAGAGGCGCAAGTACGTTATGTGCAAGAAAGGGATGCGGTAATGGCAGTGGTGGAGCTGGATATAGCGTCACAGTATTATGCCTATGCACCTGGAAATGCAAAAGATGTGGGCTTGCCCACTGCCTTGGTTGTGCATAATGCTCAAGGCGCAGTGCAAGCAACGTATTTGCCGAAAGGTAAAGAAAGGAAAGACTCCTTTCAGCCAGATAAGCTTGTTCAAGCATACATGGGGAAAATACATTTGTTTGTAGATTTGGGTAAAAATCCTCCCCAAGGCACATCTTTTACCGCAGAACTTACCTTGCTTCTTTGTTCAGAAAAGCATTGTTTACCTGTAAACATGCCTTTCACGCTAACGGTGCCAGAAGTGGCGCCTCCTTTATCAGAGGCAGATTCTCAAGCATGGCAAGCAGCCAAAGCCTTAGGTAATACCAGTGCGGGTGTGCAAGCGAAAAACATTTTTATTCGTGATGGGAAAAGTGTTCAAACAGGCATAGGATCCTTATCAAAAGGGGTACCTCTTTTGTCTTTCAAGGCAGGGTCAGAGAAAGCTATAAAAGCTAATGAAGCGGAATGGAGTTTTTCACCGCAGGCCTTTTCGCCTGTTTTAGAAGTTTCAGGTTTAGGAAAAGCGCTGCTCTTTGGCCTTTTGGCCGGACTGATTTTAAATCTCATGCCTTGTGTATTGCCAGTGCTGACGTTAAAAATTCAATCTCTATTGCTTAGCGAAGAAGGGGAGGAGAGAATTCGAGCGTTTCGAACGCATAATATCTATTTTGCAGCCGGAATTTTGGCACAATTCTTTATTCTGGCATTGATTTTAGGAGTAGCTGGCTATATGTGGGGCGAGCTTTTTCAAAATGTATACTTTGTGGCAGGCATGCTGGTGGTTATTTTTGCATTATCGCTGTCCCTTATGGGATTAATTACTTTGCCCATATTAGATTTGAAAACAAGCGCCACAGCATCGCCTCGTCAACAAGCTTTTATGACTGGCATGGTTGCCACTTTGTTAGCTACGCCATGTAGCGGGCCGCTTTTAGGCGGCGTACTAAGTTGGGCGTTTTTGCAACCGCTGTATCTTATTGTGCTTATTATTATGTTTGTGGGGCTTGGTATGAGCCTGCCATATGTGTTTTTTTCCTTACGCCCTCAGTGGGTTCGTTTCATGCCAAAACCAGGCGCATGGATGGGATTTTTAGAAAAAATAGTAGCTTTTTTCCTTTTAGCCACTGTTATCTATATGTTTTCCATTTTACCTCCTTATGCTCAAATACCTATGCTTTCTGCTTTGCTTGTTCTAGCTTTTTTAGGATGGTTATGGGGTACTGTGGGTGGGTTAGCCGCTCCACGCTGGAGAAGGCGCACCCTAGCAGGACTTTTTTTAGCAGGTATGCTAGGTGCTGTTATTTACGGGGCGTCGCCTCCAAAGGTGGACATGGTAACGTGGCAAAATTTTGATGTAGCCACTTTCAAGCAGAACCTTGGTAAAAAGGTTATGTTAGTGGAGTTTACTGCCGACTGGTGCCCCAATTGTAAATTTGTAGAAAAAACTGTGCTTACACAGGAAAATTTATCAGCATGGCAAAAGGAATATGCTCTCACCTTTGTACGTGTAGATATAACACAAGATAATGTGCAAGGGGAAAAATTATTACACGCTCTAGGAGGCAAAAGCATACCTTTAACAGCCATCTTTGGCATGGGCATGACCGCACAAAATCCTACTGTAATACGCGATATTTACTCTAAAGAAGACTTAGAGCAAGCGTTGAAGCATACTTTAAGTAATGCTGGATAGTTTATTTCTTGAGGGGGTCTGGGGGACACTTTTTGTCGCTAGTAAAAGTTTCCCCCAGAAAAAGCAATAAACTGGCTTTTCTTAACAACAAAATTGAACAATTCCTTTTCCATTGACAAGGGGAGCTTGCGTGTCTATTTTAAGATGTTTACTTTTCCATATTCACTTCTGTCGTCCTCGAAGGGGCATTTGGAGTGGGCGTGCCTTTTCTGAAAAATGCGTGGAAATGCGTTTTTTAGCATCGATTAGATAGTTGAAAAGCAATATAAAGAAATTTTTCTTGTAATACACTGCTTTTATAGTTTTAAACTACCTATTAAACTACTTTTTTTCTGCAATAGTAATAATTATGTCCATCCTCAAAGAAATACTTGATAAAAATAAATCGTGTCGCCTTGCCCGCAGTGGCATAGCCAGCCGTTGTCGCTTGGCTTTGCAGTGTAAAGAGGAAGGGCGCACGGCTGTGCTTGTGGTGCGGAATCGAGATGAAATGTCAGCTGCACGCGGCTTTTTAACGCTTTTCTCACCTGATTTATCTCATGATGCCAGTGCTATAGATCTTTTGCGTTGGCAATCTCCCTTACTTTTTATGCCTCAAGGGGTGCTCCCTACACAAGCGGGATTGCACTCTTCTTGGGTAGAGCGCATGGCTGTGCTTTATGCATTGCATTTTAAAAAACCTTCGTGCGTGGTGATGACCTTAGATAATTTGCTCATCAAATATATGCCGCTGAATTTCTTTGATGCGCATGAGCTGAGCCTCAACAAAGGAGCAGAAATGTCTCCTGAGCTTTTGGTGGAGCAGGCCGTGGAATGGGGGTATGAAAGGGTGCAAATGGTATCGCGTGCCGGTGATATAGCGCGGCGCGGTGATATTTTAGATATTTTTCCTCCAGGCTATGAAAAACCTGTACGACTAGAATTTTTCGGTGATTTTTTAGAAGATATGCGTCTTTTTGATGCAGTTTCTCAGCGTTCTTTGGCAGCAGTGCAGGAGGTGATTATTTTATCTCCTTTACCCTTGGCTGCGGATACGGCTCAAATGCAAAAAGCTACACAGCGCTGGGATAGGCTGTTACAAAAAGGGCTTTTAGATGAAAATTATGTGCATGATTTTAAGAAAAATTTGCACAGGGGTGGAACAGGTTTATTGCCGGGAATTTTTTATGACGCGCCCACAGTGTTAGAAGAGTGGTTGCCTAAAGACTGCGTGTGGTTGCTTCCAGGAGAAGCGGACAGCAAAGAAGATTTAGAAACAACAGCTAGAGTCTTGGCAGAAAGTTTGGAAAGTGAAGAAAGCGTCTTGCCGCAACCAGCTCGTATGGCCTTGCGCGATGTAGCTACAGTATTGTCATTATGGGAAAATGATAAAACGCTTACTGTATATCAAGAACCCTTAGTGATGGGCAGTGTGGGGCATGTGTTCACTTCAACCACAGTAGATGAAGCTAGCCAGTCCACATATCCTGTCATTGATTTACAAGAAAGGCAATTGCACTCTTTTGCAGAGCTTTTCATACAGGTAGATACAGATGCGGCAGATATTGCTAGAGTGCAAGATAGACCTTGGCAGCAATTAGTGGCTGGTTTGAAAGCATGGCAAAGTCAAAAAAAGCAAGTAATTCTTTCTTTTGTTAATCAGCGCAGTCGTGCAAAGTTTTTGTCCTTGGCAGAGCAAGATGGGCTCATGCCGCATTTACGCTATGCCCCTCATGTGCAGGGGCTTTTTGCCTTGGTGGCTCCGTGGCGTGGTGGTGTGGATGTGCTTTGGGATGACATACGCGTTTTGGGCGAAGATATTATCTATCCTAAGGCCGAGAAAAGACAGCGCACAGCGGCAGGGGCTTTTAAAGGGCTAGATCGCTTTGATGATTTGGTGGTGGGAGACTTGCTTGTCCATAGGGATTATGGCATTGCGCGTTTTTCTGGTTTGCATCATATGCAAATTGGGCCGGTGCGTAATGATTATCTGCTTTTGGAATACTCCGGTGCAGATAAATTGTATGTACCTGCTGATCGCCTTGCATTGATTCAGCGCTTTAAAGGCGGCGATGGGGTAGACCCCAGCCTAGATAAATTGGGCGGATCGCAATGGCAAAATTCTAAGGAAAAAGCAAGAAAAGCCATTGAAAAAATTGCGGCGGACTTGGTAGAAATGTACGCGTATCGCAAAGTTACCAAGGGCTTTAATTATGGCCCGCCCGACGAACTTTTTCGTGAATTTGAGGCGACTTTTGGTTTTGAAGAAACCCCAGATCAGGCCAAAGCTATTCAAGACGTGCTGGACGATATGGAAAAGTCGCAACCTATGGACAGGTTGGTGTGTGGCGACGTAGGTTTTGGCAAAACAGAGGTGGCATTACGAGCTTCTTTTCGAGCCGCCGCAGAGGGGCGTCAAGTGGCCTTGCTTTGCCCCACCACGGTACTAGCAGAGCAGCATTATCAGACCTTTCGTCAGCGTTTGGCGGGTTTTCCCATTAATGTTGGTTTGTTAAGCCGTTTTGTTAGTAAGCAAAAACAAAAAGATGTACTTAAAGCCGCAGAACAAGGCCAAATAGATATTGTGGTGGGCACACACAGACTTTTATCTAAGGATGTAAGCTTACCCAATTTGGGATTACTTATACTAGATGAAGAACAGCGTTTTGGCGTGCGTCATAAAGAAAAAATGAAGGCATTGAAAAAAAATGTAGATGCTCTTACGCTTACAGCTACGCCCATTCCGCGTACTTTGCAGCTTTCCATGTCTGGTATTCGCGATTTATCCATTATTGAAACGGCACCACCGGAGCGAAAGCCCGTATCTACAGCCATATTACAACGCGACGGTAAAGTGCTTAAAGAAGTGCTTGAGCGCGAAATTCAACGTGAGGGCCAAGTTTTTTGGGTATATAATAGAGTGCAAGGGCTGGAGCGTGTGGCGGAATATGTGCGCAATTTAATTCCTACGGCACGCTTAGGTATGGCTCATGGTCAAATGCCCGAAAAAGAATTAGAAGAAACCATGCATAAATTTTGGCATGGAGAGCTGGATGTTTTGGTTTGCACCTCCATAGTGGAATCTGGCCTTGATTTTCCACGTGCCAATACCCTTATTGTAGATCAGGCGCATATGTTTGGTTTGGGGCAATTATATCAATTGCGCGGCAGAGTAGGGCGTTCAGATAGACAAGCATACGCTTTTTTTGTGGTACCGGAAGAGCATCGCCTTTCGGATACAGCACGAGAACGTTTGCGCATTATTTTAGAGTTGGATTATTTAGGGGCAGGCTTTCAAGTAGCCATGGAAGATTTGCGTTTACGCGGTGCGGGAAATATTCTTGGTGAAGTACAGTCTGGGCATATGACACGTCTTGGGTTGGATTTGTTTTTAGAAATGCTGGAAGAAACTGTAAGCCGTCTTAAGGGTACACCTTCATCTGCGGTGGTGGAGACAGAGCTAAATATTGGCGTGCCTGCGCATATTCCGGAATCCTATGTGCAAGATGGGCGAGAACGTCTGCGTTATTATAAGTCTTTAAGTTCTGCCATTGACGGTGCCACAAGAGAAGATATTGCTCTAGCCATGCGTGATAGGTTTGGGGCTTTCCCTCAAGAATTTGAAAATTTCCTCAGTATTTTGACATTTAAACAGCATATTGGGGGTTTGACAGCGCAAAGAGCTGATATTTTTGCTCATAAGGTAACTATTCAATGGAGTAAAGAGCAAACAAGTCTAGATGGTGAAAAGCTGGTAAAGCTTATGACAAGCGGTGGAAAGGATGGCCAAAAAATACGCTTGACGCCACCAGCTACTTTGGAAATTCGTTTTGCCGTGGATGAACAGTCTTTCGTGAAAAGCCTTGAAAAAGCAAGTGCTTTATTATTTTCTATACAAAAAACGTAATGTTTCCTTAAAAGAGGATGTGTAGAAAATTGTTGTAGCTTTGAAAAATTCTTGATACATGATGTAACAGCCTGTTGGAAAAGTCGATTTTAGGTAGGCCGTTAAAAATGTGTGGTGCAAGTAAGCACAAAAGTCAAGATGCGCAATGTAGTAAAGATGCATGAGCAATTTGACTTTTTTGTGCTAGTGACGCAGTGAACGCTTTTTTAACGGACTGATAAAAATAAGGTGGTATTTGTGCGTATAGCTATAGCTTTAATTTGTCTTTTATCTCTCATGCTTGGAGCTTGTTTTGAGGCAGAAGTTCCCGCCAGTGTGGTAGCCACGGTGAATGGCAGGCCCATTGTTTTAAAAACAGTGCAGGCTTCACAAGAGGCAGATATGGCAGACCTCGGTATTTTTGAGCAATTTTCTTTACAAGAATTACGTGCTAAATACGGAAAAACCATAGCCAACCTTATTGTCTATGAGCTTATGTTGCAAGATCTTGAAACTAAAGGTATTATTGTTACTAAAGAAATGGTCGATGCCTTTGAAGAAAATGTACGTTCTGACTATCCTGAAGGAGAATTTGAAAAGTACTTTGAAGAAAATGCACTAGATATTGATGCATGGCGAGAAATTTTACGCTATATCATTGCATTACAAAAATTTAATCAAGAGTTTTTGCGTAAGGACTTTGTGGCTTCCTTGGAAGATGTTGAAGCTTACTATGAAAATAATAAAGAAAGCTTTGTTTTAGAAGAAAGCTACCTTTTACACGAAGCTATTAATGAGAAAAAAGAAGAACTTGCAGATATAAAAACATTAGAAGACTTGCTGTCGCGTAAGGCTGTATTATCGCCATATAAAATGCGTATCGATAAAGCAAATATGCCTAAAGAATGGCAAAAAAGCGTTTTTGCATTAAAAGAAGACAGCTGTACAGATGTTATAGCGCAAGAGTCAGAGTTTATTATTCTTTGCCTTGAAAAGCATGAATCCAAAAAAGCCCTTTCTTCAGCAGAAGCCTATGTGTATATAGAAGAATTTTTGGCAGAAGAGCGCATGGTGGAGCTTTTTGAAAAATGGCTTAAAGAAAAACTTGCTGTGGCAGATATAAAAATTTCTTCACATGTGGCTAATGATATTGTCAAATAAAGGCTAAGTCTTAAAAAAAGCATACAGAATTATTTTGAATGCTTTGCTATTGTCTTCTTTTAGTTTGTTCGGGTAGGGTGCTTTTTTTGTGCCTATAGCTTAACGAACCGCTAAAAAGTCGTCAGCTCCGGCGTTGCATCTTGCATGGAAAAAAGTTAACATATACGCTAGAAATGTATGAGTTGATGAAAAATATGACTATATTGTCTTATTATTATAGTGTATTTTGTTCTTTACAATGAATACACAGTTAAATTCTATGAGGGAGTTTTTGTGAAAAAAATTATTTCTTTCTGTTTTGCTTTATTAGCGATGGTTAGCGTGGCTCATGCTGCAGCAGTAAATCAAGTGGCAGCTGTGGTTAATGGAAAAATGATTTCCATGTATGATGTGCAAATTTCCGCAGGGCCAGCTTTGGCTAAAGCAGGGTTAAGTGTTAAAAAAGCAGGGAATTCTGCTAAGGCTCAAACAATTTACAAAGAAACTCTTGATAATCTTATTATTGAAATGCTCATTGTGACAGAGGCTGAAAAACAAGGCATCACTGCTTCTTCTGCTGAAGTAGATGCTGAAATTGCCCGTATCATGCAGCAGGGCCGTGTAAATAAAGCACAGTTTGAAAAACAATTGCGAGCAGAAGGCATGACGGTAGCAGCCTATCAACGTCGCATATCTAATTCTATTTTGCGACAAAAGCTTATGGGAGCTATGGTGGGGCGCAAAATTATCGTAACCCCCGATGAAGTACGCGCCTACTACGAAGCCAATAAAAGTAAGTTTGTATCACAGGCGGAAACGGTGTTAGCATTGCTTGTCTACCCTAACTCTATAAATCCTGCCGGATATGTAAGCCAAATTATGCAAAACCCTTCCAAGTTTGAAGAGGTGGCACGTCAAGTTTCTGAAGGACCCAACAAAGAAAACGGTGGTGTTTTAGGGCCAGTAAACTTAAAACAAATGCCTCCACAACTTGTTACTTTAATAAATAAATTACCTGTAGGCGGCGTCACTCCCATGCTGATGCTTAATGGGAAGAAATCGCAGTTTAAAAAGATTAAATCTTCTAAAGGTGGAGAGCCGCTTCCCTTTGTGCAAGCACAGCAGATGGCAGACAAAGCGGTGCGTGAACCTCGCTTAAAGCAAAGATTTGATGATTATGTTCAACAATTACGCAGCAATGCAGTGATTGATATACGTATCTAGAAGACAGTTTTAAGGCCATGTTTTCTTTGGAAAATATGGCCTTGCAGTCAAAAATAATTGTGCAGGCCCCTTATTTTGTGCATTCTGGTGGTTTCTTGCAAAAAAACGAGAAAGTTGAGTTTGTTGTATGGTAGAAACTTTGGATGAGTTAGGGCAATTCTTACGTACTGAAAGAGAAAAAAAGCAGCTTTCCGTAGAAGATGTGGCAGATGGCCTAAAAATCAGTGTGCGCATTTTACGGGCATTGGAGGCCGGAGATAGTGCTTCTTTACCGCATATTGTTTATGTGCGCGGTTTTGTAAGTGCTTATGGCAAATACCTTGACCTTGATGTGCAAGAATTACTAACTTCACCTGCCTTGTATGAAGAAGGGGAGGAAAAACCGCGGCCTTCGAATTTTGAGAAAGGACCAGCTCTTAAAAATAAAGGTAAGGGCGGCGCCGTTGTTATTTTTCTTTTGTGCTTGTGCATAGGCGGTGGGGCTGGCGTGTGGGCGTATCGTAATCCCGATTTTCATTCTTTTTTTAAGAAAGAGCCTGTAAATACGGCAGAGCCTGCCCCTGCTTTATCTTCGGCTCAGCCTGCTGAACCCAAAGTGTCGCCTAAGGATGCAGGAAAAGTAGAGCAAAAAAACTCTGCAGATACCAAGGCAGCGAAAGAAGCTAAAAAAGCCCAAGAGGCTGAAGCTGCAAAAAAAGCAAAAGAAGCAGAAGAAGCTAAAAAAGCTCAAGAGGCCGAAGCCGCTAAAAAAGCACAAGCTGCTAAAGAAGTTACTACTCAGGAAAAAGTCGTCACCCCCATTACCCCTACAGCAGAAGACAGACCAAAGCATGTGGGGCCACATAAGGTTATTATTACAGCTTTGGCTGAAAGTTGGATACAGTCTGCCGCGGATAACACAGGGATGCGCAAATTTTCTTTAAAACCCGGTGATACGTTTGCTTTAACCTTTGATGATAAGCTTAGCCTTACTCTGGGAAATGCCGGTGGGGTGCGCATTCATTACAATGGTAAGGTGATGCCAACTTTGGGCGCGAAGGGTGAAGAGAAAACTATTATTTTCCCTCCGAGTCCTTAATTATACAAGGAAAAAAAGTGTAAGATATATTTTCTTGCACACTATCACTATAGTCTTTTCATCACTTTCATAGCCGTATATGTGTTGAGAAAGTATTTTTTGCATAACTGGTACATGCTGAATATAATAAATGGCCTTACGTCTTTTATTTTTTAATGCGTTTGTGTAACTAGCAGAGAAATGCATGTTTTTTTAAATACTGACTTTTTTTCATGGCTATGAGTGGATTTTTAGTATGGAATGGAATGATTCTGCCATTGTTTTACAAACGGGCAAATTTCGCGAAGCAGATATGTGGTTGCGCATTTTCTCTCAAAAACGAGGCCTTATGACGGTTTTTGCCTTTGGTGGTAGCCGTAGTCGACGTCGTTTTTGCGGTTGTTTAGATGTGCTTAATACCATAGCGTGTCGTGTAAAAACTTGCCGAAATGGACAATACCTTGCCTTAGAAGAAGGTTCTTTGCTGCACGGGCCACAAAAGCTGCGTTACGATTGGTTGCGTCTTGGCATGGCGGTAAATTGCATACGCTTTTTAGAAGTTTTTGGTATTGCGCAAGAAAACGCCGCCGCAAATTTTGCTTTACTTCGAGAAATGGTTTTGTTTTTTGAAGAAGACACCACATTACATAGTCTTTTTCCTGTACTTTTTCGATTACGCATGGCTTCGGAGCAAGGCTTTGCTCCTGCTTGGCAGACGTGTTATGTTTGTGGGCAAAGCCTTCAAGGGAAAGACAGTGTTTTTCATATGGATGAAGGTTTTTGCCGCTGTGAACAGTGTGACTGTGGTAAAAAATCCTTGGCCTATACCACAAAAATTCCCGCCCAAGCTTTAGAGCTTTTACATAAGGTCGAAGTGGCCTCACCTAAGTATTGGGATGTTGCCGCATTACCTTTGCCTCAAAGACAAGCCTGTTTTCGAGCCATTGATGGTTTTGTGCAATTTCATTTGGGCATATTGTGGGAAGATGGACGTTTCCGGCGTATTTAAAAAGGAGCTTCGTGTATGAAAAAAAATTGGATAACATTTATGATGTGTTCTTTTTTTACCTTTTTTTCTTCCTATTTTGTCTCAACATCACATGCCTATACGCCTCCGGAACCAGAGGAATATACATGGCGTGGAAGTAGGACATTTTACCCTAAGGATGCTGATTTACGCCTAGCACGCAATGTTACACTAAGTACAGGAAAGGAACTTCCTTATTTAGGTTCATGGGATAATGGCGCTGTGGTTATGTTTCCCGTGCACATTAGTGAAGCGGGTGTGTATGACATAAGCATTGTGTATAGTCGCTATGCAGTTATGAATAAAGTTTTGCGTGTAGGTTTTTTTGCCATGGAGGAGCCCATGGCTCTAAGTTTGCTTGATAAAATTCCGCACTTTTATGCTGATATTGCCTCAACAGGTGATAGCTGGCAGGACTATAAAGAAGTAAAAGTAGGGAGCTTAGCACTAGTTAAAGGAACAATATATCTTGCCATAACAAATGTAGACGCAAGCCCCCATGAATATATCATGAACTTGCGCCAAGTACATGTAACAATACGTAAATAAAACATTTTTTTAGGTGTGTTAGCACGTAAAATCGCCATAAAGAAAGAAATGACTTCTTAGGATAAGCATATGAAAAAAGCTCTCATCACAGGTATTACAGGTCAAGACGGTGCTTATTTAGCACGTTTTCTTTTAGAGAAAGGCTATGAAGTTCATGGTATTAAGCGTCGTTCTTCACTTTTTAATACCCAGCGCATAGATGATATTTATCAAGGTGTGCACAGCGATAAAAGGCGCTTTTTTTTGCATTATGGTGATTTAACGGACAGCGCCAACTTGGTACGCTTGGTGCAAAAAATTCAGCCCGATGAAATTTATAATCTTGGCGCTCAGAGTCATGTGCAAGTGTCTTTTGATGCGCCGGAATATACCGCCGATGTGGTGGGTATAGGAACTTTGCGCGTGCTGGAAGCAGTGCGTCTTTTGGGCTTGGAAAAGAAAACACGTATTTATCAGGCTTCAACCTCTGAGCTGTATGGCTTGGTGCAAGAAATGCCACAAAAGGAAACGACGCCTTTTTATCCCCGTTCCCCCTATGCTGTAGCCAAGCTTTATGGATATTGGATTACGGTGAATTACCGTGAAGCCCATGGTATGTATGCTTGCAATGGTATTCTTTTTAATCATGAATCCCCCATGCGCGGTGAAACTTTCGTGACCCGCAAAGTCACTCGCGCTTTACCTCGTATTATTTTGGGCATGGAAGACTGCTTGCATATGGGCAATATTAATGCTCTGCGCGATTGGGGACATGCCATGGATTATGTGCGTATGATGTGGCTTATGCTACAGCAAGACGCACCAGAAGACTTTGTTATAGCCAGTGGTGAACAGCATTCTGTGCGTGAATTTATTGAAATTTCTGCGAAAATGCTGGGCTTAACTTTAGTTTGGCAAGGTGAAGGCGTGGATGAAGTGGGTATGGTGGAATGCTTTGATGAAAGCGTTTTGGTAACGCTGTTAGAAAAGCAAATGCAAGGCGAAAGCTCTGCCACCAAGGATGCCTTTATTGCCGATAGCATGAATACCATTCGCAAGAATAAAAACTTGCAAAAAGGAACCGTGGTGGTGCGCATTGATCCGCGCTATTTCCGTCCTACAGAGGTGGAAACCTTGCTTGGGCACGCCGCCAAGGCAAAGGAAAAACTTGGCTGGGAACCACGAATTTCTTTTACTGAACTGGTGCAAGAAATGGTTGAAGCGGACTTTGCCGGCGCAAGACAAGATAGCTTGTGTATTCAGGCAGGGTTTACTGTACCCACTGTGCAAGAATAGCTGTGCATTAAAAACTTTGTAAGGGCGTGTTTTTAGAATGCGCCCTTTTCTTTTCCACAAAAAAAGGGTCTACTTTCGTAAACCCTTGAGTTTGCTTAAATGGCGGAGAGGGAGAGATTTGAACTCTCGATACAGGTCGACCCCGTATACTCGCTTAGCAGGCGAGCTCCTTCGGCCAGCTCGGACACCTCTCCGCAACTAAGTGCAGAGAATCTTTTATGTGAGAGTGGGGTTTTTGTCAAGAAAAAAATATTAAATATATTTTTTTTAGTTGTAATTTGTTATAACTATAAGAAAAGAAACATGAATTGTTTTGGGAAAATTTTTGCCAGTGCTAAGAAGTTTCCTCCAAGCTTCCTATAAAACGCATATAAAATAAAGCTGTACAAAAGTTAAGGGGGATGTGTGGCGCGTTTTGAGGGGATGGGGGGAGTTTGAGATGAGATAGACCCGCCCCTTGGCGAACTTGTCGCACCGGCATCTATGTG
>CAYJAD010000065.1:0-12925 GCA_964368075.1 uncultured Desulfovibrionaceae bacterium | reverse complement strand
CAACAACTTTTTTTCTTTTTTTTCAAAAACTCTTTCGAGTCTTTGCGGCTGTTTTCTCAGCCCTACGCTCGAATATCTTTCCGAAGCGCGGAGAGGCAATTTGCCTCAAGTCGCCGAACTTGTCAACAACTTTTTTTCTTTTTTGCAATTTTATTTTTGCCACACTTTCGTGTTCCGCTGTTTGCTCAGCTCCCGTTTGCGGGAAGCGCACTATGCAGTAATCGGCATCCCTTGTCAAACGTTTTTTTCAATTTTCCATTTATTTTTTTCAAACCTCTTTTTACAGAAGCCTGCGCTGTGGATCAGCTCGCCGTCTCAAACGGCGGAACGGCAATATGTACGAAAGCGCCACCAACGTCAAGTGTTTTTTTTAAACTTTAGCAAAATGTATATTTTCTTTAAAAAAACAACATTTTACACATGAGACATCTTGTCGAATTTTAACATATTAAAAATAGCTTTGAAATAAGTACCAAAAAATGGTAGGTAAACCTTACACTATGAGTGTTTTTGTCTCAATGAGATTCTTTGTCTTTAAACCTTTATCAAGCCTCTTGTCTTAGGAGAAACACATGCAACGCACTTTTTCTATCATAAAACCTGATGCTGTAGAACGTAATTTAAGTGGTAAAATACTAGCGCATATCCAAGCTGAAGGATTACGTGTTGTGGCTATGAAGATGATTCATATGACCAAGGCACAAGCACAGGCTTTTTACGCTGTACATAAAGAAAAGCCTTTTTTTGATGACTTAACCACATACATGTGCTCTGGCCCTGTAGTGTGTTCTGTGCTTGAAGGAGATAATGCCATTGCTCGCTATCGTGAAATCATGGGAGCTACCAACCCTAGCGAAGCCGCAGAAGGAACTCTTCGTAAAATGTATGCTTTATCCAAGGAAAAAAACTCCGTACATGGTTCTGATGCCGAAGAAACGGCTGCTTTTGAAATCTCCTACTTTTTTAGTGGATTGGAGATTATTTGTTAATAAAGTATTACAAAAAATTGCTCCTTTGCTGACCGAGGACAGCATTCTTATCTCGGTTGCTGCTGGTATAAGTAATCACATGGAGCATACCGGAGTTAGCGGTCATAATTATGAATGCTGTTTTGACAGCGCATATACACTGTATAGAAATAAAAAGTAACACATTGTAAATTCAATGTAATGATAAAGGCCCTTGCAATGAGGGCCTTTATCATTAATGCGCAGCCAGTTGAACGAATCCGCCCCAAGAGTCCCTGACCTTTAACTCCACAAGAGAAGCTGCCCCACATCTATTAAAAAAGTGACAAATTTGTCACACAATGGGCATAAAATATCAAGCATTCTGCATTAAAGTCGCGCTCTCGTTCGTTTTTATTAAACTCTATCCAAAAAGTGCACATCATGACATACGAAGAAAATATTCAAAAGCTTGATCAGATTTTAGAAAAAGACCTTCTTTTTCCTGTATACCAACCCATCGTGTCTCTGCAAAGCGGTGAAGTCTTTGCTTATGAGGCCTTAAGCAGAATATGCGCTCCCTACGATGACATAGGCATCGAAACGCTTTTTCATACGGCAGAATGTACGGACAAAGTATGGGAACTGGAAATGCGATGCAGACAAAAATCCATTTGCCACTTTGCGCATTCAAAATCTCAGGCTCACCTTTTTATTAATATCAATCCCAATACCATTTCTGACGATGCACTCAAAAAAGGTGTAACCCAACAAAGCTTGCAAGAGCTTGGCTTGTGCCAAGACAAAATTACCTTTGAAATTACAGAAAGAGTTGCCGTACAGAACAAGGCTCTTTTTCACGATGCTATCAACTACTATAAAGAGCAAAATTATGGCATTGCCATTGACGATGTCGGTTCAGGTTTTTCCGGTCTCAATACCATTGTAGAAGTGAAGCCTCTTTTCATTAAGCTTGATAAGTACCTTATCGAAAACATCAATGTTGACCACACGAAGCTTATTATGTGCCGTGCCTTGGTGGAATTTTGCAAGCAAGCCCATATTAAGGTCATTGCAGAGGGTATTGAAAAGCCCGAAGAGCTGGAAGAGCTTATAGAGTTGGGCGTGGATTATGGACAAGGATATTTTCTTGCGCGCCCCCATACGCATATACAAGATATTGATATGCAAAAAAAACAACTTATTCGTGAAAAAAATGCAAAAGAGCTTATAAGCAAGGTGCGTACATCTATCTACCCTACTGTTAAAAATGTATGCCGCAAGGGTTACACCTTCGCTCCACATGAAAAAACAAAGCATATCTATGAAAAGTTAGAAAAAAACACAGACATTACCGAATTTACCGTCGTTGAAAATGACAAGCCCATAGGCTTCATGACCCGCGCAGACCTTAATACTATATTGGGCGGACGATATGGCTACAGTATCTTTACCAAAAAAAACATTTCAGAACTTTTGCAAAAAAAATTTCTCAGCGTCAATGTAGACATGGCAGTGGATCAGGTGGCAAAGCTTGCCATGCAAAGGGAAAATGACCAACTCTATCACCCTATTGTTGTAGAAAAAAATCAGTGTTATTATGGCATTGCCACCATCAAAGATCTTCTCTCCATTTGCACAAAAGCCGAAGTAAATGCTGCCCTTCATGCTAATCCGCTCACAAAATTACCGGGCAATTTACTCATCGAAAAGGAATTAGAGCAACGCCTTTTTCACACAAAAGACTATGCCGTCACCTATTATGATATTGACAATTTTAAAGCATATAATGACGCCTACGGCTTTGAAAACGGCGACCTTATGCTTATTATGTTTGCCAAAATACTACAAGCATGTGCCACAAAAAAGGAATTTATCGGGCATATAGGCGGCGATGACTTTATCGCCATTGCAAACTATGGCTATAAATACAGTGTAGATTTTTGTGAACATGTTATAGAGGCATTCGCCCAAGAGGTCGAAAAGCTTTATAATGACGAAGACCTTGAGCGTGGCTATATTGTTTCAAAAAACAGAAATGGCATCACGGAGAATTTCCCCATTGCCAGCATTTCTATTGCAGGTGTCACGAGCAACGGAAAGCAGTATACCAATTTGGATGACTTCTCAAGAGATGTGGCTTTCTTAAAAAAGAGCAGCAAAATGAAAGAAGGAAGCTGTTTTAGCATCATGTGAGTTGTTAAGAACTCATTTTAGAAGTTTGCTTGTAGCTAAGAATTTTATAACATTTTTAGATATTTTCAATAATATTCATATTGTTGTATAGTTTTTAAAACTCAGCTATTTTAAGGGGTCTGCACAACTACTTTTCAAATACATTTTGAGCATAAATGAAAAATGAAACTTAACTAAGAAATTTAATACACATAAAAAATAAATATTTAACAAACATCCTTAAAGCAACATGTATTAAAAAATGATTTTTTTCACTTTCTACTTGCCTTCCTTTACTAGCTTGCGTACTTTGAGCCAGAAAGCGAAAATGGATAGTTTTTTCCAAAATACGTTTTCTGTCAAACATTAATATATTTAGGAGAATAAGAATGATTATTGGTGTACCAAAAGAAATTAAAGCCAACGAAAACCGCGTAGCTATAACCCCTGCTGGTGTACATAGCTTAAAGCAAAATGGACATACCGTATATATAGAAGCTGGCGCCGGCCTTGGCAGTATGATTACTGACGCAGAGTATGTAGCTGCCGGCGCAGAAATGCTGCCAGCTGCTGCAGATGTTTGGGCTAAAGCTGAAATGATTATTAAAGTGAAAGAGCCCCTTCCTTCTGAATATCAATACTTCCGCAAAGATTTATTGCTCTTTACCTACCTACACCTTGCTGCTGAAGAATCCTTAACAAAGGCTTTGCTTGAAAAAGGCGTTGTAGGCGTTGCTTACGAAACAGTGCAACCTTTGAATGGTTCCTTACCTTTATTGGCCCCCATGTCTGAAGTAGCCGGTCGCATGTCTGTTATTGTAGGTTCTAACATCTTAGCTAAACATCATGGCGGTTGCGGCATGTTGTTGGGCGGCGTTCCTGGTGTTCCTGCGGCTAAAGTTACCATTATCGGCGGCGGTATCGTAGGTACGAATGCTGCAAAGATGGCTCTTGGTCTTGGTGCACAAGTTACTATTCTTGATAATAACATCGATCGTTTACGTCAATTGGATGATATTTTCTCCATGAAGGTCACAACTATGGCTTCCAACAGCCATAACATAGCCGTTGCCACTGCCGAGTGCGACTTACTTGTTGGTGCTGTGCTTATTCCTGGTGCAAAAGCTCCTAAGCTTGTATCTGAAGAAATGGTGAAAAACATGAAGCCAGGCGCCGCCATTGTGGACGTTGCCATTGACCAAGGTGGTTCTGTGGCTACTATTGACCGCATTACTACACATATGGATCCCACCTATGTATGCCACGATGTAGTACACTACTCTGTAGCTAACATGCCCGGTGCTATGCCTAGAACTTCAACTTTTGCTTTAACAAATGTAACCATGCCTTATGCTGTACAATTAGCTAATAAGGGATGGAAAGAAGCTTGCAAGGCAGACATTGCTCTGGCTCGTGGCTTAAATACTGTGGAAGGCAAATGCACCTATGAAGCTGTAGCTCAAGCTTTTAACCTTGAATATGTAGATGCTGCTGACTTCTTGAAATAACAGCTCCTAACATACATGCCTTTTAAGAGTCCTTTAGTAATAGAGGGCTCTTTTTTTATGCCAAGCTCGTTTTAATTTTGCTGTGCTATAGCTAACACACGCTCTCCCCTCTTGTATTGACAGACAAGAGGCCTTTCGCTAGTTTACTCTGATATTATTAGAGAATGTAATATACCATTTTTTGAACTTTACCTTGATTTTATATAACATTTATTAGGATACAAAACACGTATGACCTTACCAGCAAACATTATACATATCAAAAACTTGCACAAAAAACATGGGCAAAACGAAACATTTTCTTTGCATATGGAAAATTTTTACGTAGCACAAGGAGAGCTTGTAGCCTTGGTGGGCCCAAGCGGTTGCGGAAAAAGTACCGCCCTTGATATAATCTCCACTGCCCTTGCCCCCAACACCGAACAAGACAGTGAATTTATTTTCACCCCCCTAGATGATTCTTTTGATATTCTCACATTGTGGAAGAAAGAAAAACTTAATACCCTTGCGAGCATACGTCAAAAATATATAGGCTATATTTTGCAGACAGGTGGTTTATTACCATTTTTGAGCGGTTATGATAATATTATGCTTTCATGTGCGTCTACCACAGAGCAAGAAAGCTTAAAAGACACCATAGACAGCATGGCACATAATCTGGACATCACACATCTTCTACATAAAAAGCCCGCTCAAATGTCTGTAGGAGAAAGACAACGTTTTGCCATTGCCCGCGCGCTTATACACAAGCCGCAACTTATACTTGCTGATGAGCCTGTGGCCTCGTTAGATCCATACAATGCTCAATTGGTCTTGGAATTATTCACCCAACAAGCCAAGGAGAAAAACATCAGCGTTGTTATGGTCAGCCACTCACCATCTATGGCAGAAAATGCAGGATTTCGCCTCGTAGAAACAACAATATCTCGCGAAGATGGCCAGATATTTTCTCATATGAACATGCCATTGCATAAAGGGAAAGGGGGCAACTAATGTTTCTTAAATCTTGCATTCTTGCCGCCAAAGACTATTACCACGAAAAATTGCTTTCCATTTGTGCTATCCTTTCTCTAGCAGCAGTACTCACCCCTCTTTTAGTGCTCTACGGGGTAAAATATGGCATTATCAGTACCATGACTGACAGATTGCAAAACAATCCGCACAATTTAGAGGTTATACCTGTTTCTAGCGGGCATTATACCAAGAAGTGGATCGAAGACGTACAAAAAAATCCACATGTGGGCTTTATTTTACCTAAAACTCGCTCTATTTCAGCTACCATGAGCATATCTTTGCACGGCGAAACCAGTAGTTTTAAACGCATTACTGTGTCTCTTGAGCCCACTGCCCCTGGAGATACATTGCTCATGCCCTATACTACTACAAACATAAGTGCCAATGAAAAACAGCCGGAAAATACCTTTGCCATTACGCTTTCAGCCGAAGCTGCACGCAGAATCTCTGCTAAGCCCTACTCTTTGCTTCAAGGCTATGTGGAGCGTACGCATAAAGGAAAAATTGAAAGAGCTAAAACCTCTCTTTGGGTGCAAGCGGTACTGCCCTTTGAAGTACAACAGCAGGAAGTTGCTTTTATCCCTTTGAATTTACTTGAAGCAACAGAGGATTTTCGTGACGGTAGAAAACCTAAAAACGATGCACGGCTACAAGAAAACGCTGGTTGGACTGGCAATACCACCCCGGACACAGAACGAATTTACGCTTCCTTTCGCCTTTATGCCAAAAATCTTCATGGCGTCACTACGTTACGCGCATTTTTTGCAGAAAAATCCATTGATGTTTACACGAAAGCTGAAGAAATTGCCGCTGTACAAGCTTTAAACACATCGTTAAACCTTATTTTTGGCCTCATAGGCTTCACTGCTGCTTTGGGTTTTTTAGCATCCACCGCCAGTCACGCCCTTGCAGCTGTGCGCCGCAAAGAACGCTATCTTGGAATTTTACGGCTTATTGGCTACACGAGCAAAGATATAATGGCTTTTCCTTTGTTCCAATCGTTTTTAACCGCCACTTTAGGCTCTCTGACAGCAGGGGCACTCTATGGTATAGCCGCCTATCTTATTGATTATCTTTTCAGTAACAGCTTACAAGGTACCACCGAAAAGATTTGCTCTTTATTACCAGAACATTTTGCTTTAGGCTTTGGTATTGTGCTTTGCCTTTCATTGTGTGCCACATTCTTACCTGCCACCAAGGCCGCGAAAATAATACCTTCTGAGGTGATTCGTGATATTTAATAACGCACTCTTTCTTATTCTTATGGCTTTTGTTTTGCTTATGCCAAGCCCACCACAGGCGCATGCCGCCTTGGCTGCCAAAGGCAGTGCAACTTTAAAGGAAGCCTTTAACCCTAGGCCAGATAACACAGACATTGTGCTCCCTATGCCATGCAATCTCTCAATGGTATTTAAAATCGTTGCTGTGCCGGCGCAGGGCTTTTTGTGGGACTTAAACACGCGCTTTGGACACGACAATGCAAAAAATGCCGATCGCGCCTACTATGATAGCCGATATACCGCCAGTTTAGCTGCTCCTTTCTCCAAAGAAGATTTCCCAAAAACATGGCAAGATAAAGCACCTTCGGGGGATTTTTATTATTACCTTATTGGAAAATATGAAATAACATCTTTGCAATATGACTCCATTATGGGTGGTCAATGTGTTTCGCCCACATCAACAAATGTACGTCCCAAAAAAAATGTGACATGGTATGACGCTACAGAATTCACTGAAAGATATACCAAGTGGCTTCTACGGTATGCGCCGGAGCAACTTCCTCATTATAAAGGCGACAACCGCAACATAGGGTATGTTCGCCTTCCTACTGAAGTGGAATGGGAATATGCTGCCAGAGGTGGACATGCCATCACAAGTCAGCAATTTCTTGAAGAATTTTCCCCTTTAAGCCCAGGAGAAAATTATACTGATTACGCCGTATTTCGCCCAGAAAATGCTTCGCGCATAGAAGAAGGCACCGCTCGCATTGGTTCCCGTAAGGCTAACTCTTTGGGAATATACGATACCGCAGGCAATGTAGCAGAGATGGTCATGGATGTATTTCGTTTTTCCCTTGGCGGTCGCCTGCATGGATCTGCCGGAGGTTTTGTACGCAAAGGGGGAAGCTATCTTTCCGGCTTTGATGAAATCCTTCCGGGGCGCCGTGAAGAAGTGGCTTTTTTTCAAATAGATGGCCCTGTTTCTTCTAAGGATATGGGATTTCGTGTAGCCATTTCTGGCATTAATACCCCCGGCGGCGACAGACAGCAAATATTGCAAGCAGAATGGGGAAAAGCCGGCACAACTTCACGCTCAATACTTAATAAAGATAAAGACCCCTTGGAAGAAATCAATCGACTTATAGCCAATGCTTCCACAGATGCTGAAAGGGAAAACTATCAGCACATGAGCAATATTCTAAAAGAAAATTTTATTGCCATTGAAAGACAACAAAGGCTTACGGCAACCTCTGAAATACGCAATATGAGCTTCCTTATGGAAGCCATAAAAAATCTGCATTTACGTAATGTTATGATGCAAAGTACATTAAAAGATTTGCAACGCTTGCGTAATGACCCTGCCAGCGAAGGAAAATTTCAAGACTTAGATGCAGCCATTAAAAAAGCTAAGGATGCCATTAATAATTTCCAAAATGCGGTGAAGCTTTCTTTGCAATTTTATAAAACAAAATTGGCCGATATTCGCGCCATGGACATGAAATTGGTAGACACTACCCTAGAAACTGTAAAAACAGAATTGCAAAGCGCCAGTGAATACGACTCTTTTAGTAGAAGCTTGTACCACAATACACTTCTTTTTCATACGCATTTATCTTCTCAGCGTAATAACAATTTCAAGGCCATAAGTTTAGAGCAATTAGAAAAAGATATTTTAAAAAAAAGATAAAAGGGAGCTAATATGAAAAAAATAGGTTGGGTTGGAACAGGCATTATGGGTGTTTCTATGGCTTCTCATTTACGCAATGCTGGCTATGAACTCACTATTTACAGTCGCACCAAAGAAAAAGCGCGCAGTTTATTAGATATGGGTGCTCAATGGGCAAACAGTCCCAAAGAAGTGGCGGAGCAATCAGATATTGTTTTTTCCATTGTGGGCTATCCACACGATGTAGAAGCTGTGACCTTAGGAGAAAATGGCATTTTACAAGGCCTTAAACCCGGTGGCATTGTATGCGATATGACCACCTCTTGCCCCACGCTAGCCCAACGTATTGCCCTAGCCGCACAAAATGAAGGATGCTTTGCCGCCGACGCCCCTGTAACCGGAGGAGATGTAGGCGCAAAAAATGCTACCCTTTCTATTTTCGTAGGTACAGACGCACAAACATTTAGCGTACTGGCACCTTGTCTCGAAAAAATGGGCAAAAATGTTCTACATTGCGGCCCCGCCGGTATGGGACAAAAAGCTAAATTAGCCAATCAGATTGCAGTGGCAGGCGTGACTATTTCCGTATGCGAGTCCTTACTTTTTGCCAGAGAATGCGGTCTTGATATTGAACAATGGAGACAGGCCGTAGTACAAGGCGCTGGTGGTAGCATTGCCATGAATACCCTAGGGCAACGCCTTATAAACAATGATTTTGCCCCAGGCTTTTTTGTGGAGCATTTTTGTAAGGATTTAGCCTTGTGCCTTGAAGAATGCCGTAGAATGAATATTACCCTACCCGGTCTTGCCCTTGCCGAGCAAGCCTATACGATTTTAAGAAATCAGGGCTATGCTAAAAATGGAACTCAAGTGCTTATTCAAGGTTTAGCACAACTTTCCGGAAAATCATGGGCGTAATAAAAGCCTAATTTTACCTTTTTTACAATAAAGCCAATAAGCGCGTTTTGAAAGGGGTCTGGGGGAAACTTTTTGGCGCTAGCAAAAGTTTCCCCCAGAAAAGAAGTTAACAACTATTATTGTGTTTTTTCTGCAGAATTGTCAGCAGCATCGCTACGTAAAGACATATAAAGTGGACTAGCCTTGCTACGACCGCTGAAAATTTCTTCCGTGCTGGCAGCTAAAGCATGCGGTAAAACTTCATCAACATGTTCTACAAAAACAATCTCTAAGTCTTGTAATACCTCGTCTGGTACTTCCTTCAAGTCTTTTTCGTTGTCTTTGGGCATAATTACCTTCGATAAACCGGAACGGCGAGCCGCAAGCAACTTCTCTCTCAAGCCACCAATGGGTAACACTCTGCCACGCAAAGAAATCTCCCCTGTCATACCTACATCATTACGCACGGGAATACCAAGCAATGCCGAAGTTATAGAAGTAGCCAAAGTTATACCGGCTGAAGGGCCATCCTTAGGTGTAGCTCCGGAAGGCACATGCACGTGAATGTCCACTTTACGATAAAAGCGAGAGCTCAAGCCAAGAATATCGGCTCGTGAACGCACATAGGACAAAGCAGCTTTGGCAGATTCTGTCATCACCTCACCCAATTGCCCCGTGGTGGCCACATGTCCAGATCCTGGCATGAGGCTGGTTTCCACCATAAGAATTTCTCCACCACGTTGATTATACGCAAGACCAATACACACACCTACTTGTGCTTCTTTTTCTCTTTCATCATGACGATACTTCTTCACACCAAGGAAGTCCGCCAAATCAGGCGTATCAATGGTAACACACATACTCATATCGTCATTTTCTACTAACTTGATAGCAGTTTTACGGCAAAGTGCGGCAATTTCGCGCTCAAGATTACGTACACCGGCTTCACGAGTATAGTTACGAATAATATGAATAATGGCATCATCGCTTAACTGTAAATTTTCTTCCTTAAGGCCATGATCAACCAATTGTTTAGGCAAAAGAAATTGTCTGGCAATATGTCTTTTTTCCGTCTCAAGATAACTATTTAATTCAATAATTTCCATACGATCCTGCAAAGGAGCAGGTATGGTATGCAATGAATTTGCTGTTGTTATAAAGAAGATTTTAGAAAGATCATAATCCAAATCTAAATAGTGATCCATAAAGGTATTATTTTGTTCTGGGTCTAAAACTTCCAACAAAGCCGCCGCAGGATCCCCGCGAAAATCTGCACTCATCTTATCTATTTCATCAAGGCAAAATAAGGGGTTATTAAACTTTACTCTTTTTAAAGATTGTAAAATCTTGCCCGGTAAAGCACCTACATAGGTGCGTCTGTGCCCGCGAATTTCTGCTTCGTCGCGCACACCGCCCAAGGACAGGCGCACAAAATCACGTCCAGTCGCCGCAGCCACAGATTTAGCAAGTGATGTTTTTCCCACACCGGGAGGCCCCACAAGGCAAAGAATGGGGCCTTTCAAAGCTCCTGCCAGCTTTTGTACAGCAAGATATTCTAAAATGCGCTCTTTCGGTTTTTCAAGACCAAAATGATCATTATCTAAAATCTCTCTTGCCTTTTGAATATCCATATCGACATCTTTTAACGTATCCCAAGGTAAATCCATGAGCCAGTCAACATAGTTTCGCAACACTGTATATTCAGCGGAAGAAGTAGACATACCTTTTAATTTACGCAAAGAGTGCAAAGCTTTTTCGCGTGCCTCTTCGGGCATTTCACGCTCTTTAAATTTTTGCTCCATTTCCACAAGCTCTGCTTGTGGGTCATCATCACGCCCCATTTCTTTGTTAATAGCTTTAATTTGCTCATTAAGATAATAGTCGCGCTGATTTCGCTCCATCTGAGTGCGCACTCGACTTTTAATACGCTTTTCCACAGAAGAAAGAGCAATTTCTTCTTGTAAAAATTCATACGCCTTTTCTAAACGCTCCACAGGATCTTGTAATTCTAAGGCTTCTTGTTTTTTACGATATTCGGCTTTCAAATGCGGAATAATGGCATCGGCAAACTTTCCTGCATCTTGCAAAGAAGTAATAGCTGCCACAACCTCTTGGGTCATCTTTTTATTAATCTTGCTATATTCTTCTAAAGCTTCTTGCATTATTTTGATGACAGTTTGCGCCGCATCACCCGTGCTGGTTTCTTCAGCCGTGGCAGAAGTGCGCACACAAGGGTAAGGCTTTTCCCCAAAGGGCGCTTCAGCAGAAATAGCTTCCCAAGTGGCGCGATACAAACCCTCAAAAAGAACTTTAATAGTACCATCAGGCAGACGCAAAATTTGCAAAATGCGGCACACTACGCCCATGGTATATAATTCATCGGCTTCAGGCTTTTCTGTATCCGGCTCTTTTTGGGCCACGAGAAATATTTTTTTATCATAGTCAGCGTGTCCGGCATCAATGGCACGAATAGAAGCTTCACGCCCCACAAAAAGAGGCATAATAGCACGAGGAAACATGACCACTTCCCGCACGGACATCATGGGCATTTCAATATTTGTGGCCTTCATTTGTATGGTAATGTTTTTATGCGTAAAAGACGGAGGTGTAGCCATGAAAACTCCCAAAAGGAAAAACTGTTATTCAATATTCTTCTGCGTGGTGCTACAATACTTTAAGAATATTTATAATAATAATTTAGCACTAATTTTGCAGATAAAAGCTGCAAAAACCAAATTTATAAAATGTAAAATTTTCTATGCTTATACTTGATTTTTGCATGCTATAGCTTGCGCTATTTTCTCAAAACCCACTAGCTAAAAAAGAGATAGAGGGCTTGTAATAAATAAAATCCCCCTGTTTTAACATTAAAAAATGCAAAAACAGAGGGAAAAAACATTAACTAGCTTCTTGTTCTTCGCTTTCGTACAAGAACACAGGCTCACGACTGCCTTCAATAACAGCCGTATTAATAAGGCATTCGCGCACATTGGTCATGGTAGGCAAGTGATACATAATGTCTAACATCACTTTTTCCATAACGTTGCGCAAACCACGAGCGCCGGTTTTACGTTCGATAGACTGTTCAGCCACAGCACGTAAAGCATTGTTAGTAAAGCGTAAAGTTACATTATCTAGCTCAAAAAGCTTTTGATACTGACGCACCAAAGCATTTTTGGGCTCTGTTAAAATGCGCACTAAATCATCCACTTCTAAATCATCAACATGAGTAAAGACGGGAATACGCCCCACAAATTCAGGAATAAGGCCAAATTTCACCAAATCAGCTGGGTGCAAATCATTCATAAGCTCAGAAAGGGGAATATCTTTATTGGATTTTATACTTCCACCAAAGCCCATGGAGCTACCGCTTCTGCGCTGTGCAACAAGCTTATCAAGACCTACAAAAGCACCACCCACAATAAACAAGATATTACTGGTATCCATGCGGATAAATTCTTGTTGTGGATGCTTACGCCCCCCCTTAGGAGGAATATT
>CAYJAD010000064.1:0-13011 GCA_964368075.1 uncultured Desulfovibrionaceae bacterium | reverse complement strand
AAAAGCATGCGGTGAGCGCTCCCATTACCGAAGCAGTATATCGCATTTTATACACAGATATGTCCCCCAAGGAATGCGTGGCAGAGCTTATGCAGCGCAATCTGAAAGATGAATATTAAGCATTAGGGCATGTTCATATAAGAGAACTTTATGTGAACACGCTCTGGTGGTAGTAAGCAAAAATCGCTTTGTATGGAATATTTCGTTATTATATTTTTTTCACTGATACTTCTTATCAGTGTGTTTTTCAATATTCATTTGCTTTACGCTTTACTTTTGGGCTATATACTTTTTTTTGTATACGGTTTGCATAAAGGGTGTAGAGCCAAAGAGCTATTTTTGCACTCGTGGAATACTGCGAAAAATATTGGGTCAATGCTTTTTCTTTTTTGCCTCATTGGCATTTTAACTGCTACATGGCGCGCTAGCGGCACTATTGTATTTCTTGTAGTAAGCTGTGCGCCCCTTCTTATACCTTCTTTCTTTATTTTTAGCTCATTTATACTTTGTATGCTCATATCTATGTTTACGGGAACCGCCTTTGGTACTTCAGCTACCATGGGGGTTATTTGTATGACTATGGGGAATGTTTTGGGCATTGATCCAGCTTTTTTAGGTGGCGCTATACTTTCCGGCAGTTATTTTGGCGACAGAATGTCACCCATGTCTTCCAGCGCGCACTTGGTAGCGAAAATAACCCGCACAGATATTTATCGTAATATTATGAACATGTTTATAACTTGCTTAATCCCATTATTATTAACGAGTTTATTTTATATGTATTTGGGTTTTGAAAGTGCACAAAAGAATATCCCTCTAGAAACACTTACACTCTTTAAAGAAAGCTTTGTGCTGACATGGCCGGCCGCTATTCCGGCTGTATTGGTATTGGGGCTGGTTATTTTTAAGATAAATATTAAAAATATTATGGGATTAAGTATTGTAAGTGCTAGCATTCTCTGTGTTTTTTTACAAGATATGACTGTGATGCAACTGTTGACGTTGTACTGGGCGGGTTTTACTAGCCCGAATCCTATGATGCAAAGCATTCTTGGTGGTGGTGGCCTTGTTTCCATGATTACTGTTGTTTTCGTGGTGGGGCTTTCCTCTTCGTATATAGGCCTTTTTCAGATAACGCGCCTTTTGGATAATATTAAAGAGCATATTGTGCATTTGGCTGAAAGAGTGAGCCCTTTTGGGAGTACGCTTGTGGTCGCTTTATTTACCTGCATGCTTACTTGCAATCAAACGCTTTCGATTTTTTTGACGAAATCTCTTTGTGAGCCTCAATATACGAAGGCTGAGGATTTAGCATTGTCTTTAGAAAATACTGTGGTGCTTATGGCTGGTTTGGTTCCGTGGAATATTGCTTGTTCTGTAGTGCTTGCCAATGTAGACGCACCTGTAGCGAGTATCTTTTATGCTGCTTTTTTATACCTTACACCTATGGTGAGTTTTTTTATATTTTGCAAAAAAGGGAAGAGCGCATAAAATATGCGTCATGAAAAGAATAAATTTTGCGTGCTTATAATAAAATAAGAAGTCTTTATTCTTTGTTCTGTTCTTTTTTGGGCATAAACCGCACGGTATTTCGATTATTGTTTTCAGCATCTACCGAAACAGGAACATCGGTATAATAAAGCATGCTAGGTACAATGTCGTTGTCTTTGGCTACTTGCGCATAGCGGGCCAAGGGGGGGATATTTGCTAAAAGCATGGGACACACATAAACAATCATAAACCAAATTCCCACAATACCTATGGCAAATTGAAAGAGGCCCTTAGAGATACTTTTTTCTGATGCTTGGCTCATATATAATCCTGCTTGTGGTATTGGCTTATTTTTTACCATACTTTTTTTGATAGAGCAGAGAATAACCTGCTAGATATATTTGATAAAAAAGGGGAAAGCCTTTATGAAGACTTTCCCCATGGTAGTACTAGATTCTTGCAGTAATTTCTGGGAATACCAGATAGAACATGACATAAGCCATGAGCAGGGTTAATGCAAGGTTGAAGCTTTGACCACATACATAAAGGATAACGGGTTTTCCGCCCTTGAAGTAGTGGGCAAGTTCACGGAAGTTGGTAGCCAAACCAATGGCAGCAAAGGATAAGTTAAAGCACCAACCGCGTAAGGGAGAGGTTAAACTCTTAATGGTACCGGCAGTAAGTAAGCCTTGGCTCATATCGTTGCCTAATTCGGCAGAAATGATGGAGCAAATGATGGAGGCAGCCAAGAAGCCCAAAACGAATTTGGGGAAACGGTGCCAAATTTCCATAAGACCCACTTGGGCGCCTTCGGTGCGCTCTACTCTGGTAACCCAGTACACGGCTACACCAAATGCGGTAACACCAATAAGCACGTTTTGAATCATCTTAATGGTAGCGGCTACATACATGGCTTTTTCGCCAAGGAACGCACCAGCAGCGGCCACAGCGCCAGTGGCGTCAATGGTACCACCAATCCATGCACCACCGAGGATGGGGGGCAAGTTCAATGCTTGAATGACCATAGGCATAACAATCATCATGATAGCAGTAAAGAGCAAAGAAATACCCACAGCAAGGGTTAACTCTTCCTTTTTTGCACGACAGGCGGCGGCGGTGGCAATGGCTGCTGAGGTACCGCACACAGACATGTCTGCAGAAATGGTGATGTTCAAGGTCTTAGAAGGAATCTTTAAAACTTTTTGACCGAATATATAGGTCACAACAAGAACGATAGGTGTTACTACCCAAGCAACAAAGAGACCTGGGGTACCAATGGCGATGATTTTATCCATAAGGATTTCAGCACCAAGCAATACGAGGCCTGTTTTAATATAATATTCTACTTGCAGGGCGGGTTTTATCCAATTAGGTGTTCCTACTGTGTTTGCTATGAGCATACCAAGGATGATGGCCCATGCTTCAGTGCCTATGCCGAAACTGCGCGTAGCTTCAAGGCCGCCCATTACTAAGGCTATATTGGTAAAAATAAATAGCCCTGCAAAACCTACAGCAAATTTAACAACGCTTTGCCCCATAGCAGCAATGCCTATGCTGAAGATAAGCGCCAAGGAAATCATTAAAATAGGTAATGATGGTAAAATATTGTAAGGTTTTACCTTAGCTTTGCTAGCAACTTTTTTTTCTGCACGAATAGCACCGCGCCATTCTGTAATTTTATCGTCGGCAGCTTTGTTAAGGGCAGCGTCTTTGTACTGCGCCTGAGCGGCAGCTTCTTGAGCCACTAAAGCCTCTGTTTTAGCTTTTGCTGTTGCAGCCTTGGCTTTTTCAGCGGCGGGTTTTGCTTTAGCGTTGGCGGCATCTGCACCTGCTTTGTCAAGTACAAAGGCTTTTGTAGGATCTGAAGACCATTTAGTTGGTGCTTTCATGTAAGCTTTTAATGCAGCGCCAAACTCTGTAGCTTTGAAACTTACTTTTTTACTGTCTTGGGCTTCGTAAAAAGCAACGGTTTTAAATGCAGGTACTTTATCAGCTTCGGCTTGCATAATAACCTCAGCTTCGCTAATTTTTGCGAGGCTGACTTTTTTATCGGCTTCAGGATAGCTGTAAACATACAAATATAAACCGAGGAAGATAAAAGCTAGACCAAGCCAAATGGCCCAATAGTCTTCTTTTTTCCATAGATCAGACCATGATGATTGTGCTTTGTCTATGACAACACTGGAATTTTCTTGCGACATATAACCTCCAAAAACAGTTAAAAAAGAATCGACAGTATATTTTTAATAGACTGCCTGCAAATTTATGCATGAGTTTTGACAATTTAGCAAGTTCTTTTTTGCACAATGAGGCTAGCATAGCCTACGACTTTTGAGGCATCTCCTCCTTTTTCATAAGAAGTTGTATGGCTTACCTGCGTACACACCGTGGCTCCTAATACTTTGCAGGCATAAAGAGCAAGTATGGCAGGGCAGACACCACACATGGAAATAGCATGCTCTTGCACCACCTGCGCTAAGCGCACAGGGTCAAAAGCCAACATGGCTTCAAGAGCTAAGGTGTCTAAGGCGAGGGTAGTGTCATGGTCTGAAAAATGGTGCATATCTGAGCTGACAATAATGGAAACGTCGTCATAATTGCGGATGATTTCGCCAAGAGCAAGCCCCGCTCTTTGTAAAAGGGAAAAATCGCGTGTGCCCACAGCAATGGGCACTATGCTACATTGCGGTAGACAAAGCTGTAAAAAAGGTAAGAGGACCTCTATGGAATGCTCACGTGCGTGGGCAAAGGTATTGGCTGCAAAGCCTATAGCTTGTGCTGGACGCTGCGGAGCATAAGCCCAAATATCGTGTTCAAGGATTTTTTTGGTAAGCTCTTCATCTATGGGGACAGTTCCAAGGGGCGTTTGCCAAGCGCCTTGAGCGTCCTGTGCTTGGGGGGACCACACCGAAAGCGGGGCGCCTTGTCCTGTATGGTTGGGGCAAAGAATGATAAGGCGTTTTTGTAAACGAATACGGGCTAAGGTTTGCGCTATAATGTGCCCGCAGTAAAAATGACCGGCATGGGGCAGCATGACCATGCTAACATCTTGTGGGGCTTGGTCATACGCCTCGTGTGCTTGTTGTAAGGCTTGCTTCACATAGGCCGCCAACGTTTCGGTTTGGGCATCGTAAAATGAACCTGCAACGTGGGGGGGGCGTATGTGCATAGCAGCAATTCCTTATTATACCCTATCCGCCATGGTAAAAAATGTGCATGGCGGATAGGTGTTTTTTTACTTATCTTCCTGGGTAGAATTGTAACTTTTCTGGCGCTTTAATTGTAACAGAGCGCTGTATTGTTTCCTTACCTTGTGCAGGTACTTGTACAGTCCAAATAAGGGTTTTATCTGGGCCTTGACTTGCTTTAGGTTTATCATTGTATATCACAGAAATATCCTCATGGGCAAGTTGAACCTGAGGCTCTTCTATACGTACGCTAACGGGTTTTTTCCGTTGGTTTTGTAGGGTATATGTCCAGTTCCATGAAAAAATTTGCTCTTTTTGAATAATACCGGCTTCAGCACTTTTTCGTACATCTTTTTTAGTTTGTACCGTTACAAGGGTATCCGGTCCAAAAAAGAGTGTTACTTTTTGATTTTTGGGCTGGAAAAATCCGTCACTGACGGGCACAGCGTCTAAAAGATAATTGGCTTTGCCTTTGGGGAGAAAAGTGTTTTTTAAGGCGTATTCAGCATAAAGCCACACAGTATCCACATCTCTTGAGCCTGTATTGGGGCGCGCTAAGCGCTGTAAGGGCAATTTGGCTGATTCTTCCAACAGAATAAAGGTACTTTTTCCTTCAGGAATATGAAGTTTTTTATTCAATGTCCAAGAAGCAGAGGCATCCATTTCGTTAAAGGAGGCCATGCCATTACTCATAACAGCGACGTCCATGGATGCCATGGGTGTAGCCTTGTTACGCATAAGAGGGCGTGCGTTATTTTCTCCGGCAACCCATGGTTGCACCGATCCAGGGCTAGGGGCATTGCCTTCTACGGTACTGAATTCTATCTGTGTGTTATCCCAATCCATGTCGCTATTTTGCACAATTTCTGCTTGTAATTGTAAACGAATGGTGTCGTTGGTCGTATCGGCATTGATAGAATACGAAGGTGTCCAGCGGCTTTCATTAAGCGTATAGGCATATTGTACATGCACAACACTTTTATCTGCCAAAGGTGTATCTAAAAGTACGGTGAAGGTTTGGCTCATGAGGCTTTTGCCTTGAAATTTTTGTACTAACTGTTTCGCGTCTTGCCATGCTCTATTTCTGGCAGAATTTTCCGAAGCAGCCACCGTCAATTCACCAAGGGTGATGCTCATTTCTTGTTGGTTATTCTCTTCAGAAAATTTCAGATATTTTTCTTTGAGTGCTTCATATTTTGTATGGGAAGCGTCCAGCGCTGCGCCTGTGACATCGATCATGCTTTCTAAAGCTTGGCTTTGCTTTTGCACAGTGCCTTGTGGCGGAAAAGCTTCGTCAATGGTGGCGTGCCAGCCCAAGATAGTACCTTGGTTTTTGCCATCCACCGTGGGCAAGGTGAATTGTACATCTGTCGCTTTGTACGGCAAAACGATGCGTAATATTTTTCCGTTGCTGCTTGCAAGCACATGCTTTTTGCTTTGAGCAAAGACACGAGCATTTTGCTGGTTCAAGACAACTTTATAGGGTGTTGCAGGTTTATCTACCATGGTATCATTGATGTCGGCACCTTGAAAGGTTTTGTCTTGCCCGGAAGAAGCCTCTGCGGCCTTGGCGGCAAGAACAGTTGTGTTTATGCTGTACATGCAGCAAAAAAAGATAAAAAAGGCGTAATACATTTTTTTCATAAAAACTCACTTTATTAAAGTATTTTGTGACCTTGTAGCCAATGAGCCACAACTTTTCCTTGTACGGTTTGGCCTTTAAAAGGGGTGTTGCAGCTTTTTGAATATAAGGTCTTTTCCGTGACTTCCCAACTGTGCTTGGGGTCAAAAAGAAAGAAGTCTGCCCTGTCGCCAGGGGCAAAGCCATTGAAGGGCAAATTGAAAATTTCTGCTGGGCGGTTGCACCATAAGCGTTGCATATCTCCGCTATTCATAACGCCTTCTTCTACTAATTTCCATGAAAGAGTTACAGCCAAATCAAGTCCGGTGAAGCCATTGGGGGCTTCGTCTAGCGGGCAATCTTTTTCGTGGGCAGCGTGGGGCGCATGGTCTGTAATCAGAATATCAATGGTACCGTCTTTTACGGCTTCACGCAGGGCATCTCTATCTACAGGAGTGCGCAAAGGGGGATTAACCTTGGCATTGGTACCATAATTCTCTAAAGCTGAATCATCAAGTAATAAATAGTGAGGGCAAGTTTCAGCCGTTACCTTAACCCCACGTTGTTTAGCCCAGCGCAGTAAATCGACGACAGCTTTGCAAGAAACATGCGCAATATGCACTGGTATATTCAAATATTCTGCCAGCAAAATATCTCTGGCAGCTTGCATGGCTTCACCCACAGTGGGTTGGCCTTTTACGCCAATGCGCCCACTGGTAATGCCCTCATTCATATGGGCGCCTTTGGCTAAAGCAGCGTCTTCGCAATGGTCGATGACGATGAGATCTAAATCGGCGGCGTATTCCATAATGCGGCGCAAGAGCTCAGTATTTTCCATGGAATGTCCGTCATTGGAAATAGCCACGCACCCTGCATCTTTTAACTCTGCCAAAGGTGCCATTTCTTTGCCTAAAAGGCCTTTGGTTGCCGCGCCGACAGGGTATACGGTGGGGCCATAGGGAAAAGCTTTTTTTCCTTGTGCTATAATATAGGATGTGACGGCAGCCGTATCATTTACAGGGGATGTATTGGCCATACACATGACCGCGCCAAAGCCCCCATGCAAAGCTGCGGCTAAGCCAGAAGCTACATCTTCTTTGTATTCAAAGCCCGGTTCACGTAGATGCACGTGGGCATCAATAAAAGAAGGAAAAAGTAGTAAACCATCGGCATCAAAAACTTCTGCCTCTTCAGGAATAGGTTTACCGTAGGGGGTCATAGTACGAATGCTAGAACCTTCCACATGCACATTGACACGGGCGCCCAAATAATCAGCATTTTTTATACATAGTAAGCGAGACATAATGGCTCCTTAAATAAGAGTAGTTCGTTTTTTGAAAAAATATCTTCGCAATGCCTAAAAAAAATTACACATCCTTTCTGTGTGCCAGTAAATAGAGCACAGCCATGCGTGTAGCTACACCGGCATTGACCTGTTCAAGCACCAAAGAATTGGGCGCGTCGGCCACTTCGGCAGAAATTTCTAGCCCTCTGTTCATGGGGCCGGGGTGAAGAATTTTGGCATTTTCGTTGGCTTGCGCCACAATGTGCGGAGTAAGGCAAAATCGGCGTGAATATTCTGCCAAAGAAGGTAGCAGTCCCGCTTCTTGCCGCTCTAATTGTAAACGTAGACACATGATAGCATCCACCCCTTCTGCGGCTTTGGCTAAATTGTGGTAAATTTCCACAGGCCATGTGCCAATGCCTGCGGGCAATAAGGTACGCGGAGCACACACGCGCACGTTAACCCCGAGCAGGGTTAGCAATTGAATATTAGAACGAGCCACACGACTATGGGCTACATCGCCAAGAATAAGTAAGGTTTTTCCGGCAAAGTGTTCACCCCAAATGCTACGCAATGAAAAACAATCGAGGAGAGCTTGCGTGGGGTGTGCATGCCAGCCGTCACCGCCATTAACAATGCCACACGGTAAAAGTTCTGCAAGATATTGCGCCGCGCCACTGCTGGAATGGCGTATGACAATGATATCCGGATTCATGGCTTGCAACGTGAGGCCAGTATCTTTAAGGCTTTCTCCTTTCTTTATGCTAGAACCGCTTTTGCCAAGGGCAAAGGTGTCTGCGGAAAGCCGTTTTCCGGCAACATCAAAGGACACTTTTGTGCGCGTGCTATCTTCTGAAAAGAAGAGAATGATACTTTTGCCCTTTAAGGTGGGAACTTTTTTCACAGGCCGTCTATTGATTTCTTGAAAACTGCCTGCCAAGTCGAGAACATGGTGCACATCTTCTTTGCTTAATTGGTGCACATCTAAGAGGTCTTTGTGAGGCCATTGATAGGGTGCTTCATTCATAATACTACTTCTTGTGTTGGATGTTATTTTACGAGTTTACTTGGACGGAAAGTTTTTAGCAAAAAAAAATCCTCATGAAGAGGAAATATTATATGAAAAATAAAACACATTTTAGATTTCCAAAAAAGAGAAAGGAAAAATTCCAATATTTCATTTTTGTGTATTTCATAAAGTGTGCATAGCATGAAGCATGCGTAGTGTAAAGATGTCCTGCGTTGTAAAAAAAGCCCAATACTATTTATTCAACGGTATTGGGCTTTTACTTTTATGTGCGTGTTTTTGATTTGTATAAGAGCTTTAGATGTTAATCTTCTTGCTCGTTGTACAAAATTCGCCTAATGCGTACTTCGCGCAATTGTTTTCGCGTAAGCAGCACCATTTTTTTTTGGCGCAACTCGTGTATGTCTTGCGCGTAAAAAACACCACTTTGTGGATCTTCTGCTATGAGCAAAGTGCGCAAAGCGGCGTCATTTTCCTCAAGCATTATCTCGATCTGGGCTATCTCCGCTTCGAGTTCCTTCTTGGTCTGCGGCAATAATTCGTCGTCGGACAGGTTTGTCATTTTTTTGCTCCGTAACGTTCTTTTTAATGTCAAAAGAGGGCAGGGCATTATACAAATTCCAGAACTGTGGATAAAGGCTTGTCATGATACCGGGATTGCTAAGTTTGCTGTGCGGCTTTGCAGCGGCGGCTAAGGCAAAAGCTAGAGCCCAAGCCGGCGTGGGAGCCGTCCAGACAGCGTGTGGGTCACGACGTTGACGAGACACATCGAGGGTGAATCCGTCTTCCACATATTCAAAGCCAAGGTAGTTGAAGAAATTTTCCATAATTTCTCCCTGAGCCTCGCTAGGCAGTACCATACGCTTTTTTCCTTGATGACGCAAAGCTATAATGAAGGTGCAGGCTGCAAGAAGGGGTAAGAAACGGCCATCGCTCCACAAAGCAGAGGAAGGAATATGCATATTTTCCAAGGGATGCATAATTTCGTCTTCTTCTTGATTTTCTTCTTCTGCATACACATCAAAGCTTGTAGCAAAAGGAGCGTTTTCCTGAGAAGCCTCATCGGCAAAAGCTTCTGGCATATCTTCGCTGTCAGAATTGTCCTCAGAAGGCATTTCAAGGTTTTGCGCTTGCTCATCTTTGGAGGGGATTTCTATCTCGGCATGACTTGTGCTGATGCCGCCAGCGCTTTTTTCTATATGTAATTCAAGGAAGAGGAAAAGCTCTTCAATATATTGCGCCACAGGACATTGTGGCCATATGCCATCCAGATGTACTTGCCCACCATGAACCAAGGGCAAAGCAAGAATATAGGCGGCAAATTGCAGATCCATGCCTAACTCTGGCGTGGAGGGGGTTTTTATGGTGCAAGGTGTGAAATGCAGGGTTTGCTCTTCACGGCGTATTTTTGCCTTGCATGGTGTGAGTACAGCCAGTGCTTCTTCCAAAATATCATCTGCATTGGGATGGAAGCGCAGGTCAAAGCTCATGGCATTTTCCCAGAAAGGAGCAGCCAAAAGTAAACCAAGAACGCAATCCGCAGGCAAATCTTCTGGAATATCCACAGCGTGAGGTAAGATTCCAGAGCACTCTAAGCGAATGGGGAAACCAGCGCCGTGCGGCATAACATTGCTTAAGCGTGCGCCCAATTGTGGTAAAAAGGAACGTACGGCAGTAAGGTCTGCATTTTTAAGACTAGATTCACCGGTGAATTTTGCTCTGGTATTTTGACTGACGTAATGCCCCAGTAAAAGGAAGAAGTTTAAAATGTCATCACCCACAAAAATAACTTTATCGGGCAAGGAAAGGCCGCCACCTTCGCGAGAAATCAGGGTGCCATCATCGTCCCATGCAAGGGATGTGGCGCATTGATTAAACATTTTAATACATTCTACGCTAGAATCATCTAATAAGCTGGGGGCCATGCGACAGGCAGAGCCAGAAGCTCCCGCCATGGCAAGAAATAAACGACTTCGGCGACTTACCAAAGGTGCATGCATACGAATACTTACAGGCAAAGCTGGTGGAGCCAAGTTAAAGCCTGTGCGCTTAGCCATTCCTTCTTCGGGTTTTGCCGAAAAAGTGATTTCCTGCATGAGAGCAAAAAGCTGATGCACAATGCGTGGATCGCGGGTCATTTGTGTGGCAGATTTTTCCCAAGATGCGCGAATTTCTTTTTCTTCACGTACCTCTAGATAGCCGGACTTGGCCTTCATTTTTCCAATAATGTTACAACGGCGCGCCAACATCTTTAAAAGATCTTTATCCATATTCATAACAGTTTCGCGCAGAGGAGGGCGTTTATCGCCGCGTGCACCACGACCACCACGACCAAAGGGACGGTTCATATCTGTAAAGTAGGCTGGGCCACTTTCTCTGGGTCTGTCTTCAAAATCTCTGCGAGGCTGTTCTTGGTTTTCTGCATCATATTCTGCAGAAGACTCAGCTTTTGAGAAATTCTCAGACTCAGAGGCATCGTAATTTGTGCTGTCGTCATAAGCTGCATCCATAAGAGGTGAAGCATAGCTGCTGCCTGTATCTACGGGTGCTGCCTGCTCTTCAAAAGGCATGGCTGCATTTACTGTATGCTCATGAGAATTTACAGGTGAAGTATCTTCTGGTGTAAACTGGCGTGGGCTTTTGTCTCTGTCATCATAAGAAGGGCGTCTGTCTTCTTGCTGATAAGAGTCTGGTCTTGGGCGTCTTTGCTCTTGTGAGTTGCGAAAATCACGACCATCATGCGGACGGCGCTCCCCACGATCATAAGAAGGGCGACGGTCACGATCCTGCCCATAAGGACGGCGCTCCCTGTCTTGTCCATAAGGGCGACGCTCACGATCTTGTCCATACGGACGACGGTCTCTGTCTTTAAAATCAGGTCGTCTGCCGCCTTCACCTTCATTACGGAAAGGGCGCTTTTCATTATCACGATCATGAGAGAAGGGGCGGCGTTCACGATCTTGCCCATACGGACGGCGATCTCTGTCTTTGAAATCAGGGCGTCTGCCACCTTCACCTTCGCCATGGAAAGGGCGACGCTCACGATCTTGTCCATACGGACGACGGTCTCTATCTTTGAAATCAGGGCGTCTACCGCCTTCACCTTCATTACGGAAAGGGCGCCTTTCATTATCACGATCGCGAGAGAAAGGGCGGCGCTCTCTATCTTGCCCTTGGGGGCGAGAGTCTCTGTTTTGAGAATAGGGGCGTTTATCGCCATCATGGAAACGAGAGCTTTTTTCATCAAAAGAACGCGGACGACGCTCTCCACCTTGGTAGTCTTGTCTTGGGCGCTGGTCTCTATCATTATATGATGAACCTTCACGGCGCGGACGGCGTTGTTCAAAATCGCGTTTTTGTCCATCTTGTCTGAAGGAAGGACGTCCCTCACCGCGATTATCATTTCTAGGAGAGAAAGCACCGTCTGGGCGCGGTCTTCTATCTCTATGAGAAAAACTAGAACGCTCTTCTTGATTTCCTTCATTGCCATCAAAACGTGGCTTTCTGTCTCCACGGCCTACAAATTTTCTTGGCATGGGGCGGCGCTCTCTATCTCGAAAGCTTTTACGGTCGCCATCATCGTTATGCCCAAAGGAGCGAGGGCCTCTTTTTTCTGAGCGAAATCCTTCTGATTTATCTTTCTTTCCGTCGCTCGTGTACGCACCGCGGTCGTCGCGTTGTGACTTGTCGTTGTCCATGTTCTATCCCTATATAATTGTTAAAGGCTTGCCATAACAGCGTATGGAAAATTCCATGTTTTTTTAGAGCGCTGTTGGCTATAAAATCAAAAGCAGTGGGGCAAATTAGCCCTAGCCATTTAAAATTTTGTGGTTTTCACGCCTTTGATTTAAGCAAGCTGTGAAAAATATTTTCAGCAGCAAGCTTTGGTGTTCTTTCTAGCCCCCCTTTAGCCCGAATTGACGGAGTACGCAAGCAACAAAAATTTTTAAAACTTTAAAAGTTAATTGTGAAAAAAATCACTTATCAAACATGCGTTATATAACACCATGAATTTGTGAATTAAAAAAAAGAAATACGTTTTCTATGTGAATTTTAAGAAAGTTGACGCTAGGTACTGTACAAGAACTTTTTTTTTTGCTATAATACAATTCAGAAAAGGGATTAGTTTTACTGTTTCTTGTGTATTTTAAATAATCTATGTTTCCAATAGTTGCCGCAATATCTGCGAAAGGGTAGTGGTGATTTAAGGAGAATAAGAAAAATTCTTTCTCATATATAGATATTGTGAGAAAAGGAGCTTGTGAAAAAAAATACATTCTTTTCTTGACGTCGAATTTTTTTTTTGCTAATTTATTCTTAACGAAGCCTCTTTCCCTTTTTTCAGAGCCTTACGAGCCTTACGAGCCTTACGAGCCTTACGAGCCTTACGAGCCTTACG
>CAYJAD010000063.1:0-13315 GCA_964368075.1 uncultured Desulfovibrionaceae bacterium | reverse complement strand
GTTTATGACCACGAGAGTGAAGCAGCTTTTAGCAGAAAGACACAAAACTACTGAAATACCACATGGTTTGATTTTTTTAGATTCTAATGGTAACAAATTAGTACGTGTTTCAAAGACATTTAGACGCACTGCTGACGAGCTTTTCAATCAAAACGTCACCGATTCTCGCCAAAGAGTATGTTTTCATACGTTGAGGCATACCTTTGCCTCATGGCTCGTATCTGGTGGTGTGAGCTTGTATGAAGTCAAGGAGCTTATGGGACACGCTGATATGTCCATGACGCAACGTTATAGCCACCTCAGCCCCGAAGGACTGAGGAATGCCATTAAGATTTTGGAGGATTAATGTTTTTGAATCTTAGTATTTTTTTGAAATGAAATATAGTCATGATAAAATGGGATGTGCTCAGGTAGAATGATTTTTTTTATTTCCTCTGTACTTCCTGTATTAGATGTTGGTAGTACTTTACATTCTTGAATACACTGGGTTGCAAGTTTAAGCTTATCTCTGTAGGATTTTTTTATCATTTCTGAATAGTTTTTCTTCTTTTCTACCTCTAAGACCCCAGAGAATAGTGATATAAAATCATTAACCTTATGCTTTTCACCTGTAGATGTGATAGCGAGCGCATAATCAAAATATAAAAGACCATGCAATCTTGATTTAAATGAATTTTCTCTTGTCTTTTCAGGGATATACGAGTCCATTTTCTCCAATAAAGCATCTTTATCACTCTTATTTAGGTCTTTACCATTTGAGCATTTTATAATTGCTGATAGTAAAGCAAGATCTCTTGTAGGATTATTGCCGTCCAGTCGGGATTCAAATTCTTTTCTTAGGATATCCTTTTCTGCTGGAAAAAAATTATGCCTTTTTTCCTTAATATGGAAAAATCCCAGAATTGCTTTTAGAAACGCGGTGTCTACAATTCTTTCTATATCGAAATACTCTGGAGAAATTGGATATAGGGGTTTATCTGAATCTAGTAGTCTGAAGGCAATGTCTTCAGGCATCATTAAATTATAAAAAGGTACCCCATATTTTTTTCGACTTTCAATTTCTGCTTCTAGTATTAATTTAGAGTGGTGTTCGTTTACAAACGATAGCTTATTGTATTGGTTTTTATACTTTATGTTTCTTATGTTGTCTTCCAGTTCGTTGTACCAAGAAGGGTTATCTTCTATCGAATAAACAATGAACCTCTCAAGATTTATAATAACATCATTATAATCTGACATATTTTTCGTCACAAGAAAATGTCTTTTTTTGTATTCATGTTCTAAGAATATCTTTTGCATGAAACGGTCTCTTCTTTCAAGGAAAAGTGCCCCAGGGTCTCTTTGGTTTAGCATGTTTTATCCTTTAGTGATTTAAATACTATATAACAACAGTCAAGTAGGCTTAGCCAAATAACGTCTTGACATCCATCAGTATTTTGTAGATGCACAACAAGTTCCCACCCATCTTTGACAATTTTGCGTACATACTTATCCCAATATTTGGCATAGGATAGGTATGTATTTTCCTATCACACCTCACCTAATGATACACTATCTATAACTATAAGTAAAGGCCTAGAAAAAGAAAAGTCGACGATTAAGTTAGTGCGCTTATTCGTCGAAAAAAGTTAATAAAATTAGCATTTTATGCTTTACAGCTGTAGGAAATGGTTTATATTTATCCCTAGAAAGCCACAGCGTAGGAGAGCTATATGCAACAGTCTTTAATTCAGGGATCTCTCAAGAGGGAGAAACTTAACACGCAAGAGTTACTTGATCCTCAAGATGAAATGATTTGTCGCTGCATTGATGCTTTAAGACAAGACCTACCCTCCATCTTTGCCCGTAAAGAAGTACCTCGTCTCACTGGGAATGCTATCGCCGCTGGGACACTAAGTAACATACATAGCCAGGGGTATGGACCACCCTGTGTTCGAAATGGTCGTAATTCTATCTATGAAAAGCAAACGTTTTTAGCATGGTATTCCTTATACTTACGTGGTGGCATTAAAGCAGTAAAAAACGCTTATGGCTCGAAGTAGCTATGCGTTTTATGATGTTACCTTTTAACCTATCGCTATCTTACCTATGTTCATGCAGGCGTTAAACGCAAAATTTTGCCTCATGCTTGCGACATACAACACATATGCAAAGCGATATGATTTTTTGGCAAGTGTTTAGTTTCTAACCTTTTTTGTAACAATCTAACATCGTATCGTTGAATTTCCATTTTACCCAAAGTGGAAATTCAACGATACGATCACGACAACCTTTTCCCTGGAGTTTTGAGAACTCCTTGCATGTAGCACATAGCAATACCATATGCTTTGACAATTGAATAGAGAAAGCCTTTGGAATACGTTTTATTGTAAGGAGTTCATTTATGCGTTATTCTAATAACGATTACAGTAATACATTGCCATCCATAATTTATCATTTTATTATGGATATTTGTAGGCATTACCAGGTTGACCTATCGCTTGTGATACCTATTGTGCTAAGCATGTGCTCTGCGCTTATGCATGATAAGGTCAAAGTTCAAATAGAAGATCCAGTCACGGGTGGAGCTTTTCAAGAGCCGTTGAGTGTCTTTACTATAGCGTTTGCAGAGTCTTCAGCGCGCAAATCGCAAGTCATGAAGTGGTTTAGAAGGGCTATAGAGACGCAGCTTGCTCAACAGAACGTTTTGCTTGAAAAACGTAAAATTGAGCAAAATGCACTTAAAAACCTTGCTAAAGCCTCTATTAAGAAGCTTCAGAAGGAAATAATAAAACACCCTTCTGAATCTCCTCGAAGAAAAAGCTTAACAGAAGAACTCATAGTTGCAGAAAGAGTTCTTAATGAACCCAGCATTGAACCACGCCGCCTCTTTCTTCAAGACGCTACATGTATGGCGGCAGCTAAGTTTATGCACACCCAAGAAGGCAATGCTTTTATGGTTATGGATGCGGAAGGTGTAGCCTTTGACTCCATATCTATGGATCATGGCTTTTTGGAACTCTTGCTCAGCGGATATTCTAACGAACGTACCGCATATGAGCGCGCCTCACGTCCATCTGTTGACATTGCCAGTCCTCATGCAGGGCTTTGTATTTTGACGCAACCCGCCAAACTACAAAAGCTAGCAGCAAAAAAAAATCTATGGGATGAAGGTTTTATACCAAGAACCCTATTTTTTTTCTGCCCAGACTTAGCAGGGTTTAGGGAAGTCGGCATCGCCGCCGCAATTTCTCAAGAGTCTACTGAATGGTGGGAGAGTAGATGCAAGGCATTGCTTGAGCTCCAATATAAGTATGATACTAACGGAAATCGTGACTACTATACGCTTCACCTGTCTCAAGATGCGGCGAAGGAATGGCGATACTTTTCAGGAGAGCTTGAAGGCATGATGAGGAGATGGACGGAAACCTATCCTCTGCGTACATGGCTTGGGAAGATGGCTGGAGTAGCGAATAGAATCGCTGCCTTCTTTCACTTCCTTGATTCTAACCAAAGTGTTGAAGAAATTATCGAGACTCCGATACAACCTTTGCATATGCGACAAGCTTGTAACTTAATTATGAGTCTTGTTCCTCATATGCTAGAAGTACATGACATCTTCTTTCCTGCAGACACATCATTAGAGGATGCCGTGCACAAGATTGTTAACTGGCTGAACCAAGAAAGTGGAACTGTCGTAGATTTTAAATTGCGAGAGATGTATCGCGAACTGTCTATAGAAAAGAACATCGCTTATGATGCGTGTAATTACCTTGAGTCTTGCGGCGTTTTAAATCGGAGGATAATTCGTTCAGATCGTCCTGGACGAAGGGGTACACCAATATACGACGTTAATTATTATGCTCTGCACCAGCGGTTCCCTTTAAGAAGGTACTAACAAGTACATTTTCTAGGAAGCTTAGAGCTTCCGGGATAATGTATTAATAAAAGAAGCACATTGCTTCTTATAAATCTTTAACAAAATATAATGAAACAAATTTCAAAGGCTTTCTCGTTCATATGCTTGCCATATCAATGTATACTAATTTCAAAATTCTTACACATCGAAACAAGATTTTACAAATAGTGGCACTTTTTAAAAAGCATGGCCTTAATTTTTCATGACAAAATTGACACAATTACGAGTGTATCAAAAAACATATATCTTTACGTAAAGGAAGAATTTATGAGCACACATACTTCACAATATGGAACAGAAAAAAATGATAACAGTCAACATCAGCCCCAAACTGTTGTAACACCCAATTCACAGCACGCTGTGTCAGAAAGCTTATCACACAATGAATATCAAGATCAAACAGAACTTGGTACTCAACAATTAGAAAATCCTGTAACGAGAAATGCTGCACAAGTGCCGCACCTAAATGACGATGCAGTAGACAAGAACCTAGTGATGCCCCAAACAATGAAAGAGTGTGGATCGTATAAGAAATGGACTGAATCACAATGGGCTGAATTTAAAAAATTGGTCAACATAGGAACCTCCGGTGAAGAGTTTATGAAAATGCTAGCCTTCAATCGTCGCAAAGATCTAGAATTTGTTTTTTATGAGCTTTCGAAACGAGAAAAGAAAGTGTATGAACCTAATTGGCAAATTGATGTTGATAACGGAGAGCATGCATTGCCTGAATTGAAATTCAGTAAAAATGGATTGCATATTAGCAATACTCGTTTAAAGCGTCATGGATTGGAAATTAGTAAGAATACTTTTGTTACAATGAAAGTTATACAACCTAACAAGATAGAGCTCACAGTTTATCCGACATAAGTTTTTACAAAAAACACTTAATAAAAATAGGTACTCTTCGCAAAACTAAGATGAGGGATACCTATTTTTTGTTTACTCATTTGTCACATTTCAATTTGCAATATATGCTTCAAGGGGCCTGTACAATTATTTTTTTGAATTTTTTTGCTATATACTATGCGTAATAACCTTAAGCAGCCCAAACTATCCTAGTTCTCAGGGACTGTGATATTTCAAAAAGGAGCACTATTATGAGTGACACCACACATAATGAAATTTCAAGAAACGGAAAAAAATGCTTTTATGCGGGCTTTGCAGATATAGAGCAAGCGAAAGCGAACAATCGAGATACAACCTGGAAAATGTATCTTGCAACCCCAGAAGGGTATATGCGAGCTTTAGGAGATGGATACACAGCTACATCAGTTTTTGAATTTAGTCATCCGGTATCGAACGAAAAGGGTAAACCACAACCGATACGTTATGCTGATATAGTTTTAGATTTTGACGCTACGCAGACTGTTACAGATGACGATGGAAGAGTGATTGGTAAAAAAGGGGACATTGAAAGTGCACGCATGGCGTTAATACTTCTTGTGGAACACCTTCACAGAGAATATAGAGTAAGCCCATACAGCCTAAATTACTTCGCTAGTGGTAGTAAAGGGTTTCATGTGATTATTCCATCTAAACTTTTTGGTGGTGAACATGGAGATATAAATTTACATGAGATATACAAAGGTATGGTTAAAGATATCATCCTTCCTCTTTACAGTTTTGAGTATAGACAAGAGTTGCTTAACGGTTGTAGACAAAATATTGCTGCGTTAAACACGTTACTTGCGCTAAATAACTCCTATCTCAAAGATGATAACTCATATATCGATGATAATTTTTTTAAGGGGGGAAAAGGGCAACTTATGCGTTTGCCAAACATACAACGTGCAGATGGTAAGTATAAAGTATCTATCACTTATGATGAGATTTTAGATAATCGCGCTGAATATTTTGAAGAACTTGTGTTGTCTAACAGAACCCATGAGACTGCGCCAGAAAAAACATACTTGATGTTGGTTCCCGAGTTTGAAGAATTATTCCTTCAGCATAAGCTTATCCAAGGAAGAGAACAACTCGTTAAAAACAAAAAGCAATCCAGAAACGCTATTGTGGGAGGGTGTGAATTTATACTATTTTTCTATAACTCTCCCACAGAAGTTGACGAGCAACGTTGGTTTTTACTTGCAAGAATATTAGCATTTGCAGGTACTATGGGAAGAGAACTTTTCCACGCAATAAGTAGATTTGATATATCCCGATATTCACCTCAAGAAGCTGAAAGTAAATTTTTTCATGCTTCTAACTACGGACCCGCAACGTGCGATGAAATCCGAAAAAAAAATTATTGCAAAAAAGACTGTAAAATTAAGTGCCCCTTAGACTTATATCAAAGACAGTATGCAGCACGTTACGATGAAGGTAGATTTGAAGTTGATATAGACGGATTACACTACTATCCATGTGCTGATGATCGTACTAATAAAATCCGTATAGCATCTTACGTGAATGTTATTGCTTTGGCTCGTGATAATACAAGCACCTCATGGTCTAAATATGTGGAGGTGCACGATCCTGATAATAAAACTCACTATTGTACCATTTCAAATGCTGATCTCAACGGCTCAGGGGAGCCAGCTTTAGCAATTTTATCTGACTTAGGGGTGTGGTATGATGCTGATTCTAAAAGAAAAAGTCTGTTTTTAAAATACTTGCGCACTGTGTCTCCCGAAGCGAGAGCACTTCTTGTTGATAAAAATGGTTGGACTGGTAACACAATGAAATTTCTCCCCTTAGATTTTGGAAAACAAGAAAATGGGGACATTATTCATTCTCATATGCCTGTACTAAAAATTCCTTTTGAACAAAAGGAAACGTTAGAGGGATGGCAAGAACATATCGCTAAGCCATGTGAGGACAATTTTATATTGCAAATAGCGGTTATGACTTCATTAGCAGGGCCATTCCTAAAGTTTTTAGATCATCAAGGCTTTGGACTGCATATTTATGGTAATTCTTCTTCAGGGAAAACCACATGTCTTAAGGTCGCAAGCTCTGTGACAGGCGGAGAGGTGAAATCATGGCGCACTACCGATAATGCACTAGAAAGTATCGCCAAAGAGCACAATGACAATTGCCTGCTTCTGGATGAAATAGGCCAGTGTACACCAGATGTAGTAGATCATACAACTTACATGCTTGCCAATGGTCAAGGTAAGGCAAGGGCAACTAAAGCGGCCGTTGCGAAACAAATATCTACATGGCTTATGACATATTTATCTACTGGAGAACTGCCTATTTCTGAAAAAATCAAGCAAGGTTACAATAAAAACTCCATGGCTGGGCAAGAAGTACGTTGCATTAATTTATTAGCAGATGGAGGTCAAAAACAGGGAGTGTTCACAGTTGTCCCAGAACAAGTGAACCCTGCAGACTTTGCCAATGAATTAGTTAAAAATAGTGCTATATTCAAAGGTATGGCCTTAGTACAGGTGGTAAATCTTATTAAAAAGCATCGCAAAGAAGTTGAAGAAAAAATTTATCTTTATATGACTGAATTCATGATACAGCTTGGTCCAAAATTGTCATCGCAAGCAGAACGTGTTGCAAGAAATTTTGCTTTTTTAGCTGGAGTGGGTGAGTTTTGCATTTTGTTCCACCTTTTACCGTGGAAGCCCAAAGCAGCAATACACGCTGCGCAGATTTGTTTTGAGCAATGGGTAAATAATAACGGGAGTGATGTGCAGTATGAAATAAGAAATATTGCAGATAAAGTATTACAGTTCGTTAAGCATGGCTTTTATACTACTATGTATGCTAAAAATCAAGCATCAAGTGGTGCGAACAATGCTGGTAAACCTGTGTATGAATGCTGTCATAATAAAAAAACTTGCATATTTATTTCAAACCAATATCTCATAAGGGAAAGGTTTTGTAGGCAAGAGCAGCTTTATGAGTTGAAAAAATATTTACTCAGCATCCATTTACTACTGCTTGATAATAAAGGAAATATAAAAGAACAAGATTATCACGGTAATAAAATACCGCGATCTCGTGGAATGTTTATAATTATTGATAATTTGTATGCTGATGACCTTGACCAGAAAGATGCGATATCAAATAATAATCAGGAAAAAAGCGGTACATATGAAGCAACGGATCACATTTTAAAAGAAGTGGATCTTAACTTTTAACCACTAAAAATAAGCTGTGCGCATGTGCGAATGTGCGAATGCATATAAGTAAATAGGATGTTAAATTGCATATTAACATCCTATTTTAATTATTAACTCAAGGAGAACTTTGTTTATGTTCTTTATTTATATAGATTTATCCCATATTCTTGCACCCTAAATATCCAACTCTATTATATGAGAGCTACAAAATAATGCGCAATATTCTTTATGTATCTGTACAGCTGGCAGTCGCACAGCCGCACAGTCGCACACCCCATAAATTAAAAATGTAGGAGCAAAAAAATGAAAATACAGCATGATACTGGTAGAGGTTATGAAAGAAAAGCATTTTTTGAAAGCGTTATCAAAAATATAGAAAATGCTTTACCTCCTGTCATTTCCAGAACAGAAGCCGCAAAAGCTACTGGTGGGCTCATTTCTGTAAAAACACTAAGTAACGAAGATGCATTACGCAAAGGTCCACAAAACAAAATCCGTGTGGGCTCTAAAGTGGGATATACGAGGGAAGCTTTCATAACGTATTTGCGTAGGAAGCTGAAGATTCAATAATCTTAGTACATAAAATAAATTAAGAAATTATAATAATTTTTCTTCGACTTAACCTGATTATTTTGTTGTTAATTTAATTTTTTATCTTCTTCCGTATTGGGAGAAGATAAAAAGTCTACTGTTGTTTCCACTACCTGTCTTGACACCAGCTTACAGGCAATAGTATATATATTTCACACTAAAAACTCTTGAAAACGGTGGAGATATGTCACAAGAAATTTTAAACACCACCACACAGCCTTTGGGCGAAGACTTAAAGAAGACCATTACCTCTCAAAGCCGTATTGATATTGCGGCAGCATGTTTTTCCCTCTATGCTTTTAATGAACTAAAAAAGCAGCTTAAGAACATAAAAGAGTTACGTTTTCTTTTTACCTCTCCCACTTTTACGACAGAAAAGCCTACCAAAACTCACCGTGAATTTTACATCCCGCGCCTTGACCGTGAACGCAGTCTTTATGGTACTGAATTTGAGTTAAAGCTTCGCAATGAAATGACCCAACGTGCCATTGCTAAAGAATGCGCCGACTGGATACTCAAAAAAGCTACCTTTAAGTCCAATGTGACCAATTCGCATATCAATGGCTTTATCAATGTAGTGGACGCGGAAAATAGCTATACCTATCAACCCATCAACGGTTTTACTGCTGCCGACCTTGGTGCAGAGCAAACAGACGGCGGTGCTACGCTTATTCCTGCTATTCTCAAGCTTTCTGCCCCTTTTTCAAAAGTGTTCTTGCAAAATTTTGATACACTCTGGAAGGATAAGAACAAACTTCAAGATGTGACTGAAGAAGTCATTGAAAGCATTACAGCCGCCTTCCAAGAGAATTCCCCGGAATTTATTTATTTCATTACATTATACAATATTTTCAACGAATTTTTAGAAGATATTTCTGAAGACATTTTGCCCAATGAAGCCACAGGCTTTAAGGAGAGCAAAGTCTGGAACTTGCTCTACAATTTTCAAAAAGACGCCGCTCTTGCTATTATCAGTAAACTAGAAAAATACAATGGCTGCATACTTGCGGACAGTGTTGGCCTTGGGAAAACATTTACTGCTTTATCCGTTGTAAAATATTACGAAAACAGGAATAGAAGTGTCCTCGTGCTATGCCCTAAAAAGCTCAGTAACAACTGGACTATGTATAAGGCTAATTATACGAATAACCCCATATATGCTGACAGATTACGCTATGACGTGCTGTACCATACCGACCTCAATCGCTCTCATGGCATGTCCAATGGTATAGATTTAGGTTTGATAAATTGGGGTAACTATGACCTTGTAGTCATAGATGAATCACACAATTTCCGTACTGGTGCTAAGCTTGACCTCGAAGAAGGGGCTAAGGCAAATAGGTATTTTAAGTTATTACAAGGCATTATCCGTAGTGGCGTAAAGACAAAGGTACTTATGCTATCGGCGACGCCGGTAAATACACGCTTCACTGACCTACGTAACCAATTACAATTGGCTTATGAGGGAGACGTAGCCCTCATTGATAGCAAGTTACAGACCAAAGGCTCTATAAACGATATTTTCCGTAATGCTCAGGCGGTATTCAATCAATGGAGTAAGCTTGTCCATTCTGAACGTACCACAGCCGCGCTCTTGAAGATGCTTGATTTTGACTTCTTTGAAGTGCTCGATTCCGTCACCATTGCCCGTTCACGCAAGCATATAGAGAAGTACTATGACACAACCGCTATTGGTACATTCCCATCGCGTTTAAAACCCATAACCATAAGCCCAAGTCTTACCAATTTACAAGGCGCTACAACGTATAATGATATTTTTGAAAGCCTTATGCGCCTTTCCCTTTCCATATACACGCCTACGCAGTTCATTTTAGACAGCAAAGCGCAAGAATACGCAGAAAAATATAGCGATAATAAAGTTAATGTAGGCTTTACACAGGCAAATAGAGAAAATGGTATACGTCGACTTACTGCCATAAACTTGATGAAACGTATGGAAAGCTCTATCCATGCTTTTAAGCTGACCTTAAACCGTATCAAGTCACAGATAGATGATACTGTACGCATGATTGAAGAATACTCTTCAATATCTGCTACTCCTGTAGTATTGCAGGGCTTGATTCCTCAAAGCAGTGAATTTGATGAAGATGAACAGGGCTTTGAAGAACTGTACACCACAGGTAAAAAAATCAAAATCCCCCTTGAAGATATGGACTATATATCTTGGGGTGAAAGTTTGAAAAAAGACCTTGAAGTGCTTGACGAAATAACAGAAAACATCAATGCCATAAGCCCTGAGCACGATGTTAAGCTACAAAGCCTTTTACAGCATATTTGTCATAAGATTGAAAATCCTATCAATACCCATGACGGTAAGGGCAATAAAAAGATTATTATTTTTACAGCTTTTGCCGATACTGCCAGTTATCTTTTTGAGCATGTAGGCGCCTGTGTAAAAGATCGTTTTTCCTTGCATACTGCCATGATAAGTGGCTCCATTGAAGGTAGAATTACGGTTCATAAGTTCAAAGGTGACCTTAACACGGTACTCACACATTTTTCGCCTATCTCTAAAGGGGCAAATACCAACATTTTTTCACCGCAGAATGAGCTAGATATTCTCATTGCCACAGACTGCATATCCGAAGGGCAAAACCTCCAAGATTGCGATTACCTCATCAATTACGATATTCACTGGAACCCTGTGCGCATTATTCAGCGTTTTGGACGTATAGACCGCATTGGTAGTCGTAATGAGTATATTCAATTGGTAAACTTTTGGCCTGATATTAGCCTTGACTCCTATATCAATCTCAAAGCGCGCGTGGAATCGCGCATGAAAATTGTGGACATGGCAGCCACCGGAGATGATAACCTTCTCAGCGATGGAGAAAAGATTGAACTGGAGTATCGTAAAGAACAGCTCAAACGCTTACAAGAAGAAGTGGTAGACATAGAAGACATGTCGCAAGGCATATCCATCATGGACTTGGGGCTCAATGAGTTTCGCCTTGACCTTTTGGAGTATGTGAAAAACAATCCGCACCTTGACCAAGTTCCCCTTGGTCTTCATGCCGTAGTCGGTAATAATGAGAAAGCGCCTAGCGGCATTGTATTTATCTTAAAAAATCGTACAGAAAACATAAATATTCAGAATAAAAATCGACTTCATCCCTTTTACATGGTGTACATGGCTGAAGATGGTGAAGTCTTTTATAATCACCTTTCCCCTAAGGATATTCTCAATGCCTTGCGTTCTCTTTGTAAAGGACAAAAAGAAGCCATAGCTGAATATTGTATAGCCTTTAATGAAGCCACTAAAGACGGACGAGATATGTCAGCTTTATCACAGCTTCTTGGTAAGGCCATAGCATCCATTATAGATGTAAAAGAACAAAGTGCTACCCAAAGCTTTCTAACAGGGGCAAACATAAGCTTTGTGCATGATACAGTTCAAGGGCTCGATGATTTTGAACTGGTATGTTTCTTGGTGGTGAAATAGCATGCTAGGCTTACTTAAAAACACAGAATGTAAGAAAATACTGCATAAAAAAGATATTTTTGAGCAGTTTGACTTCAGTCATGCCAAGCGTAAGGACTTTGACGCTAGCTTTGCTAGGCTTACCATCATAAACGAGGTTACCCCCCTTACCATAAGTATCCCTAAGGGAGAGCATGTAAGCGGCTTTTTTGTGATACATATAGCTTTAAAGCAAGCACAATATGATAAGAAGTCTCTACAGTCCCTCGCTAAGCTACTACCGCACAAAGTGCTTTTTCTTTTAGAACATGAAGGTAAAGGCTGCGTGGCCTTATACCATACAGCATTTTTTGAAAGTGTGTGGCAGGAGGTGGATACTCTCAATATAGAGCTGCAAGGCTTAGACTTTGACGTTATATGGGAAAATATTGTGCAACAAGTAGGTGCCTTTAGCCTTGAAGAAAATGAGAACCTAAGCCTTGAAGAGCAAATTGCCCATAACGCAGAGCGTGCTAAACTTGAAAAAGAAATAGCTCGCCTTGAGAAAAAAGCTCGAGCGGAAAAGCAGCCAAGGAAGAAGATGGAGCTGGTGGAGCAATTGAGGGAAGTAAAGGGAAGGTTTGAATGATTTAATAATGTGTTATGTTAGTAAGTTGCTGAAAAAAATGATATAAATTAATGTAGAGGGTGTTATGAATATTTTCAAACATATTGAATTCCATTACGACGGAGTTTACAAAAACTACAATGATGAATTGATTAACTACTTCAATCAATTGAAAATTGCAATTACAGATAAAGACTTAGAAAAAACAATTTACGCTGTGAATATTATTTATAACTGGTATGAATTAAATTTTACTACAATCTCTAGTAGTAGAAATAACCCTTTTGATCTTTTGAGCGATACGCTAATTTCAAGTTATGAAAAAATAAAAAAATTTAAAGAAATTGCTGATGACATAAATAAAAGCGGAGAAGATAGCCAATTTTTTCCTAAGGAAGTGGCTATGGGAGTTCAGCAAAATTTACATGCACCACCGTTAATTTTCTTAAGCCACTGTTCAAGAGATAGGACATATGGAGACGCTATACAGGCGTTTCTTACTGGGCTAGGGGTAAAAGATAGACAATTAGTTTATACTACGCACCCTCGCCATAAAATCCCTCTTGGGCAAGATATTTTTAACTACTTATTTGATAATATACACCAAAATGTATTCATGATACTATTATGGTCAAATGATTATCTTGAAAGCACTCCTTGTTTATGTGAGCTTGGTGCTTTGCTTGTTACAAAAGGAG
>CAYJAD010000062.1:0-14343 GCA_964368075.1 uncultured Desulfovibrionaceae bacterium | reverse complement strand
TTCTTTGCAAAAACCACGAATTAAACCCGAAATAGAAAAATAAGCAAAGATAACGGCAAGAATAATATCAAAAAAGCTTAATGTCATACTGCTCTCCTTCAGTGTATTCCCCCTTCTATCAGAAGCTTGCACAGTAGACAAGAGCTCTTCAGCTCTGCTTAATAGCCTGTTAAAAAATTCATTGTGCAGTGCTATGCATTATGGTATGTTGATTTGGTATACAATACATTTTAACTCCTTTAATAAATATAAAATTTCGAAATAAATACTAGGTATCACAGGGTGGAAACATGAGTGTGGCAAAAAAAGTGTCCATTGGCATTCCAGTGTATAATGAAATAAAATTTATAGAGAATACACTTCATAGCGTTGTGCAGCAAGATGCTGAGCAAATAGTTATTTCAGACAATGCTTCCACTGACGGTACGTCAGAAATATGCCGTGAGTATGCAGAAAAATATAAGCATATTAAATATTTTCGCTATGATGAAGTACAAAAAGTAGAGGATAATTTTCAGAATTGTTTAAATCTGGCGGATAATGAATATTTTATGATTATGGGCGGACATGATTTACTTTCACGAAATTATGTCAGTGAGCTTAGAACATTATTAGACACAAAAGATTGTGTGGCTGCGTATACAAATGCTGTGCATCTTTCACATGAGTATGCTTTTAAATATATCTATGAATATGATTTTAGATATTTTTTACAACATAAAGACGCGTATACACGAGTGCTTGCCACCATTGAGCATCTTGGCAATTGTACATTATATTATGGTTTGTATAAAAAAGATATTTTTGCTCAGGCTCATAAAATATGCAAAGAGTTTAAATTTAATGGCCTAGATCACGCTGTGCTTTCTCAAGTTGCTGCTCAAGGGCAAATGCACTTTTCGTCTTCGGCAACCTTTTTTCGCATAGACCCACCAAGAAATGAACCTTCTTTATTTGAAAAATGGGAAAGGGTTTTACAAGCGCAATATAGCACTAGCTATGATGCTAAGATCCACGAGCCTGAGCTTATTCCACTTGGTATTGCCTATGCACAGTTTCAGATAGCGCAATCTGTGGCCGATGGTGCCCCAAGTAGACAAGAGTATCTTGCAAAAGTAGTAAAAATACTCTTTAATCGCTGGGCGGTGAATGATAAAGCTTTTACTTATCTGTTAAGAGAGTTGCAAGGTGCTATTAGAGATAATAATTTACGAATTTCATTTAATAAGTAAAAAAATAATCTATCAGCCTCTCCTTTAAAACGCGTGTATTGCCCCCTCAAGGAGCGAATGAATCGGTGTTTACCTAATTGTATATTTGCATATGCGGAATGGCAGTAACAAATTTTCCGCCCCATTGTTGTATATAGCTGAGGTTTTGCATAATTTCTTCTTTAATATTCCAAGGGAGAATTAAGATAAAGTCTGGCCTTTCTTCAGCTATTTTTTCAGGTGCGTATACAGGAATGTGTGAGCCGGGCATATATCTATTTTGTTTACTTTGTGCTTTATCGACGCAGAATGATACTAAATCAGGTTTTATGCCACACAGGTTAAGAAAAGTATTTCCTTTGGCGGCTGCTCCATAAGCCGCTATTTTTTTGCCTTGGGCTTTTTGTTCCAGTAAAAATTGTAATAAGGCATTCTTTGTTTTTTCAATTTGTGTTTGAAAAGAAAGATAGCTCTGAACATTCAAGAGACCAAAGTTTTTTTCTTCAGCCAATACCTTCAGTACATGAGGTGTGGAGACGTGAACCTTGCTGTTGGCATGGCATGCAAATATGCGTAAGGAACCGCCATGCGTAGAAAGTTTTTCCACATCAAAAATGCGCATTTGAGCTTTTTCAAAAATTTTCTGCACGCTGTATAAAGAAAGGTAGGAATAATGCTCTTGATAAATGGTATCAAATTGATTTTCTTCTATAAGTTTTGCTAGGTGTGGAAATTCAAAGGTTGCGACACCATGTTCTTCAAGCAAATAGGCAACGCCTTGCACAAAGTCGTTAATGTCAGGAACATGAGCAAGAACATTATTACCCAAAATAATATGAGCATGGTTGTTTTGGGCGGCAAGTTTTTTTGCCAATGCTAAGCCAAAAAAATCTTGTATACTGTTAATACCCTTAGCTTTAGCTACTTGTGCTGTATTTTCGCTTGGCTCTATGCCAAAGCACGGTATGTGTTGTTCTTTGAAGTACTGTAATAAATATCCATCGTTAGATGCTATTTCAATAACTTGTGTGTGCTCATTTAAAGAAAAGCGAGCACACATCATTTCCACATATTTTTTTGCATGGGCAAGCCAAGATGATGACATGGAAGAAAAATATACATAATCTTGATTAAAAATTTCTTCGCAATTTTTATATTCATCTACTTGAACTAAAAAACATTTTTCGCAGACATAAAGCATTAGTGGAAAATACGACTCAGGCTCTTTAAGCTGTTCTTTTGTAAGAAAAGAATTTGATGCAGGCTGATGCCATAAATTGGCAAAAATATATGTTAACTCTTGCTTACAGTGGCGGCATTTCATAAGGCTATTCCTGTAAAGTTTTGTGTTAAAAAGGGATGATTTTTGTCGCGCTCTGAAAGATCTTGCACCGCTAGAGGCCATGTTATATTTAGTAAAGGATCTTTATGATGCACAGCGCCTTCGGCTTGCTTGGTGTAGTATTCTGAATGCATATACAGAAGTTGCGTGTTTTTTTCTAAACTTTGAAAACCGTGGGCAAAGCCTTGTGGTATGTACAGTGCTTTGCCATTTTGCGCTGTAAGTTCCACTGCAAAATAGTGTAAAAATGTGGGAGAACCTGCGCGCAAATCAATAGCTACATCGTAGCAAGCCCCCTGTAGACAGCGGACTAACTTAATTTCTGCAAAAGGGGGCTTTTGATAGTGCATGCCCCGCACGGCCCCTTTTTGTATAGTGACAGAAGTATTCATCTGGGCTAGGGGCAGGTTTAAGCTGGCATTTTCAAATTCTTTGGCGCAAAAAAGCCTTGTAAATGAACCACGATGATCTTGATGCGCCTTCGCTTCAATGACAAAAAGCCCAGCAAGAGGGGTGCTATGAAAGTTCATATTTTTTCCATAAAAAATCTGTAATATGCTTTGTACACATATCTTTAGTTTTTGCAGAGTCTTGACTCCACGCTTTATACCACTGTGCTGTCCATGCTAGACTTTGCATAAAATTAAGCCGCGGAACCCATTGTAATCTCGTGTGGGCTTTGTGGCAATCAAGACCTAGAAATGCCGCCTCATGAGGGTGCTTTTCTTCGCTTATGGTAAAGCGCTGCATGTCTGAAGATGTGTTGTCCCATAGGCAAGAAAAATTTTGTACAACTTCTTTCACTGTGTGTGCTTCATTATGCAAAGGGCCAAAGTTCCACCCTTCACTGTATTTTTGCGGGGCATAGTATAATTCTTTGGCTAAGAGCAAATAGCCATAAAGAGGATCCAAAACATGTTGCCAAGGTCGTGTGGCCTGAGGGTATCGAATATTTACCAACACATTATCTTTAAAAGATTTTGCCATGTCAGGAATAAGTCTATCCGTGGCAAAGTCGCCGCCCCCTATAACATTGCCCGCACGCACAGAAGCAATACCTTGCTTAGAGATGTCAAAAAAACTGTGTCGATAGGCGTGGATTATTAACTCGGCAGCACCTTTACTGGCAGAGTAGGGGTCATCGCCGCCCATTCTATCTTGTTCCTTATAAGGATGGGGCTTACCGATATTTTCATAGGCTTTATCGCTAGTTACACAGAGGGTAGACTTTATGGAAGGGCAAGTGCGTACAGCTTCTAGCACAGAAGCAGTGCCCATGATATTGGCTTCTAATGTTTCATAAGGCTCGCTATAGGAAGGGCGCACCAATGATTGGGCAGCAAGGTGAATACAAATATCAGGCTGAATTTTTAGAATGTGCTTTTTTAAATTGTCCTTATCTAAAATATTTGCACGTATATGCGTGCATACTTTGGCAACGTCGGCTAATTGCCATAGAGAAGGCTCGCTGGGCGGTGCCATAGAGTAATCATACACTGTTGCTTTAAGTTCGTGTAAAAGTAAACATAACCAAGAGCCTTTAAAGCCTGTGCCCCCTGTGAGGAAAACTTTTTTGCCCGTATAAAAATCTTTAAGCCTTTCCATAGGTCACTACCATATTTTCCATTGGGCTTGGCCACTGTGCCAAAGCTTATTTAAACGCTCTGTATCGCGAATCGTATCCATGCAAGCCCAGAAATTGTTGTGACGATACATCATAAGCTGTCCTTCTTTGGCAAGGCTTTCAATGGCACCATATTCTAGGTCGCAATGCTCATCGGTGGAAAGATAATCAAATATTTTACGATTAAAAACAAAAAAACCACCGCTTACAAAGGCATTCTGCCCATGTTTGGGTTTTTCCTGGAAGGAAGTTACATTGTCTCCTTGAACTTTAAGTTCCCCAAATTGTGATACAGGGCTTATGCCGGTTAAAGTGGCAATTTTTCCATGACTATAGTGAAAATCAATAAGAGCATTAATATCAATATTTGCTACGCCATCTCCGTATGTCATCATAAATGTATCATCTGTGATATATTTTTCTATTTGCTTTAATCGGCTTCCTTTAAGATTGTGTGCTCCTGTATTGGCAAGAGTTACCTTATAGCCTGCCTCTGGATGGCAATTGTGTACGGTTAAACTTTCTGGTTTGCCTAATTCAAGGCTAATATCATTATTCATCCATTCATAATTGACAAAATAGTCTTTAATCATTTCGCCCTTATACCCTAAAGCCAGTACAAAGTTTTTATGCCCATAGTGCGCATAAATTTTCATGATATGCCATAAAATAGGGTAGTCGCCTATGGGTACCATGGGTTTTGGACGAAATTCTGTCTCTTCACGCAAACGTGTACCTAGACCACCGCAAAGAATAACTGTTTGCATACTAATCCTTAATACATTTTAAGTAACCATCGGGAGCAACGGTTATTTGTAGTTTGTTGTGGATAGAATGGTTTATTTCAAACCTATCGTTAGATTTTAAAAATTCCCATACAGCTGTTTTAGCGTTGTTTCCTACATCCCATGGTCTATCTTTGTAATATCCTTGAGGCATATCTTCAATGACTGTGTCAAAAACCACACAATAAGAGCCTTTTGTCACAAAGGGGGTGTATAATTCAAGTTCGCGTAGAACATGAGAGTGAGAATGCATAGAGTCAAGCACAACAAGAACTTTTTGTGCATTTTGGGCAAGTTTTTTAACCTGCACCACTGTAGCTTCATCGATGGATGAGCCCTGTACAAGGTCAATATATTGAGCTAAAGGGTGATTTTCTATGCTCTCGCGATTATGCGGGCGAATGTCAATATCGACGCCGATAACTTTGCCTGCTATATCCATCATTTTCATCATGCCGGCATAAAAAATGAGCGACCCCCCGCGGGCAACACCTGTTTCTATAATGCAGTCAGGCTTAATTTCCCAAATAAGTTCTTGCATGGCAATGATATCTTGAGGAAATTGAATAATGGGTAATCCCATCCAAGAGAAGTGATAAGAATAGTTTGCGCTTGTGCTTATTTCAAACCATTTCTTTGTTGCGTGCTGCAAAGCCTCGTTGCTTTCCATTTGCAAAATTTCATCTGCCACTGTGTTTTGAAAATCTTTTCTATCGTCCATAATATACCTGTAGTAATTTATGTAAAAGTTTTTTTGTAAACAGTACTTAGTTTAACAGACAGTTTTAAAAGTTATATTTATTCTATTATATATTTTCACATCTTTTACATAGTGTAACAAGATGTGATAAGTTACTATGCCATTAAAAAATTACTAGATTGATAAAGAATTCAGTTTTTCTACATTGGCCCAAAAGGCAAAAGGTTCATACGTCGGGTATGGGTAAAAACCGCGCCGTAATGTGAATGTGGCATGATGTTCTTGCATAAATTTTCGCACAAGTGCTATCACCGGTATTCCTTGGCCACTGCCAATATTCATAATCCCTTGTACGTCATTTTGTAAGCTCACCTGTGTTATCATGTGTGCCACCGTATCTGCATGCAAGTAGTCACGCAGTTGATCCCCCTGAGACATGTTAAATTCTTTGGCTTGTGTGTTATGTGCTTGTAATAATTGTCCCCAAAGTGTTTTTTCTGCTTGGTCATCAGCATACATATAAAAAGGGCGCAGCCAACGTAAACAAAGTTTTTCGTGAGAACATATTTTAGAAAAATTTTGATATAAGGCAAGTTTTCCTTTGCCGTACTCAGTAACAGGAGTGCAATGCATGTTTTCAGAAAGTTCGCCTTCTTGTAGGCCATATTCTAAGGATGTACCCAGAATAGTAAAATCTTTTATTCCTTTATCTCGAAGAATATTAAGAAATTTTAGATGTTTGCTTGGGTAAATGGTGCTATGTAGTATATCATTATATTGATTAAGCCTCCCCCAAGCCAGATGCAATACTCTATCAATGGTATGGGGTAAAATGATATGATGGGGACTGTCTTTGGTAATATCATAGGTGGTATATGCCACTGAAAATTGCTGTGCCATATGCCGTAACTGCTCTGTGTCTCGACCTAAGATATGTACTGTATGTCCTAAGGCTGCCAGATGCTTTACGATTTTTTGGCCTAAAAAGCCGGTGGCTCCAGTTATGAGAATATGCATAGGTATTTAATGCGTTTTTACAAAGTTATGTGTTTAAGTATAGTAAAAAATTATAATTTAGTAATGATTAGAGTAGTCTTAAATGTACGCTTTGTCGAGGTAAACTTCGTATGCTGCGTGCAAAAATAGCAGTAGTACTTTTCTTGACAGTAGAACAATTTTTTTCATAGGATACGCAAAAAGTTTGTGAATAATATTAATTAGGAGTCATTTATGCCAGAAACAAAGCCTAGTGCTGAAAATAATAATTATCGCTATTATGCTTTTATTAGCTACTCGCGAAAAGATAAAGAATGGGGAGAGTGGGTACAAAAAAAGATAGAAAATTATCGTTTACCTACGGCCTTGCGTCAGGAGAACTCTCAAAATGACATTCCTAAATTTGTCCGCCCTGTTTTTCGAAATAGTGCAGACTCGGCTTCTCAAGAAGGGTTAAACTGTACTGTTAAGCAAGAGTTACAGCAATCGAAGTTTTTAATTGTTATTTGTTCCCCTTATAGCGCACAACCCGATGAAGCTGGAAAACACGAGGTTAATGAAGAAATTGAAGAATTTCAAAGAATGGGTAGGGGGCATCGCATTATTCCTTTGATCGTCGAAGGAAACCCTGAAAGTGATGATTCTTCTGTGCAATGCTACCCGCCTGCTTTAAATAACCTTGAAGATAAACCTCTTGGTATATCTGTACACGAAAATGCCAATGCAACATCGTCAATACGTCCAGTGTTGCGTCGTTTTGGCCTTGATACTGCTGCCAACAATGCTTTGCTTAAAATCTTAGCTGTATTGCTTGGCATACGGTATGACAGCCTTAAGCGGCGCCATCATATACGTGCGCGTCGGCGTGCCTTGATGAATAGCGCTGTTGTGTGTTTTTGTATGGCTTTAGGTTTTTGGTATTATGATGCCAACTATCGCGAAAAAGTTTATTATTATACAGACTATGTTGAAAGGTTCGGAGTTCCTGAGGGTATTTTTCCCTTAGACAAAACCACGGCCGACAAAAGAGAGCATTTTTATCGCTTTGTTTATGTTGGGGGCAAACTTCAAGAGTGGGCGGCATTAAATGGTGATGGAAAGCTGCAAAAACATGCTGATTATTGGGACGAAAGACCCAGTAAGGCTCTTTTTAGTGATTATGACTCTAATGAACGGCCCAAAACAGTGCGGTATTTCAATGAGCATGGCGAAGAAATACTTTATTTCGTGTGGACGCAAGATAGAAAGGCCATAGATTTTAAACCTTCCAGAGCAATAGATAATAATTCGCCCTTGGCTATGCCTGCAAATATGGCAAATTTAATAAATAAGAGAAAAGATCGCGATGTAGCAGAAAAGAAAAGTGCTATTATACGCTTTTTATATGAATATGATGCCGCTGGCTTTGCAACAAAAGTTTCTTTTATGTCTTCCGTGTGGGAAGGCGATGTTACCAGTGATGCCAATGGTGTGTATGGGTATCTTTTTGAAAGAAATGCGCATAATGCCATTGTTAAAAAAACGTTTATGAATGCTGATGGCAAGCCCATGTATATTAAAAATGGCACAAGTAGCATTGTGTTTGATTATACAAAAGAAGGTTTGATAGAAAGTGTTCGCTTCCTAGACATTGCAGGAAATCTAGTAAAGCAAGCAGAAGGCTATGCAAAAATAGTAGTAAAATATACCCCAGAAGGGAAAATATCTGAAATGCAGCTCATAGGGGCGGACGAAAAGGTGTATGCTATTATAAAAGCTGTACTAGATTCACGGGGACATGCCGTAGAGATGCATTTCTTAGATGCCAAGTACAATCTTTTTTTAAACGCTGCCGGTTTTGCTAAGATAAAATACAAATTTGATGATAGTGGCAATGAAATTGAAGAATCGTATTTTAACCTTAAGGGAGAGCCCGTTTTAATTGCTAAGGGCTATGCTACAAGAAGAAAGCAATACGATGCGCAAAATAGAGTTACAGAAGAGGCGTATTTTGATATTGATGGTAAAGCTATTTTGAATCATAGCGGTTTTGCAAAAATTCAAACAAAATATGACTCTAAAGGCAATATTATTGAGCAATCCTATGTGGGGCTAGACGGAAAAGGCCTTTTGGTGGATGGCTTTGCTAAAATCTCTGTAAAATATGATGACAAAGAAAATGCTGTAGAAATGGCCGTGTATGGCCTTGAGGGGCAACCTACCCTGAGCACACGTAAATTTGCTAAAATGATTATGGAATATGATGCTCGAGGCAATAAGATTCACGTGGCTTTTGTAGATACACATGGCAAGCCTATTATGAGCTCTTTTGGTTGTGCCAGTGCTGCTTTTGCGTATGACTCTCAAGGAAATGTTACCGAAGTGAAAAAGTATGATGCCGAGGGTAAGCCCATAAAGGATTAGCAGAAGTATAAGAAATACTAACACTCTTTCAATAAGTAAAGCGTTTTGCACAATGAATGGTGCAGACATCTTGAATAATTAAAGCGTTTTGAGGGGAAAGGAGAACTTTTGGGCTTTGGCAAAAGTTCCCCTTTTCCCCTCAATAAAAAATAATTACTGTCTTTTTAATCCCTTATTCTCGGCAAGTAAGCTTTTATTCATTTCTGTGAGCTTTAACACGTCTTTTTTAATTTCCTCTAGACCTTCATCGGCTATTTTTTGGCTTTCATGCAGCTCTGCAATGATTTTTTGCAATTCCTCATTGCGTTTTTTATAGATACGTTCATTGTCTGAGACCAGAGGTTTAATAACTTTTTTGTATTCTTCACCTGTTTTGTAATGCAGGGGGGTAATGGGGGTAAATATTTTTTCTAATACTTGTGCATCATCAACGGGGTACATAAGCCACGCATTTTCTATAAAATCTTCATAGCGTAATTGAGAAATGGCATATTCTGAAGCAAAAATCTTTTCACGTTGCACAGGCTTTTTTGTTCGCCAAAGAAGAGTTTGTGGGTTGCCGTTGTCTGTTTGAGTGCAGTACGAAAATTCAGGGTAATTATCATGGATGGCAAAAATGGCTTTGAAAACATCGCCATGCCAATCTGTGCTTTCGGAAAGCCCTGCATGAGATTTCCATAATATACTTTTCTCTTGAGAATCCATGGCAGAAAAATGATGACTGGGTATGGTATCATCAATAATCCAAAGGGTATTTTCGTGAGCATAGGCCAGTGAATTTTCAAAATCTCGTAGTGTTTGTTTAAAGGTATGCAGGCCGTCAATAAAGATGATATCAAATTTAAATGGGCTATTGTGATAAATGTGTTGCCATGCCGTAATACGTTGTGGAAGTTTTTCAAAAAAAATATCAGATTCTTCGTGATAAAGGTGCGTAGTCTCAGTGGCATGCTTGGTTGTATCAAATAAGAAATTGGGGTCTACTCCCATTTTAAAGGGGACATCTACATTAAGGAAGGTATGTCCATTTTCTACACCTATTTCAAGGTAAGTCTTAGCATAAAATATATCTATGTAGGATTGAATACGTGCCCATGTTGTGCTGTATTTTGAAGGAAGTAATGCTCTTTGTTCTTGCGGTAGTTGTAAAAAGTTTTTTGCCCTAAGATTGTATAATTCTTTTTTGCGTAAAACATCAAAAGGTTCTACGGAAACTGCTTTTCTTGCGCAATCTATGGCCTTATCTAAATTCCCTTGTGCGTCATACATAGCGGCACATTGTGCATGTGGTTCACTCCAAAAAGGGTTTATGTGCATGGCCTCGGTCATGACCTCCATGGCCAGATGGTATTGTTTGTTTTGCTGTAAATATGTCGCTAAATGTGTTTTACAAACGAAATTGCGCGGTTCTAATTCGACAGCTTTAGTGGCATGTTCAACGGCTTTATCAAAATTACCCATATGCGCGAAAATACGCGCACTTTGTGCATGGCGCTCTGCGTGCCGAGGGTTTTGCCGTAGAGCTTTAGCCAAGGTTTCAATGGCTGCATCATGCTTACCTTGTTGATTTAAATAGCCTGCTAATTGTTCTTGGGCTTCAAAATTTTGTGGGGCCATGGTCACAGCTTTTTGTATGCAAGCATAGGCCTTATCAAAATCGCCTAAGGCGTGATGTACATGGGCAAGGTGTATATGGGCTTCATGCCAAGAGGGGGTATGAAGTAAGGTTTGTGCCAGCAATTTTTTGCAAGCAGTATAATCTTTATTTTTCATCAAATAGCGTACAAGTTCTGACTTGCGCTTTAACATATGTGGTTCTATTTCAACAGCTTTTTTGGCGTAGTGAATGGCTTTTTCTATATTACCTTGAATGCTGTGTATATAGGCTATTTGTGATACAGGCTTGCTCCAGTGAGGATTACGTTGCATAAGCTCGCTTTGTAATTTTAAAGCGGCTTTAAAATCTCCTGCCATAAGGTAAATATCTGTAAGCTTTTTATAAAAACGTGTCTCTTGGGGTGCCTTTTGCATTTTATTACAAAGAAGCTGCACGTGATGATGATATTTTTTTAGAGGTGTCGAAATAACCATGCCGTTTTGCAAATGGTATTGCTGTACAGCCATAAAAAAATCCAAATACATGAAATCTTCTAGAAGTTCTTTTTTTTCTAAATAGAGAAAAATCTTATATGCAGAGCGGTATTTTTTCTGCTGATAGAAAAAATATGCAGTATAAAAAAGAGTACGCGCTTTATTTGAGGGGCTGGCAGTGGTGTAGTATGTGCTTGGTACAGTAATATGTTGTCGCAAAAGTTTTTCTGGCTTGGTAAAGAGCTGAGGGAAATTGTTTAAGTCTTTTGTGAAATCTTGTGTTTTTTCCAAAGTTTGTTGAAGGCTTTCTAGGTCTAAAGTAAATAAATCGTTGGCTTCATCTGCATGGGCAGAATAAAGCACTTGTTTTTCTAAATGAAACAAATAGTAATCATCTGATGCATAATTAGCTATAATGTTAAATGTTTCTGTGTGCTCTCTGGGTATAATAATAAAACGTGTTTGTAGGTTTTTTGTTAATAGCAGGCTGTGTTGTGCCGAACCGCCAATCATAAGACATACTTTTGCTGTGCTTATGGCTTTAAGCTGTTGCGTAACCGAAAGCGTTTCTGGATGAATAATGTGCCAACCACGTTTTTTAAGGACGTTTTCTAGCTGCACTTCATTGGCACAACCTCGTATTTTTGAGCGGGAAACATAAACATATTTTCCTTGTACGGGCGCAGCTTCATAAAATCCTAAAAACTTAGCATGCTCTGGGTGTATATGTGTGTTGATACCAGAGCCTGGCTCAGGAAAATGTACCTTAGCAAATTGTGTGGGTTCTTTTAAAAAGATATGCGTGTTGTGTATACCTAAAGCTTGGAAAATATCACTTTGCCATGTTTTAAATTGTGAAGGGGTGTGGCCATAGCCATTGATACCTACCCAGACAATGGGAAGTTGGCTTTTTTGTGCATACCATAGTCTTTGTAAGTTTTCTAAAAGAAAATGCCCCCAGTGCATAAAGAAAATTCCCCCGTAGATGACTTCCTCTTCAGAAAATTTCCAAGGTTTTATGTGAGGGAGGGTATAAAAAATTTTGTCTTTATCAATCATTCTTTGCGCATGCGCTAATGCATCTTTGTGTGTATAGGCTCCTAAGGCATAGGTGCTTACATCGCCTGTAATATCACCTACCATAGGTAGTAATGTCACGTTTTCTATGCTATCGCATTGCAAAGGGGGAATGGTGTTCATATCAATAGCATCATGGTTAAACATGGGGATTTCCTTTTAAAATAATCTTGAGTAGGAAAAAAAGAGTATATGTAATGAAATATTTTTTCAATCATTAAATAGCCTTCGCCTGCTGTATATATAAAGGGATAAAGGTGCAAAATGTAATTATAAGTAAAAATCTTGCATTTAGTGTGAAAATATTTATGCTCAATGGCGGTGGATGGTCTTATTAAATAACAGCCTGCGGAAAAATTATAAAAATGATATTTTACCAGAAACTTTTTATGAAACAGACTTTTTCAACGGGCTGTTAATGCGGGGTACGTATGTTTACTTTACAATCCTTGGAAGAAGCTCTTTTTAGTATTCAAGAACATTTTTCTGCAACATTTTTGGCAGAACGAGAGCCAGATTGGGTGGATCTTTTACAAGCTCGTGGCCGCGTTCTTGCGCAAGATATTTGCGCCACAGAGTATGTTCCTTCCTTTGAGCGTTCCAGTGTAGATGGTTATGCGCTTAAAGCAGCAGATACCTTTGGGTGTAGTGACAGTATTCCTGCCATTTTACCTGTACAGGGGAAAATTAGCATGGGACAAGAGCCCTCTTTTGTTTTGGCGGCTGGCTCTTGCGCAACCATTGCCACGGGAGGCGCCTTGCCATTTGGGGCTGATGCCGTGCAAATGATTGAATATACAGAAAACTATGGAGATGGAACCGTTGGTATTCTTAAGCCGGTGACACCGCAACAACATGTGATTTTTAAGGGCGATGACGTCTATCCCGGTAAAGCTCTTTTTCGCGCGGGCTTGCAGATAAGCTCAAAAGATATTGGGGCTTTGGCAGCACTTGGCATAACAAAGGTACCGGTTAAAAAATCCTTAATAGTGGGTATTATTACTACCGGTGATGAATTAGTGCCCATTGATCAAAAACCTAATAATGCACAGGTGCGCACGGTAAACACATCCTTACTTGCTTCTTTAGTACAAGACTTCGGAGAGTGCTATATAAGCTATGGTATTATAAAAGATAATATAGATGTGTTAGCTGCCACAGTGGCCAAGGCTTGTAAAGAGTGCGATGTGGTGCTTATTTCCGGAGGAAGCAGTGTAGGGCTAAAAGACATGACGGCCACAGTTATGGCAGAGCAGGGTAAAATAATATTTCATGGTTTGGCTATAAAACCCGGAAAACCCACTATTTTTGGAAAAGTTGGCCATGTTCCTGTCTTTGGTTTGCCAGGTCATCCCGTAGCCGTATTTTTCGTTATGCTGAACGTGGTGTATTATCTTTTTTCCTGCCTTACAGGGAAAAAAGTAGTAAATAAGACTGTGCAAGCCGTATTGACCGAATCAGTGCAGGCCAATGATGGTCGCTTGCAATTTGTTCCTGTACGATTGCTTTCGCAAAGTCACGGTACCGTGCAGGCTCAGCCTGTGCGTATTAAATCCGGCCTTATTACTACTTTGGCAGATAGTCATGGCTATTGCATTATTCCCCAAAATTGCGAAGGATACGCACAAAATACGTCGGTGACGGTACATTTATTTTAGGAGTTTCCATGGCTTTTCAATTTTTGACCAATGTGCCTTTAAAAGAAGCTAGAGATACCTATATACAAAAGCTTTTAGATAAAGGCTTTGGTGCTTCAGAAGAATACATTCCCGTACAAGAAGCGTGTTATAGGGTCAGTGCAAAACCTATATATGCGCAGATAAGCGCGCCGCATTACAATGCCGCCGCCATGGATGGTATTGCTGTGCTGGCTAAAGACACGTTTGGCGCCACAGAAACGACACCGCTTCTTTTAACGCAAGCACAGTATATTTTTTTAGATACGGGCGATGCTTTGCCTGAAATGTATGATGCTGTCATTATGATGGAAGATTGTGTTTTTCAAGAAGATATGTGTGTTAAAATTTTTGAGGCCGCGGTGCCTTTCCAGCATATTCGTCAAATTGGTGAAGATATTTGCCAAGGCGAAATGATTCTCCCTTCACATACCACTA
>CAYJAD010000061.1:0-14562 GCA_964368075.1 uncultured Desulfovibrionaceae bacterium | reverse complement strand
TTTACCTTAAAAAAATCTTCCTTAGAGCAATGGCAAAACAAGTCTTTGCAAATGGAAACCCACCTTGTTTTCCGTTTTTCTCAAAGAACTTCCGGTGAAGAGCTGTTAAAAGCCCTTACCGTCTACGAATTGCCAGCCAAACGTTCTGCAGAAAATGTTGTTCCCACCAATTGGACCGACGGCAATATAGGCAGAGAGGCTTTAAAAGGAGCTCGCAAAATAACTCCAAAACTTGTGCACATTCCTGATCAAGATGAAGATTTTATACGCTACAGTTTAGACATTACCCCAGGCAGTTATATTTATTGGGGTATTGCCGCAGGCTTTGGCCCTACAAATATTCAAGGTGTCAAAAAACCTTTAGAGCGCGCTCTTAGTGGTGTTATGCGTGTTGCCCAAGACAAGGCCGTTGTAGAATTTTTACAACAAGGAAATATTCTGAGCCTTGAAAGCAATGTAGCGCTTATCACAGAAAATGTAGATAACATTCACTGGAAAGCTTACCGTATTCAAGACACAAAATTGGCACAATCTTTTCATCGTATGGACTTTGAACCTGGTGATCTTGCACTTAACAGCATGAGCACAATCAAGGAAGGAAAAGTTGCCATTGATTTAAAAAAGCGTCAGGCAAGCTATGCAAGCCAGCCTAACTTCACCACGCTCTTAACCAAAGATATTTTTGCAGCAGGCCAAGATAAAGTAGCTCCCGGCCTTGTATACCTTACGGTTCGAGGCTATAAAGACGGCAAGCTTGTTAAAAAAAGTTCACGCTTACTTATGTACTCTAACATGAGCATGGTAGTGAAAGAAATGTCTGATGAATCACGTCAAGTGTATGTGTGCTATATGCCTACGGCCAGAGGACTAAGCGGCGTTACCGTGCAAGTACTTGGTGCTAACGGCTTACCTGTGGCAGAAGCCAAAACGGACGAACAAGGCTTAGCCACCTTGCCTAATCTTTCAAACTTTACCAACGAAAAAGAGCCCTCAGCCATTGTTCTTCGCCGTAATTCATGGAATGATGATGCAGAAGAATTTTTATGGATGTCTTTAGAAGATTACAACCGTCGTGTATACTTATCTTCTGTCATAGACAATGAAGGGAAACAACGCAGTGCCAATGCATTAAACGCTTTTGTTTTTGCTGAGCGCGGCATATTCAGACCTGGCGATGTTTTAAACTTTGGCGCTCTTTTGCGTACCAACGATTGGTCTTTACTCCCCAAAAACATGCCCTTACTTGCCGAAATTTATGACAGTAAATCTCGCAAAGTTTTTGAACAAGCTTTTACCGCCGGCGAAGGCATACACAGTTTTACGTGGGAAATTCCAGAAACAGCGCTTACCGGTTCCTATCAGCTCTATATTTCTACAGCAAAAACTGCCGACACGTATAGCTTTTCCTTGGGTGTCAGAAGTGTTAAAGTGGAAAACTTCCTTCCCGACACTTTGCGCATTAAAACAGACTTAGTAAACACAGCCCAAGCTTCGCTACAAGGCAAGGCTATACCCACCAAGGGGTGGCTTGTAACTTCTGAAACACCGGGCAGCACTGCCTTGCGTGTGCAATTAGACACCCTTTTTGGTCAGGTAGCTGTGGGCCGTAAAGTCACATCATCCATGACCTTGTCTCCGGCACGTCTGTATTTTGCAGATTTTAAAGACTACACATTCCAAGATGTGTCTCCCTTCTTCTCCAGTGATGATGACCCCATAAAAAGAGCTTTAAAGCCCAGCACCACTGACGGCAAAGGGCAAGCCCTTGTGCCACTAGACTTTGCCCAATGGCGTTTTGGCACCCTTTCCTGCACCATTGAAACAGAAGGCTTTGAACCTGACGGTGGCCGATCTGTTTCGCAAGAGCAAAGTTTCTTATTGTCTCCCCTCACCTTCATGCTAGGTTTCAAACCCGGAGAAGGCGCAGATAATAAAAACTTCATCATGAAAAACAGCAGTGCAAAAATGCATTTTCAAGCTGTGAATCCACAATTACAGATAGCCGATCCTGGTTCGCTGACCTTTTCCATTTCACGCCGTTCCACAGTAACCTCCTTGGTAACGGACAGCCGCGGTCAATACACCTTTGAAACCACCCCTGTGGAAACAGAGATTTCTCAAAGCGAACAGACTCTTAATGCCCAAGGTACCTTGGCGTGGAATCTTCCTACCCAAGAAGTGGGCGATTATGTGCTTAATGTAAAAGTAAATAAAAACACAAAACAAGATGCCAACGGCAAAATACTTGCTCAAGGAACTATTCTTGCCAGTGTACCTTTTAGCATTGTGGGTGACGACGATTTACGCCCAGCTTTGACTTCTTACAACAATATGCCTTCGGCTAAATTGCACCTAAAAACCGACAAAGAAGATTATACTGGTGGCGATGTAGCCAAACTTATGATTACTGCCCCCTATGATGGCGTGGCCTTACTTACCCTTGAAAGAGACAAAGTGGCTACCCACAAATGGGTAAAGGTAGCTCAAGGCAGCAGCATGCACGAAATGCCCATTCCCGAAAGCTTTACGGGGCGCGGTTATATTCAAGTGCTTATGGGCAGAGCGCCACAATCAGATAATATATTCTTACAAGGTCAAAGTGTGGCCGTTGCTTCCATTACTGTAAATACAGCGCAACGTACCGTAGAGTTAGCCATTAAAGCCCCAGAAAAGGCCGTGCCTGGTAATCCCTTACGTTGGCGTATTGAAAACCCACAAGGCAAGCTCGTTAAAGCTGTGCTCTTTGCTGTGGATGAAGGTATATTGCAACTTTCACGCTATGCTACCCCTAATCCTTTGCATTACCTCTTGCTTGATCGCGCTTTAGAAGTGAATACCTACCAACTTTTTGACCGCATAATGCCGCAAGATAAAAAAATAATGCAGCGCCTTTCTGCCTTTGGTGGTGGTGACTATGAAGGCGAAAGAGCCCTCGCTTTGTTGGGCACATTCCAAAACCCCTTTAAGCGTAAGCAAGAAGCACCGGTTCGCTGGTGGAGTGGTGTAATAGAAGTTCCTGCCGGTGGGCTGGATATGGAAATCCCCATCCCTAATTACTATAATGGTAACATTCGCCTTATGGCCGTTGTTCATGCAGATACAGCTGTGGGGCATAGCGAAAGCAATGTTATTGTGCAAGCCCAACAAGTTATCACCCCACAAATGCCAGCAATGGCCTCATTGGGAGACAGCTTCGAAGCAGGTCTTGCCATTGCCAACACCACCGACGCTGCGGTAACTCTTACCTTGAAACAAGGTTTTGATGCCAACAGCGGCACCAAAGACTTAAGCATTACAGGTTTACCACAAAATATCACCCTTCAGGCAAAAGAAGAAAAACTTTTACCTTATCAGGTGCGTGTGGGACAAACCCCGGGCGATGCAACCTTGCTCTTTACCATAGAAGATGGCAAAGGCGCACGTATAGAACGCAGTGCTTCCATCAGCATTCGCCCCGCTGTGTTGCCACGCTTTAGCAAGCAAACCTTACTCTTGAGTCAAGCAACCAATGTGCATGTGCCTCGTAAACTCTTGCCTTACAATGCACAAACATCCATAACCCTTTCTCCTGTTCCATTGCCTTTATTGCAAGCATCGTTAAGTTATTTACAAAACTATCCTTTCAATTGCGTGGAACAAAGCCTGAGCAAGGCCTTCCCCTTGGCTGTTATGACCAATACCCCTTTAAGTAAGGAATTGGAAAAAAATGTGTCTATGCTCAGCCCTAAACAAAAGGAAAATACTCTTAACAAGGCCAATAATGCACTTATTTCAGCTTTCCAAAACTATAGCGGCGTGAGTATCTGGCCTGACGATGGTCCCAGACCTCTTATACTTACGGCCTATGCTGCCGACTATGTATTGGCTTTACGCGATGCGCACATGCCCATCCCTTCTGAGCTTTTACCTAGCATCTTTAATACCTTAGAAGAAATGAGTGATAAAACACCTAACACTATAGAAGAATTTCGCGCTCTCACGTATGCCACATGGGTATTGGCGCGGTCTGGCTATGTAGTGAGCAGACAATTAGAGCTTTGCGAAAGCTTTATTCGTGAAAATGAATTCCCTCAAGGAGATATCTACAATTCCTTCATGGCAGGTGCCTATGCGGCGCTTTATATGCATGCCGAAGCTCAAAAACACCTACAAGTTCTTACCGAAAGCGCCGTTAAGCAATGGGCAAGAAGTGGTGCATCCATAGGCACATTTGGCATGGTAGAAGAACTAGGAATGTATGGCATGCATGCGCGTGTGCTAGCCAAGCATTTCCCCGAAAAATTCCAAGAAATCTTGCCTACTTTAGTAGAGCAATACATGGAAGGCTTGAATAAAAACCACAATACTGCCGATGCAGCCATGGTGGCTTTATCCTTGGTTGATATACTAAAATCAAGCCCAGAGCAAAGTATAGCTTTAAATAGCTTACAAGCTGCGTGTGACAAATACAGCACAAGCAATGCTCCGCAAGCGCAGTCAGACATGTTCCCCAACTTCTACACCCTTTCTGCGCCGCAATGCGAAATGTTTCATGTGGGTGTACCCAAAGGAAAGAAGATATACGCACAAATCCAAAGCTATGGCTATGACACTACACTGCCCACAAAACCTATACATAATAATGTACGAGTGGAACGCAAGCTTACCTTTGCTGACGGTGCGCCTTTCCAAGGCACTATAAACCAAGGGCAAGTATTGCGCGTTGATGTAAAGACACAACTTCTCTATAGAGGTTCAGTTCCCGTTGTTGTGGTAGACCTTATTCCCGGTGGTTTCGAACTAGTTTTAGACCATGAGGAAGACAGCAGTACAAGCTATAAAATGAATCTATTTAGAGGCGAAGACAGAATTATTGCTTCTTTTGATGCCTCTCCGGAAGAAAACACTGTAACGTATCACATTAGAGCCATCACTAAGGGTACATATACCTTACCTGTAACCCAAGCAGAAGGACTCTATAATACCTCATTACAAAGTCGCACAGCGGCTGGTAAGGTGACTGTTGTCGCTCCATAAACTTTTTCAATAACTCATAACATTTAAGGAAACGTTGATTATAAGAATTCTTCTTCTTTTACTCAACGTTTCCTTTATATTTTACTATGCCACACAGGATAAACATGGGAATTTTACAAAAATTTCGTCCTTTCACATGGCGTAAAGGCCTACTTCTGACTTTTCTGAGCAGCGTAGTCCTAAGTCTTATACTCTGTTTGGCCTTAGCAGGATATGTTATTTCTGTGCCACCGCCCCCTCTTTGGCAAGGTCTAACATATTCCCCACTCATCATGGATAGAGACGGCGACCTTATGCGTATGGGGCTCAGTGGCGACGATAAATACCGCCTACGTGCTTCTTTACAGGAAATCCCTCAACATGTTCGTCAAGCTGTTATATTGTATGAAGATCGTTATTATTATATACACCCCGGTGTAAATCCTTTAGCCATTATTCGCGCTGTAACCTCCATGCTTAGCGGCGGCAGGCGCATGGGCGCTTCCACCATTGCCATGCAAGTGGTGCGTTTACGCTATCAATTAAACACACGTACCATTAAAGGTAAATTACAGCAGATGCTCTTGGCCTTACAAATGGTGTGGCACTATGGCCATGACGCCGTTTTAGAAGCCTATTTTTCCTTAGCTCCCTACGGTGGTAATATAGAAGGCATTCGCGCTGCATCGCGTATTTATTTTCATCAATCTGTGCAAAATCTTACCGCAAGCCAAGCACTTGCCCTTAGCCTTATTCCACAAAATCCGCAAAAGCGCGCCTTTAAAAGTGAAGAGTTCGGACGCCTTGTTTTTCACCCTGCTCTAGAAAAAGCCCGAAACACCTTGCATAGCCAGTGGAATAAACATTATCCGCAATGGCCTGTGCCGGAAAAAGCGCCCCCCATGCGAATTTTTACGCTACAAGAGCTTCCGAGAATGGCGCCGCACGTGACCACAGAGTTTTTGCAAGGGGTAAAAAAGTCTCCCTATATTTCGCATAAAATACAAAGCACCTTAGATAAAAAAAATCAGCTTTTTATAGAAAACACCCTGAAGAAATTTATCAGCGCCCATGCTTTATTTGGCATACACAATGCCACAGCTTTATTGCTGCACTGGCCGAGTATGGAAGTGCGCGCATTGGCAGGTTCGGCTGACTTTTATAACGATAGCATTGATGGGCAAGTCGACGGCACCAAAGCGCGGCGCTCGCCAGGCTCCACACTAAAGCCTTTCATTTATGCTTTAGCCCTTGATCAAGGTATTATTCATCCGCAAACCATGCTGCTGGATACACCAGAAAATTTTGGTGAATATAATCCAGAAAATTTTGATAAACAATTTCAAGGGCCACTAGCAGCCCATGATGCTTTGCGCCTGAGCCGCAATATGCCGGCTATTGCTCTAGCAGCGCGTTTAAATCCTTCATTATTCACCCTTTTGCAGCGCGCTCATATGGGGCTTACCCACCGTGTACGGCATTATGGCTTAAGCCTTGTGCTGGGCGGCGCAGAAGTGCGTATGCGCGACTTAGTAGCATTGTATGCCATGCTTGCCAATGGCGGCGTTTGGCAACCTTTGCGCTTTACCAAAGATGCCCCGCACGACAACACTACTCCCCTTCTGTCTCCGGAGGCAGCACTAGCTACCATATACATGCTACAAAGCCCTCTCAATAGCGGAAGTCAGGCACAAAAAAACTTTCCTGTTTACTATAAAACCGGTACCTCCAACGGCTTACGTGATGCATGGACAGTGGGCATGATTGGCCCTTACGTGCTAGCCGTATGGGTGGGAAATTTTGATAACAGCTCTAACCCTATGCTCGTGGGAAGTCGCGTGGCAGTGCCACTCTTTAAACAAATGGCTAGCGGCCTTTTGTGGCAAGAAAATCTCCAAGACATTCTTGGAACAAAACATAAAGAGAGTAGGTTAATACGCCTAGAAGTCTGCCGAGATACCGGAGATGTGCAAACCGAATTATGCACAGAAAAAACCCATACGTGGTTTATTCCTGGGCGCTCTCCCATTAAAAACTCTGGAATTTACAGAAAGATATGGATTGACCCCAAAACAAATTTACGCCTGTGTGGGCCTGAAGAAGGCGCCAAGGAAGTGGTGTGGGAATTTTGGCCTTCGCGTCTTTACCAGCTTTTCAATCAAGCCGGTCTTCATAAGCCCCTTCCCCCCGCTTTAGCCAAGCCTTGCCCGTATTTAATGGAAGAACCGTGGGAAATAAACAGTTTACTTATTCAAAGTCCACAAAAAAATATTGTGTATCATACGGCGGCGCAACACGGCAACACACTCCCCTTTTCTGCCACCAGCACAGCCCACGCTACAACAATTTTTTGGTTTGTTAATCAGGAATATGTGGGAAGCAGCAGTCCCAGCAAGCCCTTTTTCTGGCCCATGAAAGTAGGAAAACATCGCATTTATGCCCTCGATGATTTAGGCCAAAGCCAAAGTATGTTTTTAGAAGTGCAGCCTTAGGCTATTTTTTTGAGAGGGAAAGGGGCACTTTTGCTAGCGCCCAAAAGCTGCCCCTTTCCCCTTCAAACTCCCCCCATCCCCTCAAAACGCGCCTATCTTCCTTTTGTCACCTAATATTTATTAAGTCAAAGTTTCCCTCAGAAAAATAATTCACCAGCGTTTTCTTATAATTAGTTTTTCTTTACCATCATAATAGAAAGGTAAGTATCTGACCTTTTTTTAATATCTTCTATATCATGTAGAATAATTTCATTTTCCATGCCTAAATGTTCTCCATAAATTACATCTATATCTTTCTCTGTGCTGAGTCTTTCAAGCACAGCATCACGGCTACGATATGTTTTTAAAAGAATACTTGTGGAATTTTCAGGAAAAGAAAGTTTTTGTGCCATATCTGCCCTAAAAGAAGGAATAATATGTAAAGATTCTTGATTTTCCACCAAAACAACTTGTGCTTTAGCCGCAAGAGTAGCAAAAGACGTTACCCCAGGAACAATTTCCACCACTACATCTGGCAATTCTTTTTTAATGATATCCAAAACATAGCCAAAGGTGCTATACGTCATGGCATCGCCAAGGGTAGCAAAGGCACAATCTTTACCTTGCTTAAGGCTTTTCAAAATTCTTTGTGCATTTTCTAGTACTTGCGCACCGCGTATGGCTTTATCGGTAGACATGCTAAAAACAAGTTGACATCGCTGTGCCCGTGCATCAAGTGTATTTACCACATCATCTGAAGCGCTGTGTGTGGAATTTTTAGAAATAACCGTAAAAATAACATCCGCACTTTGCAGCACTTCCACGGCACGTAATGTCAAATATTTGGGATCGCCGGAGCCAATACTCACACCAAAAAATTTTCCTATCTTCATTAAAAACCTTTTTGCCTAATGTCTTTTCCGTAGTTTTTCCGCAGATTTTTCAACAGCCTGTTAATCTTCTTGGCGCACATTGCTGATATCAAGATAGGCATTCTTCGTATGCTCCATAAAAATATCTCGAATACCTTGTATTTGGCCAAGCCCTATCACATGGCTACGCACTTCAAAGCCTTCTTTTTTCAAGAGAGAAGCCCAAGAGTCTGCTTCTGGCCCCACCAAATCATTAACGGCATGGTCACCGGCCACAATCATAAAGGGCATCAGCCACACACGTGTGTATTTTTGAGCTTTAATATGTTGAAAAACATCATCAAAAGTGAGGGCGCCCTCCACACATGCCAAATACGCATGAGCATCCTTAGCATGTAAGGTTGTGGCTGTTGCCTGTAAAACAAGATCACCGGGGCCATGGTTATTGCCATGCCCCATAAATATAACGGCATCTTCTGGCTTGCGTTCCTTAGGTATGGCAGCAAGAACAACATCCACCACTTTTCTCATATCTTGAGAAGAAGTAAGCAAGGGAGCTCCAAGTTTTGCCTGAGAAAAATGTTTTGGATTCTCAATAAGATGCTTTACAACCATGCGCTCGGTTTCATTATATTCTGCAGCAGGTGCCACATGAAAAGATTGAATGCGCAAATCCGTTACACCCTTAGCGGCCAAAGCATGCATGGCTTCGTCGATGGAAAAAACAGAAACACCACGCTCTTTAAGTTTTTTTCTGATAAATGACGAGGTATACGCCACCTCTACGGGGCCTTTCTCTTGGTATAATTTCTTATAATCAGCTTCTATGTTATCCAGTGCCACCTTGGCACTGTCATAACTTGTACCAAACATGACCAAAAGCATGCCCTCTTTTGCCAAAACCTGCCCTGAGCAAAGCAAAACAGACAACAGAGTAAGTACTAAAATATATAATTTCATAACAACTCCTTAGATTCAAACCGCGTGAACCTTTAGGTTATATTTCTAGGCTGGTATCCGGCTTCTATATTACACAAACATAGGACGGTTGCGGGTCAGCGTCGACTTTACGAACTTCCCATTTCTCCATAAAAATTCTCAGCGACATAAACAAGCTTTGCATATTGCTTAAAATTTTTCCCTTTATGGACACCTAAAAATGAATAAAAAGACTGGCGCACTTTATGCCAAGTTTTATACTTAGTCACGTAAAATTTATGGTACAAAATGACATGTCCTTGCAGAGCGATTTTTCAAAATTTTGCCCATACAATTTTTTGAAACTGCCACACAAAGCCTGTCACAAGTCTGACAGAAAGCACATAAACATTTATTTTTACAAAACTGGCATTGTTTTTGCTCATTCCAAATATATTTCGCGTTTTACGCCGTAGTATCGTTTTGCAAGGAGTCTATTATGGCTATTACCAATACATTATCCGGTGGCATTTCCAATGAGGGGGGAACCCTTCGTCTTTCTAATCAAGCCAGCGGCACCACAAAAAGTAGCGCCAACTCGCAAGGAACCAATGAGAACGCAGCACCTTTTGCTACGCTCATGGCCAATGCGCCGGCGCAAGCACCAAGCGCTCCCTCCATGTTGGGGGCGGCAAACTCTCCACAAGCTGCTGCGCTTATAGCCCAGCAAGGGCTTACCGTGCCACAAAATGCGGGAGTACACAGCCAGCGTTTGAACAATGCACAAATGGCAGGGCAACAATTAAAAACCCTAGAAAGCTTAGGCCAAAACATGGGCAAAAGCGACACCTTACTTGATGTGGCTCGCAATGACATGGGTACAAAAAACATGCGTACTGTCATGAGCTCTTTTCAAAGCGCCTCCGGCATTGTGCCCATGGCCAATTCTATCAAGGCTCAAGCCTTGTCCATGCAACATATTCGTGGACAAAGGCACATAGGTATGGACTACAACGGTCTTGGCAGTCTTTCTAAAAGATTTGAATCCGGCAGTGCCGGTATCTCTGCCATTGGTTATGATCGCACAGGTGGCACATCCTATGGTTCTTATCAAATAGCTTCCAAGGTGGGGAGCATGGAAAGTTTCTTAAAAATTGCCGATAGAGAAGCCCCAGATATTGCCAAGAAATTACGCAGCGCAGGCCCTGCTAACACAGGTTCCCGCTATGGTGAAATGCCTGAAATGTGGCGTAAACTTGCCCAAGAAGATCCTGACCGCCTAGATGCTTTACAAAAGCAGTTCATCCACGAAACGCACTATGAACCTGCTCTGCAAAAAATTGCGGCAAATACAGATATTAATACCAAAAACATGTCTAAAGCCATGCAAGAGGTGATTTTTAGCACCGCAGTACAACACGGCGCCGCCGGCGCAGCGCGCATTTTTACCAGTGCTGCTGACAGGGCAGGTAATGCTAAAGATGCCAACTTTGAGAAAAAAGTCATTGATAACGTCTATGACATTCGTAGCGGACAATTTGGCAGTTCCACATCTTCGGTACAAGCGGCTGTGCGCAATAGAATGCATGCTGAAAAGGGCTTGGCTTTAGGAATGCTTAAAACCGATACACTTGCCTAGCAAGCTGCTAGGTAGTGGCGATACATACACTTTTTAAGTATCTCACCTTCAGACTTCATGGGCTTTTCCAACTATGCTATGTGAGATAAATGCAATCTTCATGTCATAATTAAAGCCTTTTGAAGGGATGGAGGGAGTTTGATGGGGAAGGGGAATTTTTGGACTTTGACAAAAGTTCCCCTTCTCCCATCAATAAAATAGCAACTCACAGCTTTATTTTCTAAAAATATTTCCTCTTTACTCAGCTGCCACCCTTGATATATATTTATTTTTGGGGGACAGTATGAATATATTAGTTATAAATCTCACCCGTTTTGGCGACCTTTTACAAATGCAGCCTCTTATCTTGGGACTTAAAGAACAAGGTCATAGCGTAGGCCTGCTTTGTTTAGAAAATTTTGCTGCAGCCACGGCATTATTGCAGGGCATAGATTATGTTTTACCCATTTCAGGCAGCACCTTTTTACAAGCTCTACACGGCGCCCCTTCACAAAACAATACAGAGCCAGATATTTCTGCATGGCCCTTGGCTATACAACATGTAGAAAATCTTGCCCTCCATGTGTATGAAAATTTTCCCATACAGATGATTATAAATACCACCGCCACCTTGGCCTCACGCCTGCTTGCACGCCGCATGGTGCTAGCACATACACAGCACACGGAAAATTCAGCAGAAATCCCCATTCTGGGATTTGGTCTCGACGAACATGGTTTTGGACAAAGCGGTGATATGTGGGCTACCTTCTTGCAGGGCGCCAGCGCAGAAAGACTCAATTGCCCTTTCAATATTGTAGATATGTTCCGCTCTGTGGCTAAAGTAGCACACCTGCCCCCTACTTATGGTTTACAAGCAACGCAAGCCCCCATGCGTCAAGCTGCACGAGATTTTCTTCAAGAACAAAGGCCCGATGGCGCCATAAAAGGCTATGTGGCTTTTCAATTAGGGGCCAGTGAAAAAAGGCGTCAGTGGCCTGTGCAATCCTTTGCAGTCGTGGGACAAATTCTTTGGCAGCAAGAAGGCTTATGCCCTATACTTATGGGGAGCCCCGCTGAAAAAGAGCTAGCGCAACAATACGCATTTTTCGCCACAGATCACCCTTTTGTGGATGCCATTGGTAAAACAAACATCCCTCAACTAGCTGCCCTTTTAGAAGAATGCACTCTTATTGTTAGTAACGATACGGGCACCATGCACTTGGCGGCCGGTCTGCAAATTCCGGTATTGGGTATATTTTTGGCCACGGCTCAGGCTTTTGACACTGGCCCGTATATGAACAATGCTTGCTGTCTTGAGCCAGCTTTACCATGCCACCCCTGCCCTTTTCATCAGCCTTGTTCTCAAAGCGCAACGCTTGCCCCCAGCGAAGAGCAAAATCAACCGTGCTTATACTGCATCACCCCCGATACGGTGGCACAGCTCGTACAGCATTTCATACACCATGACAATTGGGATGCCCCCATTGCACGCCAGCAGCAAAATACGCGTATTTGGAAAAGCACCCAAGACAACACAGGCTTTATGCAATTAGAAGGTCTTTCCGGACATGAAAATGAAGAGCGCACCCACTGGCTTTATATACAGCGCCAATTCTATCGTCATATTCTTGACGAAGGGCAACAACAAGGCCAAAATCTCACTTTTGAAAAAGAACATATCCAAGGCCTTTCTCAGCCCCTAAAGCAAGAAGTAGCTCGCACCCTAGGGCAATGCACGCAACTACTGCTCTTAGTTCAAGAACACATGCAGCTTTTACAGCGCATGCCTTCGAAACAAGGTGGGCAACGCATTTTAAGCACTTGCACCACCATTTACGGCGTTTTGGAAAAATGTCCCTACTTAAAAGTTCTAGGTCACCTATGGTTGGTGCTCTTTCAGGAAAAAGGTGCCCAGTGGGATAACTTTGCACAGCTTGTACAGAGTTTGCGTGAAACTTTTTTAACACTAGCTAAAGCATTAGAATACGAAGAGAACACGTAAAAAAACAGTGTTTTTTTATCTTAAGAATAATTTTACTGTGAAAAAGACAACAATGTAACACTTTTAAATATATATATCTTTAAGAAAGGCACTTAGGTAGAATTTTTAACAATTTGATAATATAGACTTTTTTCAAAAAACGTCTAAAGCGACACAGAATACTGCGGCATATTTTTTGCATAAAATTCAAGAACTTTTTCTTGTGAACTATGAGGAGGCTTTATGATTATTATTGACGGGCATCAAAGTGAGATGCAAATAGCAAATTTTAAAAATTTAGAAGAAATTCTTGTTTCCATCTTGCAAGATAATGCCCTGCAAGATCGCATTATCACAGATGTATTGGTAAATGAAGAAGTATTTACAGAAATATATCCGCATCAAGCCGAAGACATTGGCAGCGACTTCATTGAACGTCTCGAAGTACGTTCTGTATCCACCGGAAAAATGGCTTTAGATATTTCAAAAGAAATGTCCACCGTGACCGAAATTATGGTGCAAGGCAGCACACAAATTGCTCGTCTTTTCCGCCAAGCGGATGATACGGAAGGTCTAGAGCTTTTGCAAGATTTACTAGATGTTACACGCGATTTTATGGGAATGATAGAAGCATTGCGCACAAACTGTGCCTTAGAAAGCAGTGAAGCTATTACTGAAAACAGTGCAAAACTTTCTTCGTTACTTACAGAAATGTCCGAAGTTCTCGAAAACGAAGACTGGATACTTTTTGCCGACCTGTTAGAATATGAATTTTTACCCACTTGCGAAAACTGGAAGCAGATTCTTCCTGTTCTTCAAGAAGAAATACGTAAAAAAGTTGAAGGCTAACACGCGTCAACTCTCTGCACAGCTTACCACAAGGTACGCTTAGAAAAAAGGACTAAGGCTATGCACACTGCCATTGATTACCTTAATGAGGCTTTAGAGCTTGGCGGCCAAGAGTTTTTGGCGCTTACCCAAGAAAGGCTCGAAGACGCCAAAACCATGGCTGAACGCCGTAATTGGCTCATATCTCAGGCATGGTCTGTCCGTCAGGGGTGTGATGATGCTGTTTACAAAAGCAAGCTTCTTCAAATTCAAAGCATGCAACATCGCCTTACCACAGAAGCCACAGCGCAAAAACAAAAAGTTACGCAAGGACTTGTGCGTTCACGCAAAGAAAATCGTCGTCTTGTAGGCTATCAAAAAGCTATGGCTGGTTATGGCGCATAAGGTTTATTTCTTTGTTTCTTGAGAGAGGAAGGAGCACTTTTGCTAGCGCCAAAAAATGCCCCCTTCCCCCCTCAAAACGTGCCTGCGTCTGTACCATCTAAAAAATTAAGACCTCTACACAATTCATTGTACAGAGGTCTTAATTTTTTAGTAAATTCTCTCTTAACGGGCAGATATAATAATTTTTGCCTCTGCATCTAACAGTTTGAGAGTTTCTTGCATAACGGCTGCGTCTTTAAAATTACTAAAAGGACCTACCTTTTCGCTTTTGCCTAATACCCCATTATGGACATTCACATAAAAGGCTTCGGAAGCCTTAAGCATTTCCCCTTTGGTATCACTCACTACGCGCAACTTTGCAGGAGTTACCCCCCTTGTGCCAAGATCCATTTCAAGTCCAGCTGCGCGTGACAAGTCAATACAAAATCTTTTAGACATGGGGCCACGATCTGCCACCACCACCACCGTGCGATG
>CAYJAD010000060.1:0-14646 GCA_964368075.1 uncultured Desulfovibrionaceae bacterium | reverse complement strand
GTAGCGCGGAGAGGCAATTTGCCTCAAGTCGTGAACTTTGTCAACAACTTTTTTTTCTTTTTTTCAAAAACTCTTTCGAGTCTTTGCGGCTGTTTTTCTCAGCCCTACGCTCGAATATCTTTCCGAAGCGCGGAGAGGCAATTTGCCTCAAGTCGCCGAACTTGTCAACAACTTTTTTTCTTTTTTGCAATTTTATTTTTGCCACACTTTCGTGTTCCGCTGTTTGCTCAGCTCCCGTTTGCGGGAAGCGCACTATGCAGTAATCGGCATCCCTTGTCAAACGTTTTTTTCAATTTTCCATTTATTTTTTTCAAACCTCTTTTTACAGAAGCCTGCGCTGTGGATCAGCTCGCCGTCTCAAACGGCGGAACGGCAATATGTACGAAAGCGCCACCAACGTCAAGCAAAAAAAACACTTTTTTTTTATCTCTATCTGTGTTTTACTCTTAACTCTATCAAAAACTAGATTTTTTTTATTAAGGAACTTCTGTGAAAGAGCTCTGTATTATTCATGCAAATTGCCAAGGCGACAATTTACATTTTCTTTTATCTGCTACGCCTGCTTTTGCGCAAAAATTTACTATTATTAAATACACTAATCACTTACGTGATAAACTAGATGAAAAGCTTCTGGAAAAATGCTCACTTTTTCTTTATCAGCACCTGGAATTGCATTGGGAAGCATTGGCCAGTGAGCGGATTTTACAAAAAATACCTCCTCAAGCGCAGCGTTTACGCATTCCAAATATGTTTTTCAACGGTTATTGGCCTTTATGGACCAACAAAACTTCTATGGCCTATGGCGATATGCTATTGGAGGAGTTATACCAAAGAGGCTTATCTTTCAACGAAATTTTACATCTATATACGCGTGGACGCCTTGAAGTTAAATATGATTTAGATGCTTTACAGCTAGCATCTCGACAAAAAGAGCAAAAAAAGGAAGAGGGCCTTCTTTTCCCTACATTGCCCCTTATAGATACTTACTGGCGTGATGAGCAACTGTTTTATACGGTCAACCACCCCGCACCTCGCTTAAGCTTATTTGTAGCCGATAGTGTTTTAGAATATATAGGACTGGGTGCCGTTCCCTCTAGCATTCGGCAAATGTTTTTACAGCAAGAAGATGAATTTATTCAACCTATTCATCCACAGGTGGGAGAAAAATATGCACTTCCTTTTGCCACAGCTGAACGCATTTACCCCGTATATGGGCAAGGCATGACTTTTCAACAATATAGTGCTGCCTATGTGAATTGTCGCTTGCAAAGTGGCCCTGAAGCCATTACAGATTTCGTGGTTTATTTACATCTTTTGACAGAGAGAGCTAAAAAATTATGCCCAAAATAAAGAAATATTTCGTTATTCGAGCTTCAGGCGGTCTTTCGAATAGATTACAAGCAGTTCTTGCTGGTATTGCTTACTGCCTACTAACAGGCAGATCTCTGTGTGTCGACTGGCGTGACGGGCTTTATTCAGATGATTTTTCCAATGTGTTTCCTCTTTGGTTTTCTTTACAGCATATAAATACAGCTTCATGTGAAGAGGTGTTTGAAGCTTTTGATGCTGGTGCTAATCTTTACCCCCCTTTTTGGCAAGAAAATCTTAAAGAATGTATAGCTGTGGAATATTTATTCCACAACAATGAACACATGAGTTCTCATCATCGAACAGCCTACAATCTTACTCAAGAACAGCTATTGGAAAAGGACAAGGAAGCTCCTGACATTTTGGTCTACTGGGGGTGGGATTTGCAAGGAGTGAATGCCCTACTCACTCTTTTGCAGGAAAAGTTCCCACTGTATGCTGGGCTAGATGCTTTAGAAATTCAAAGAGCTTTACTACAAAAACATCTTCAGCCCACTCAGAGCATACAACAAGAAGTACACAGCTTTTATGACAAAAATTTTCGCTCTGCCCCCCTTGGCCTGCACATAAGACACAGTGACTTACAAAGCCCCTTGCCGCAAATGCTTGCCACTTTGCAAGATGTGCATAGCGAAGGGGATGAAATTTTTCTCTGTACAGATAATGCCTTTGTAGAAAAAATGGTGCAGCGCCTTTATCCACATTGCACAATACGCGAAAAGATTTTTCAAGGCGTTAACGTGCCCTTACACAGTTATGTTGAAGGCATAAGCAATGTTCAAAAGGGCTATGATGCCGTAGTTGAAATGCTACTTTTATCACGTTGTAAACATATTATTTATTACGCCCCCTCCTCTTTTTCACGTATCTCTATTTTGTATAGTCAATTGGATAGCCTGCATATTCACGCTGTCCCCCAGCAGGTGTAAAAAGCATGATGGAATTTTCTCACACAGAAGGAAGAGTGAATGTACGCTTACGCGCACTTAGCATGGGAGAAGATCTTTGCGTCTTGCTAGATGGCGGCCAAAAACCGCACATAGGAGCAGTGGCTACAGCATATACACAAGGCGCCGCAAATAGTTGCTTGCCAGGGCACAGAGAAGACATACTAGCGCAACATATGGCGCAAGGCTTACAAAATTCTTTATCTTGTACAGTTACTTGCATTTGTGGCATACATATTCCACAAATTACTCGTGAAGAAATTGCTCAAGTTTATGCTATAGCAGAGCTCTTGTTACAACAATATTTGAGCTATAGAGCGCAACAAAAATAAAAAAGTGTTCGTAAAATACTTGCCTAGCCCTTGAGAAAAGATTATTTTAAAAAGCATATTTTATTAATTGGATTACTATAATATAGCGCCGTAGCAACGAACATTTCACTTCCCACTTACTGTTACGACCTTTTGTTATGGAGAGCACATGAATAAACCTACACAGTTTACCTCTACTTTACTATCAGAAAATTCAGAATCTGCAGAGCTTATCAGAGAACGCAGCCAAGCCATGCTAGACAGCATGCCCATGGGAGCTACTTTTTGGAGCAAAGATAAGCAGCTTTTGGCCTGCAACCTTGCCATGGCAAAGCTTTTTGATATGAAAAACGAAGAGGAATTTATTGAAAATTTCATGCGCTTTTTACCTGAATTTCAACCTAATGGGCGCAAAACCACCGAAGTAATGCACGAAAACTTTTCTAAAGCTTTAGAGGAAGGAAAAGTTGTTAATGAGTGGGAACATTGCAAAGCTGACGGAACCCCCATACCTTGTGAAATCACCCTTATCCGTATTGTCGTCCATAATGAAACAAGTGTTGTGGGCTACATTAAAGACTTACGAGAATTAAAAGCCAGCCAAAAAGAAACTCTTCTTGCACAAGCGCGCAATCAAATTATGCTGGACACCATGCCCCTTTGCGCCAACTTTTGGAGTAAAGATTTTGAAAACCTTGCTTGCAATGAAGAAGCTGTACGACTCTTTGACCTAAAAGACACTCAGGAGTATTTAGATAAATTTCATCAGCTTTCACCAGAGTATCAACCCGATGGCAAGTTGTCTTCTGTGGCGGCGGGCTTACATATAGTACGTGCTTTTGAAGAAGGGTACAGTAAATTTGAATGGATGCATCAAAAGCTTAATGGGGAGCCCATCCCCGCAGAAATTACATTAATACGCTGTAATCTTGATGATGAAGACTTTGTGGTAGGATATACACAAGATTTGCGCGAAATAAAAGAAAGCCAAGAAATAGCACGGCAGGCAGAAATACGCAATCGCCTTATGCTAGATACTTTGCCCATGTGTGCGAATTTCTGGAGCAGAGATTTACAAAACCTTGCCTGTAATAAAGAAGCCGCTCGCCTCTTTGACCTGAAAGACGCTCAAGAATATTTAGATAAATTTCATTTACTTTCGCCAGAGTACCAACCGGACGGCACGCTTTCTTCTGAAGCCGCGCAAAAACATATCAAAAGAGCTTTTGAAGAAGGCTATGATAAGTTTGAATGGTTGCATCAAAAATTTGATGGAGAGCAAATTCCCGCAGAAATCACCCTTATTCGAAGCACCTTAAATGGCGAAGATGTTGTGATAGGATTTACTCAAGATTTACGCCAAATTAAAGCTAGCCAAGAAATGGCGCGGCAAGCAGAAGTGCGCACCCAGCTTATGTTAGATTCTTTTCCCATGGGAGCCAACTTTTGGGACGACCAATTACAATTGGTGGACTGTAATTTAGAAGTGGCCAGGCTTTACGGCTTTGGAAGCAAGGAAGAGTATATGGCAAACTTCCCTTCCATTTTGCCAGAACATCAGCCAGATGGACGTCCCTCCATCGACGTAGTCACCTACTGGTTGCAAAAAGCCGTAGAAAGCGGCTACGAACGTTTTGAATTCATGTGTATACTTCCCCAAGATAAAAAGCCTTTACCGGTGGAAGTAACCATAGTGCGCATCATTCACCAAGAAAAGTTCGGAGCTATCTCCTACGTGCGTGACCTGCGCGAATTTAAAGCTATGCTCCAAGAGATTCACGAAGCCGAAGAAGATTTGCGCCATGCTAAAAACTTGGCAGAACAAAGCACCAAGGCTAAAAGCGAATTTCTTGCCAATATGAGTCACGAAATTCGTACGCCTATGAACGGTATTTTAGGACTTTTGCACTTACTTAAAGGGACAGATTTACAAAATTTACAAAGTGAATATGTAGAAAAAACCCTCTTCTCTGCCAATAACCTTTTGCGCATCATTAATGATATTTTAGATTTTTCCAAAATTGAGGCCGGAAAACTTGAAATTGAAGCAACCCCTTTCACTTTACAACATATCTTCAAAGAAATTGACAACCTCTATGCTGTACCTATTACGGATAAAGGTCTTCAGCTAGTACTGGAAAACACAGAAAGTGACACTAAGGTTTTACTGGGGGATTCCTTACGCCTTAAGCAAGTACTCTTTAATCTTATAAGCAATGCCATCAAGTTCACACATCACGGCTCCATTTCTTTAAACGTAACCTTGCTTTCTCAGACAAGTCATTCCGCCAACTACCAATTTTCTGTGCGTGATACAGGTATTGGCCTCAGCGCCGACCATATGAACAAATTGTTTTCCGCTTTTTCACAAGCAGACTCTTCTGTTACGCGTAAGTACGGAGGCACAGGACTTGGTTTGGCCATATCTAAAAGCATTGTAGAAATGATGCAAGGCACCATGTGGGTGGAAAGCCAGCTTGGCGAAGGAACCACCTTTTTCTTTACAGCCTGCTTTGAACTCAGCGATGAAAAAGAGCTTACCTCTTTCTTAGAAAACGAACACGGGCAAGAAATACTCTCTACCAATGACAACTCGCCTGTCCAAGAACATTTACTTTTGGTAGAAGATAACGAGATTAATCAACTTATTGCTATGGAATTACTTTCTAAAGCAGGGTACACCATAGATGTTGCCAATCATGGACAAGAAGCTCTCGATTTGCTAGCTGAAAAAGATTACGATTTAGTGCTCATGGATATTCAAATGCCTATTATGGATGGTCTTACTACAAGCAGAGAAATCCGCAAACAAAAGCGCTTTGCCCACCTACCCATTGTTGCCATGTCTGCCCATGCCATGACCGGCGACAAAGAGATAAGCATTGCCAATGGCATGAATGACCATATTACCAAGCCCATAGTGCCGGAAGTTTTATACAGCACCTTGCGCTATTGGCTCGCATATGCAAAAAACACCCATACTACTTAAAGCTAGGTATTTATGGAAGCTCAAAAAACGTCTCCACGCACAGCAACAAGCGTACATCTTTGGGCACAATACAAAGGTTTGTGGTGCGGAGGAATAGCGGTACTACTGGTAGCCCTTGCGTCCTTTGCCTTGTTTTCATGGTACAATGCTAAAGAGACACTTCTACAACTACAGGATAATGCCCCTCTTGAGCGAGCTTTACGCGACATATTTCAAAAGCCCTATGCCCCCCTTACTGTGCAAGATTTAAAAGCACATGTGGGAAAACTTTCCCTAGCTTCTTACGATTTGACAAACATTGCCCCCTTACAATACATAGAGCAAACCACGATTTTAAACTTAGAGAGTAATATCATTAGCGATATTACTCCTCTTGCCGCCTTATCTTCTCTAGTAATTGTAAGTCTAGCCCATAATCCTATCAGTGACATAAGCCCTTTATACACATCAAAGCAAACATTGATAGGGCTGTCCCTAGCCAATACAGCTCTCTATGATATGAGGCAATTACGCGTTTTAAAAAATATAGAATTTCTAGATATTGTAGATACTCCCATTACTGATTTGGAGCTTGGCAACCATTTGCGAAAATTAAAAACCATTACGCTTAACCCGCATAAGCACGGATTAAGCCCTATAGATTTTATAACTTTTCAAATAAATTTGCCGCCTAACTGTAAAGTAAAGTTTATCGAAAAAGATAAGAGATAATAGATTCGTTTATTTCTTGAGGAGCTGGGGTAAGCTTTTTGGCGCAGGTAAAAGTTTACCCAAAAAAGCAATTCATCAACGTTTTGCCAAAGGTAGCTGTTCACCAAGATATATTCCCTCCACCCGCACAGTAGCACGCATGGCATACACCTCTACCCCGGTCTCTACTGCTTGCCAAAAAAGGCTTGCATATGCCGGATCAATCACGTCAGCTGGCCCAAAGCAATGCCCGTCACCACGTTGAATCAAATAGAACATGGCAGCTCGCTCTCCACTCCGTACAATATCCATCAGCTCTAGCAAATGTTTTTGCCCTCGCTCTGTGGCTGCATCTGGAAAAAGAGCCACATCATCTTCTACCATGGTGACGTTTTTACATTCTACCCACAAAGGAGGTAAGGGGTCTTGCTCCGTTTCTGGTGAAGGTAGGCAGGTTATACAAGCATCAAGTCTGCTCTGCCCTCTTTTGGCTTCGCGCTTGTATTGTGTATAGCCTTTGGCAAAAGACAATAAGCCAGCATGAAACGCGGCCTCTAAAATTTTATTGGGAGTGCTGGTATTAACTCCCACCCAAAAACCATCTGTATAGCTCGCACCATCTGTATTAGAAAAAGCTTTTTCACCAGTTTTCACATGAGGCCATTGCCTCGGCATCCATACAGCTTCTTGGGTAAAAGGGAGTTTACGTTTAGGATTTGCCGCCGGAGATAACAACACAGGCATGCCCTGTCGTAAAAGTCCGAGCATGGCGCCTGAATTATTGCTATGCACCCAAACAGTGTCTTGTCCAAGTTCCACCGCAACACTAAATCTTTTCTGGCGACGCAAAAAGTACCCTACTACACAATCAGAAGGATGCGGAAGTAAGGGAGCAGAGACTGCTAGGTGCGGAAAAAGAGCATTTACTTCTATCATAAAATAATATATGCAAGTATAGTTTTTAGTATGCTATTAGTTAAACATACTTGTTTTTTTATTATTCGTCAAATTATACCAAAAATTGAAAGGACAACATAGTCATGAAACTTGCGGATAAATTTTCCTCAGTAAAGCCGTCAGCCACCTTAGCCATCAATGCCAAAGCCCTTGAATTAAAAAGCCAAGGCGTTGAAATTATAAGCCTCGCAGTGGGCGAGCCGGATTTTAACACGCCGGCCCACATCTGCCAAGCCGCCAAAGACGCCATTGACGCTGCCTTTACCCGCTATACCGCAGTTCCCGGCATTATGGATTTACGTAAAGCAGTGGCAAAATATTACGAAAATGAATATAATGCAAGTTTTGCCCCTGAAGCTGTGGTTATCTCCAATGGAGGCAAACAACCTCTTTACAATATTATGCAAGCCCTGCTTAATCCAGAAGATGAAGTTCTTATTCCTGCACCCTATTGGGTGAGTTATCCTGATATGGTAGCTTTAGCCAGTGCCAAAGCTGTATCTGTGCCTACATCAGTACATGAAGACTTTAAAGTTACCCCAGAACTTTTAGAAAAGCACCTTACACCAAAAACTCGTATGCTTATTTTGAATTCTCCGTCCAATCCCACCGGCGTTATCTATAGCCAAGAAGAGTTGGATACTCTTATGGAATGGGCCATTGGCAAAGGGCTTTTTGTTATCTCCGATGAAATTTATGACCAACTCGTATACGATACACCCCAATCCGCTACAGCGGCCCATTGGTTTGTACGCTACCCAGAACAAGTAGCTTTATGCAACGGCGTTTCCAAAAGCTATGCCATGACAGGCTGGCGCGTGGGCTATAGTGTATGTTGCCCTGCACTGACCAAGACCATTATTAATTTGCAAGGACAAAGCACATCTAATGTTTGCTCCATTGCACAAAAAGCAGCCTTGGCAGCGTTGGAAGGCCCCAAAGACTTTATGAATGATATGCGTGAAGCCTTTGTGCGTCGTAGAGACTTAGGGTATGCAGAAATCCAAACATGGGACAAAGCCATTTGCCCCAAACCCGGCGGCGCCTTTTACTTTTTCGTAGACATTCACCAATATTACCGCCCCGGATTAGAAAGTGATGTGGCTGTATGCACAGCTTTACTAGAAAAAGCCCATGTAGCTGTGGTTCCCGGCTCTGCTTTTGGTGATGACCGCTGCATACGTTTTTCCTATGCCCTTGATGATGCAACGCTTATGGAAGCATTGCGCCGCATAGCCAACGTTTTAAAGTAATATCAATAAGTATTATACCCCTTACAACATGAGTTTAAGCTTTTATTAGGTAGACATGGAATGAGTACTGAAAACTTTCAAAGTGATCCCCAAACGTTAAATGACGCATTGGCCCGCATTACCAAATCGCACACCTTAACAGCGGGAGACTATGAAAAAGCTGCCTATGTTATTGCCACAGAGGGCGTTATAGCGCTAGATGCTACACGTATTTCCGTCTGGCAAGTTTTGCACGAAAAAAATTGCTTGCAATGCGTACTCTTTTATACCAAGGCCGATAATTTTGCAGAAAAAATTGACGACTTCTCCTTAGATTCTCGCGTTGGCTACCTTGATGCTTTAAATAATGACCGTGTTTTGTGCTTCGATGGCGAACACACCGAAGAACTTGCTGCCTTTGTGGATGATTATAATGAAGATCTTACCGCCATGCTTGACGCCCCTGTGCGCATGCAGGGGGAGTTAGTGGGGGTTGTTTGCATTGAGCAAATGCATACCCCTAGAATTTGGACACAAGCAGAAAAAAACTTTGCTTCTTCATTGGCAGATTTTTTAGCTTTAGCCCACACCTCTTCTCTACATCGCCAAGCCAGCGAAGATTTAGACCTTACCAAAAAACGTGCCCTACGCCTTATGGCAAACCTTCCCGGCATGATTTATCAATGCTTTAATGAACCCCCTATATACAGGTTTACTTATGTAAGTGACGGAAGTTTAGCACTCTATGGCTATACCCCCGAAGAACTTACTCGAGAAGGCGGGGTACGTTTTTTTGACCTAGTACACCCAGATGATGTGGAAGCTCTAGCTGCCATAAATATGCAAACTCTTGATATTGGCTTGCCACTAGACACCACGTTTAGGGTTATAACTAAAGACGGCACGGTGAAATGGATATGGGAAAGAAGCCGCGTGGCAGAATTTACCCCCACTGGAGAACCCTATATTTTAGAAGGGTTTTTATCTGACATTACTGAGCAAAGACGCTTAGAAAGTGCTGAGCTAGCCAACCAAGCTAAAAGTACCTTCTTAGCCAATATGAGCCATGAAATACGCACTCCCATGAATGCCATTTTGGGCATGTCTGACATTGCTTTGCGTCACTCCCCGCCAAGCCAAATACAAGAATGCTTGCAAAATATCAAAGCTGCTGCAGGGTCTTTGCTGGCCATTATTAATGATATTTTAGATTTTTCTAAAATTGAAGCCGGCGCCATGGAAATTGTTCCCGAGCCCTATTATGTAGAGTCTTTTATAAATGATATCGTGGCCTTAATTAATGTACGCATAGGCCGTAAAAACATAGAATTTTTTATTGAAGACAGCCACGATACCCCCAGCATACTTGTGGGGGACAGCATTCGCATTAAACAAGTCATGGTAAATCTACTGACCAATGCTTTAAAATTTACCTATGAAGGGCATATTCGCTTAACCCTACGTGCAGTACCGGCAGAAAATGACGCTGAAACCATGCTCAGTGTGCGCGTAGAAGACACAGGCATTGGCATTAAGCGGGAGGAGCTACCCTTGCTCTTTAACAATTTTGCTCAATTGGACACCAAGAAAAATAGAAATATTGAAGGTACTGGCCTTGGGCTTGCCATTACCAAGCGCTTAGTGGAAGAAATGGGCGGAGATATTGACGTAGAGAGCACTTATGGCAAGGGCTCTTGTTTTTCCTTCTCAATACCACAAACTGTTAAGGACAACACCCCCTTACTAAAGAAAGGTGACTTTGACAACTTTAATACGGCTATCTGGCTAGATTCACCTGAAAAAGCAGATTTCTTATGCAAAAAACTCCACTCTATTGGAGCTAAAGCGTGCACAGTAGACAGTGCAGATAACCTAAAAGATTACACACACATTTTTTTGGAATATACTAAACTTGAGCAAATAGACGTCACGTCCCTACCCCATGTCTTTTTCATTGCCCTTTCACGCAATTACTTTGAAGGAAAAGATGTACCAGAAAATGTAACAGTAGCCTATGCACCGCTTACTACCATTGTTCTTGCGCGCCTTTTAGAAGGCACTATCTATCATGTCAGTGACAGCGCTGCCAAAGAAACCACTTTCAGCCTCACCACACGCGGCGTGCGTGCTTTAGTGGTAGATGATAACAGCATCAACCTTATTATTACTCAAAGTGTTTTGGAAGAATACAATATCGCTGTGGACACTGTCCTTTCCGGTGAAGAAGCGTTGAAAAACGTACGCCAAGTTTCCTACGATATCATTTTCATGGATCATATGATGCCCAAAATGGACGGTGTTGAAACCACGGAGCATATACGCGACTTGAATGGAGATCGTTTTAATGTGGTACCCATTGTAGCCTTAACTGCCAATGCTGTAGGCGACGTACGCTCTGAATTCATCAAAGCCGGCATGAATGATTTTCTCTCTAAACCACTTATTATTAAAGAGTTAGAGCGTGTACTACGGCAATGGATACCCACAGACAAATGGGAAAATATTGAGAAGTAAGCTCTTATTGAAAATTTCTTGCTCTTAACATACATTTGCCCTATGCACATGGAACTACATATTTGCTTTATGCAAGCAGATGCCCAAGTCTTGTATCAAGGCATGCCACGCTATGCCAGCGAAGAAGCAGCCGGTATGGATTTACGCGCTTGCATTAGCCCCCCCACTCTTACTATCGCTGCTCAAGAGCGCGTACTCGTGCCTTCTGGCATCGCGGTACATCCTATTTGCCCCGAACATACAACTACAGCCGGCTTCATCTACTCTCGTAGTGGCCTTGGCGCCAAACACGGTATAACTGTGGCGCAAGGGGTGGGAGTTATTGACAGTGATTATCGCGGCGAAATTATGATTATGCTACTTAACACCACGTCTCAAGCCTACACATTGCAACGCGGAGAGCGTGTGGCTCAGCTTGTTTTTCAGCCCATCGTACGCCCACAAATTATGGTACGTAAAAGCCTAGCACATAGTCAACGAGGTGACGGTGGCTTTGGACATAGTGGAAAGCTGTAACTGCACTTTGCTTTAAATACGCGAACATCTGTTCATCATTTTTTACTAATTTACATTAAGGAGTCTCCCATGTCACAACAATCCGCTGCTTTTTTAGCTATGAAAGAAAGAGAAGAAAACCTTCTTTGCCGCACGTATGGGCGTTATCCTTTAGCCATAGTACGCGGTAAAGATTCCCTACTTTGGGATGCGGACGGAAAAGAGTATATAGACTTATTAGCCGGCATTGCCGTTATTGGCCTTGGGCATTGCCATGAAGAAGTGGTGCAAACCGTTCAAGAGCAAGCCCAGAAACTTTGGCATGTGAGCAATTTATTTTATCAGGAAGAGCAACTTGACTTAGCAGAAAAGCTGCTTTCTACCTGCCATATGGATAAAGCTTTTTTTTGTAATTCCGGCGCTGAAGCCAACGAGGCGGCTTTTAAACTAGCACGCCGTTATATGCGCAAAGTAAAAAACAAAGATGCCTATGAAATTATTACCCTAAGTGGCTGTTTCCATGGGCGTACCATGGCCGCCATCGCTGCCACAGGCCAAGAGCGCTTTCAAGACGGCTTTGCCCCCATTCCACAAGGCTTTATTCAAGTTCCTTGGGGCGATATGGACGCCTTACGCGCCGCTGTAGGCCCGCAAACTGCAGGTATTTTCTTTGAAGTAGTGCAAGGAGAAGGCGGCATTCGCCCCATGACAGCGCAATACATTAAAGATATAGAAAACCTTTGCCGCGAAAAAGATATTTTATTTATGGTAGATGAAGTACAAGCTGGACTATGCCGCACAGGAAAGTTTTGGGGATTTCAAAACTTTGATGTAAAACCAGACATTCTGACCGTAGCTAAAGCCTTAGCCAATGGTTTACCCATGGGCGCCATGCTCACCACCAATGCCGTAAACCCTGGTTTCCAAGCAGGCAGCCATGCCACTACCTTTGGCGGTGGAGCTTTAGTTTCAGCCGTGGCCACAACCTGCATAGATATTATGTTGCGCGATAACTTAGCTGACCGCGCCGCACAATTAGGCAACAGTTTCATGAAAAAAGTAGAAGCACTGTCCCAACGCTTACCCAACACCATCAAAGAAGTGCGCGGCCTAGGCCTTATGCTCGGCATAGACTTAGTTAAACCCGGTAAGGAGGTATGGGAAGCTTTGCTTGACCGAGGCTTTATATGTAATTTAACGCAAGATACGGTGTTACGCCTTTTGCCTGCGCTCACTGTAGAAGAAAAACAATTAGACGCTTTTTTAACTGCTTTAGAAGAAATCTTGCGTCAACAAAACAACTAGTAACCCTATGAAACTATTTGTGTTCTACTATAAAACAAGAGTGCTCTACGCATAGTCAGAAACAAAAATGAAATTTTGTGCAATTTGACAGCATTTTTTTGTTGACGTGCCCATGTCTTTTGTGTAGAACATTTTTCGACGCTGATTGCGTCATACGTCCCCTTCGTCTAGCTGGCCCAGGACATCGCCCTTTCACGGCGACGACAGGGGTTCAAATCCCCTAGGGGACGCCAAACATGAGTTCATAAGGACATTAAGTGAAAACCTTAATGTCCTTTTTCTTTATCTTCTATATTTCACTACATCTAAATTTTTTTCTTCCTTCAAAAAAAAACTTTTCTAAAACAATCATTCATGCTAGGCATAAATATTGGCAATATATACTGTGAAAACATAGAATCTGGGCAATCCCCCCCTATAAACAAACAAAATACAAGATTTTGTAAAGGATTAATTATGAAAAAAGCACTTCTTACACTTGGTGTCATCAGTCTTTGTGCCTTCTCCTCTTTACCTGCCTTTGCAAATAAAGCTTCCAAAGAATCTTGCCCTGAAAAAAAGCTGGGAGAATCCACCATAGAAGGAAAATACATAAAAGAAACACCGCACGAAGGGTACTACGGTTTCTTAGTAAAAGCCAAGGATGGTAAATCTTATGATATTGGCATAGGTAACGATGTTGCCCCTCAATTTGAAGGTATTAAAGCCGGCAACAGCATTAAAATCCCTTTCTACACCCTGCAGTTTTTTGATAAAACCACAGGCACATGTGTAACACAACACTATCTTAATTATGAAGGCACTTTCAAGGGGTCTTTTACTAAATAGTCGGATATGTTAAGGCCAGAAAAAAGCGTCTTCACGCTGCGAAAGTTATTTTTTGATAACGTTTTTTCATTAGCCCATCGAGGAAGTATCATGAAAAAAAAACTTATTGCATACATGCTTTGCTACACTCTCTCGCTTTTTGGCGTATCACAGGCTCTGGCTGCAGCAAACATAGACAGCAAAAAAATCGAAGCGTATCAAGAAACACTAAAAAACATTCCACCTCAGACTAAACCGTTGGGCAAGCGCATTGCTTTAGCAAAAAACGCCTTTTTTAAAACCTTTACTACCAAAGATTCTCAAACTACAAAATCGGCTGCTTTTAAAATATTCTATGCCTACTATAATTCTGTACTCGATGAAATAAATAAAGATGCGGATGGATTTTTAGCCAGCCTCAATGCAAATACCGACTATAAAGGACGTAGTTACGGCAAGCGTTACGGTTTTTTAATCGAGCATGTGTACTATGAAGCCTATGGTGCCAGCGCTAGCACAGTCTACCTTCAGAACACTTTTAAAAATTTTCTTCCAAAAGAATTTGCTCTTTATTTTTCCTATCTGCAACTTCACACTACAGGGTATTTAGAGCGTGACATAAAAAATCATGATGAATTGCGAAAAGGAATTACTATAGTGGAAAACTTTTTACGAGAATACCCTTCATCTGAATTTGCCGAGAGATTGAAACAAGACCTGCTTTACGATGTAGGCGCGTATATTAGAGGAGTAGATGGTTATTCGCTAAACGCCGGTGGATATAACTTAGAGCCCGCCGCAAAGACTTCTTTTGAAAAGTTTCTTCAGCAAAATAAAAGTTCTCAATTTTATAGTTTAGTAGATGCATGGTATAAGAAGTTAAAGCAAGATAAGTTTAAAATAGACTATGACTACGCCAACACTTTACTTGCCCCCTTAGAAGATAGCACCTAACTGTAACTAGCTGAAAAAACTTATAATGGCTCTCCCTCAAAGAAGGGGGCAGTGAGAAAATAAAATTGCTTGAAGGC
>CAYJAD010000059.1:344-14898 GCA_964368075.1 uncultured Desulfovibrionaceae bacterium | reverse complement strand
GCCACTTGCATTATGGTGCGCTGTGTTCTTTTAATGGCAGAAATGTCTGTCATTAATTGCACAATGGAGACAATTTCCCGATTTTTATCCAGCATGGGCATGACGGTATAGGTAAGATCAAGGGATGCCCCTTGGGGGTGTGCCATGGTTTCTGCTGTTGCAGATTGCTTGGTGCGATAGGCCGTTTGTAAAGCATCACCTGAGGTACCGTCGTCTTCGCGGCAAAATAGTTGACTGCAGGTTTTATTGATATAGTCTGTGCCTACTAATTTTTGTGCTACGCCGTTTAGATACTGTGCGCGTAAGTCTTTATTAAGCACCATCACAGGCGTTGGCAAACCATGAATGATAGCAAGCAAGCGACTTAAAATACCATTGGTGCCATTAATAAGATTGGCAAAATCGCCATCAAATTGTTGCGCATTACCTTTAGAAGCAATGTTTCCTGATTCTACGAGGTTTTCTAAACGCCTATACTCAAGCATAACGTCTTTTAAAGCGGCAGGTATGGTGCGCAAGGCGTTGGCCAGTTCGCCTATTTCGTCTTTACGATGGACTTTGAGCTCGCCACTTAAATTACCCTTAGAAATTTCGATAGCAAAATCTACCCCTTCTTTTAAGGCGCGAACCACAGGAATAAGTAATATATATACTATAATAGCGCCCAAAATAATGCCCACGACAATGGTAATTAAGCTTTGATTGCGTAATTCTTCTAGGGAAGCAAAGGCGTCACTTTTGATGGCACGAACCACAGGCATTAAAAGACCATTCTTGGTGGGGGCATGGTAGAAAAGCGTCATAACACCAGCGTCATTGGGCATTTCTACTAAGCCGGTGGACTTTTCTTGGATCCATTTTTTAAAGCTTGGCATAACTTTAAGTTTGTCATTGAACAACCATGCAGCGGTGTCTGAAATGGCAATGAGTCCTTCATCATTAAGAATGTATGCTGCCCCGCCATTGGGTAAGGAAAGTGTTTTAAGCATGTCTGTTAAAAACTCTACGGAATAGGCCATGCGCACAAGGCCTAAAACCTTGCCTTGGTGCATAATGGGGGCACCCACGGAAATAACTGCCTTACCATCGGTGGAACTAAGGTAGATGGATGAGGTGGAGGATCTTCCGGCCATAGCTTCAGTATAATAAGAGCGATTTTTATAATTACCGCCTATTTTTTCATAACCGCTAAGGGAGACAGCGCGTACATCCCCTTTATTATCAAGCAATACTATACGATCAATGCCAGTGTACAAACTTTTTTCATGGGCTAATAGTTCGCTCATGCGATCCACGCTTTGGGCATCGTGTCTGTTTTGTTGCAAAAATGATACTAATTCATTGTTTTTTGCAATGCGTTCTGCATTGGCAATGGAACGTTCTGAAAATTGATCTGCCGCTTGCACTAAGGCTGCTGTTTCTCTTTGAAACGTTTTTACTATGCTATCGCTTAAACTCTTTTCTGCATCTTGATAGCTGACATAGCCACTCACAGAAAGTAAAATTACTATCAAGGTGAGAATGGGTAGCAGTAACTTCATTTGTAGTTTCATGTTGCGCTCCTAAGTCTTTTTTCGCCCTGTTAAAAGAATATTATGAGCTTTATTTTCCCCCCCAAGGAAGATAAAAGCAAAATCTAAACACGTAGCCCTAGCCTCAACTATATTTTAAAGCATAAAAATTCTTTTTAAAGATGGTATTTTGTAGAATATTTATGTTTTTATACTCTCATCTAAAATTTTCCATACCATGTGTGGCATAGTGAGATTCTGTGTTTCAGGCTGAGGGGGAGAGAGCGCCTGAAATAGTCGCTGTCTAGCCCCATGATGCCCTGTATATAAAGAAAAAAGCATATTATGCATGCCTCCGATGTTGCTAATTTGGCCGTCTATGCAACGTGTATCTACCGCCACACTGGAACGGCAAGCGTGTGGACGCACAGTATAAATAGTGCACATGCCATTATAATCTAAAAAAGGGCATGCAATGCTGTAATCTTCTCGTTTATGGCTTCCGTCATCTACGCCTTGTCCATAAAAAGCTTGTCCCCATGCCATATAGGACGCGCTTATATCTTGTGCTTTGGCTTGCCATAAAGGCCATGATTGTAAAAAAGCCTCTTTTTTTTGTGCGTGTTTCATTAAATACGCCACTATAAGCGCTGCTTCTAGCGCAGAGCAAAGCACCATTTGGTGACAACATCCGCAGCACCCTTTTATGCACACAAAAGGACTTCCCTTTGAGGCACAAATATTCGCCATGACATCTCCTTCCGCATCCAATACTTCATTGGCTGTTTGTACGGCTAAGAGATGCTGTATGTCTATAGACCCTGCACTGTTTTGCGTATTGTTTGGGCATAGAGCTTCGAGTATTTTTTTAAGACTTGCGGTGCATACTTCCGAAGTACTGCGCGCAAAGTACTGTTTTACCAAAGTAACCGTCTTTCTTTCCCTTTCAGTTTGTGAAAGTATACACATTGCTTTTTGATCCCAAAGGATATCTGGTAAAGAAAAATATACAGATGGCATAAACACCTCATGCTGTTCTTCGGTATTTTTTGTGAAAACATTAGATACAAGACTACTGCACAGAAAAGTAAAGCAGCTATAAAATTATTTCAAGTAAAGAGCCCCACGCAATTCATTGTGTAGGGTTTTTGAAGTGTTGATGATAGTCAATGCGACTAAAAATCAAGAATAGGCGGAGCTTTGCTTCGTCGTTAAGTTGTTTATTTTTATGTTTTTATTTTCTATGCAGTACAACTTTTCAAAAAAGAAAATTTTTATTTCCATTTATGAATGCATATATAAAAAAGTGTGCAGAGGGTTCAAGTATGGTTTATAGAATTTGCAAAGGCACTTGCAAAATGAAAAAGTAGATATATATCTTTGAAGATGTGAAAAAAAGTAATTTACTATGATTTCTTGTGCCACTGTAAACGCCTTTCCGCATAAGCAAAAGTGCGCGTGCAAACGAGAGAAATAATTAGATATAAAAGAAGGATGCATACCCATGTTTCAAAGGGTAGGCGTGTAATCGCTACAATTTCCATACCTTGGAAGGTTAATTCCGGTACAGAAATAAGGGAAGCTAAAGCGGAATCTTTAAAAATAGAAACGTATTGCCCTGCTAAGGGGGGTAACATTATGGGGAGAGCCTGGGGCAAGAGCACAGCAAAAAGCTGTTGGTGGCGCGAAAAACCTAGAGCTGCGCCGGCATCCCACTGGCCTTGTGGTAAGCTTTGTAGTCCACTGCGTATTATTTCAGCTATATAAGCACCTTGGTATAGCCCCAAGGTGAGTACCGCTGCTAACATTCTGTCTAAAGTGTTTGGTGTGGCAAAAATTACGCCTACACAACTTTGCACCCATGCAGGAGCTGCGCGTAGTAAATTTCCCATGAAGGTGAGGGTATTTTCACTAGTAAGAAAATATAACAAGAAAAGTAATACTAATGGTGGTGTATTGCGTAAAAATACTATTAGGGTAGAGAGGAAATATGGCATGAGGCCACGGGATTTTGTGGCCAAATAGGTACCAAGACACAGGCCTACGCAAAGAGCCAAAATACCTGCCCAAAAACCCACTTTCAAGGTGGCAAAAAGACCATGAATAAGAAGGCCCAGATGCCAGCCTTCTTCATCTTGCCATAGGAAATACTTCCATAGGTCTTGCCATTGCCATGTTTTGGGTAAGGTGTTTTGTGTTTGAACATAATTCCAAAAGAAAAACACCAGAGAGAGCACGGCAATACCTAGAAGGACGTCAAGCCAAAGCCAACGTTGTGTGGGGAGTTTTCTGCGTGCCATAGCTCAGTATGGCAAATAGTGGATAAGAGCGCAAGAATATTATTGTAGTATTCACTAAAGATGAACGTCCTTTTATAAGGGGAGTGCGTTATATCATATAAAAATCCTCTGCATCGTACATAAAAATGCCTGATGATAAAGCAAAATTTATACATTTTTTCCTGAGTTGCGCAAAATGCATTTTGCGCATATACTGCGCCGGAAAATCTTATATGACTTGTGTGTATTTAAAAAAACACACATATATGGTACTTACTTATGAAAATCGGAATTTTTTTTAAAAATATGTTTTTATCATTCCTCGTACTTCTTTGCTTAGGAGGTATCGTTGGAGTTATGGGTGTTGTGGGGCTTTTTTATTGGGCCGCACGCGATTTGCCCACCACAGAACAATTGGCAAACTTCCACCCACCACAAGCCACTATGGTTTTAGCCAGAGATGGCACGCCACTAGGGAGCTTGTTTAATGAAAAACGCTTTATGGTACCCTTGGATCAAATGTCTCCATATATTATGAAAGCTTTTTTAGCTGCTGAAGATGATAGTTTTTATCAGCATGCAGGGGTTGACCCCATGGCCATTATGCGTGCAGCCATAGTCAACTTTAAAAGTGGCAGAAATACCCAAGGGGGCAGTACCATTACGCAGCAGGTTATTAAGCAGCTTTTGTTGACCCCAGAAAAAAGTTATAAGCGTAAATTAAAAGAAGCTGTGCTGGCCTATAGGTTAGAAAGAGAGCTTACCAAAGATCAAATTTTGAGCATTTACCTAAATCAAATATTTTTGGGACAAAAGGCTTATGGCATAGAAGCAGCGGCTCGTACCTATTTTGGTAAACATGCCACAGATATTACTTTAGCTGAAAGTGCTTTGCTGGCAGGTATGCCTCAAGCGCCCAGTCGTTATAATCCTTTTCGGTATCCTCAAGTGGCCAAGAACAGACAAATGTATGTACTTGGGAGACTACGTGAACTAAAATGGATTACTGAAGAAGAATACCAGCAAGCCGTTAATGAACCTTTAGTGTACTGGACAATGCCGGAAACTAAACTGGGCGCCGCCGGATGGTATATGGAAGAAGTGCGCCGTCTGCTCATTGAATTTTTCAGCGAAGAAAATATGAAAATCATGGGCTTAAAAAGTGATAAGTTTGGTGCAGACTATGTATATGAGGCAGGCTTAACGGTAACAACGGCCATGGATCCCGTACATCAAGACGCCGCGGCTTTGGGTTTGCGTTTTGCTCTGGAAGCGTTGGCACGTCGCCAAGGGTATCGTGGGCCGGTGCAAAGAGTGCCTGTAGATCAAATTTCTGCCTATTTAGAAAAAAAGAAATTTTCGCCCTATGACCTTCTTGGTGGGGAATGGGTGCGTGGTTTGGTAACAGCCGTGTCGGCCAAAAGCGCTACCATTGGTTTAGGTGCCGGCTATGTGGGTTCTGTTAATGTAAGTACCATGCGCTGGGCAAGGCATATCGACCCCAGAAAACGCCAAAGCTATACCATTAGCGATGCCCGAAAGGTGTTGGAAGTGGGGGATGTTATTTGGCTTTCTCAGCCCGACAGTAAGGGGAAGGAAGTAACGGAAAAAGGGAAGAAAGTCTTTAAAGAAGCCCTTTATGATCCCGGTACTACGAAACCCGGTGTGCCTATTCCTTTAGCTTTACAGCAAATGCCTGTGGCACAAGGGGCTCTCGTTTCCATTGAGCCAGATACCGGCGATGTGGTGGCTCTGGTGGGTGGCTATGAATTTGGCGAAAGCCACTTTAACCGTGCTGTGCAAAGTGAAAGACAACCGGGATCTGCCTTTAAACCCATTGTCTATTCTGCAGCTCTTGATAGAGGTTTTAGCGCTGCTACTTTAGTGCCTGATTTGCCTTTTACCTATCATGTACCCGGTACGCGCCAAGTGTGGAGCCCCTCTAACTATGATCATAAATTTAAAGGCCCCATTCCTTTGTCCACAGCTTTGGCTTTGTCGCGCAATGTGTGCACCGTGCGTGTAACAGATTATATAGGCATAGATTCGGTCATTGACAGGGCAAAGGCTTTGGGATTAACACCGGACTTTCCGCGCGCATTGCCCATCAGCTTAGGAGCCGTGGCGGTTTCGCCCTTAAATATGGCGCAGGCTTTTACGGCCTTTGCTTATCAAGGGTGGGCTGCACGACCACGTATTATTGTATCTATTAAAGATGTTAATGGGCGAGAAATCTATAAGCAGGAGCCGGAGCACTGGCAGGCTGTGAGCCCAGAAAATGCCTATATTATGGCGTCTCTTTTGAAAAAAGTTGTTACTAATGGTACCGCAGGCAGAGCCCGTGTGCTTAATAAATTTGTGGCCGGAAAAACAGGCACCACCAATGATGAAAAAGATACATGGTTTATTGGCTTTACGCCGCAATTGGTTTCTTCTGTCTACATAGGTTATGACCAGTTACAACGCCTTGGACGTGGTGAAACCGGTGGCTCGACAGCTTTACCTGCTTTTGTGGAATATCGTAAAATAGTAGAGCCTTTGTACCCTAAAGAAGACTTTGTGAAGCCGGATAATATTACTGTACACAATGGATTAGGCTTTAGAAATGATATGCCACATGAAGGTACCGCGCACATGCCTTACAATTCTGCAGATGGTGGCTATGTGGATGAAAACGGAAACTATATTCCCGGAACAGGCACGGTCATAGACCCCAATGCGCCTCAGACCTACCCCGGCATGCCAACGTATCCGACAACGCCTACGTATCCTGTGCCAGACCCTTATGGGGCTCCGACGGCTATCCCTTATTATGAGGGAAATAACAGGTATGTGCCTTATCGTTTTAGGGAAAAAGCGCCTTCTGTTTTAGGTGCGGCAAAAAAATCTTCTGCCTATGTATCGTTAGTGCAGTAAGTATTAGATTTTTATGTTTTGGTTTTGAATATACAAAAAGGTGCGCTCTTGGCAAAAAGAGCTTTACTACTAAATGACGTGTTTTCGTCTTTATGGGTCTACATAACATTTTTATTTTGCAACAAAAGCGTTATAGAGCACGCTTTAAATAAAGTACATTTTACAAAGGCTTGCTTTGTTGCTGTGGAAAAATCTTACCACAGAGCATGGGTAGTCATTTAAAAAAAGTAGGATATATATGCCAGCTTACGGTTCACTTGTTATTATTGTTACCCCTAAGGGGAAAAGGCACTTAAAAAGAGTAGAAGAAGGCCAAGATTGGCACAGTGGCGATGGAATTTTATCCATGGCCGATGTGGCACAAGCACAGTATGGTTCTGAAGTGTATACCACTCTTGGAGTACCTTTGCGGTTACAAGAGCCGCATTTGCACGATTTATTAAAGGGTGTAAAACGCCAAACGCAAATTATTTATCCTAAGGATATAGCCTACATTTGCATGCGTCTTGGAGCAGGTGAGGGGCGAACTATTATTGAGGCTGGCTCAGGTTCGGGCGCTTTAACTCTTGGTTTATCGTGGTTCTCAGGTAAAACTGGTCATGTGCATACTTATGAAGCCAGAGAAGAGTTTCATAAGTTGGTACGCCGCAATTTGCATTGGGCCGGCGTGGGGGAAAATGTTACCTTACACCATAGAGATATTGCCGAAGGCTTTACTGTGGAAGGAGCTGACGCGTTATTTTTAGATGTGCGTACTCCATGGGACTATTTAGACCATGTGGTGAAAGCTGTACGTCCGGGTGCTTCTCTAGCATTTTTATTACCTACGGTGGATCAAGTAAGTAAACTCTTGTTGGGTCTTGAACGTGGCCCCTTTGATGAAATAGAAGTGTGTGAACTCTTATTACGCCATTGGAAACCCATTGCAGACCGTTTGCGCCCCAATGACCGTATGGTAGCACATACAGGCTTCCTTGTATTTTGTCGCCAACAAGAGCGTAGTGAAGATTTTGAAGCAAGAAAACCTAAAGGCACGAGGGAACGTAAGCAAGAGGCAGCGCGCTTGGCGCGTCTTGGTGGCAATGCTGACAGTCTAGAAAACGAGGAACTGTAGAAAAGGTCTTCGTTTGATGACAAGCCCCCATGGGGATTTGCACATTAATATCAGCAGTGAAGTATAGATACATAAGATGTACTCTATACGAATAGGGTTTTATCATGAAGAAAGAAATTATTTTAGAAACAGCAGCACGTTTATTTGCTAAAAATGGTTATGCACGCACGTCCACATTGGTATTGGCCCAAGAGGCAAAAGTGGCAGAGGGCACAATTTTTCGACACTTCAAGAGTAAGGAAGAACTCTTTATTGCTTTGATTATACGCTTACGCAAAAAAATGTTAGATGAAGTGTATAACTATTTAGACATGCATCAAGAAGACGATGGCATACATCGCGTACAAGCTGTTATTAAGAGCGTATACTCTTTTGTATGTAAAAATAATGCCGATTTTGCTTTACTTTTGCGCGATGCTCCCGGCTGTTATGGAGAACCTGACAGCAAAGCTTTTGAGCATGTACAAGCTCTTTTTGGCCTGTTGGATGAAAATTTTAAAACTGGCATTGAAAAAGGGCAAAAAGAAGGCGTTATTCGCGAAGATATAAATGCCGCCGATGTGGCCTGTATTTTATCTTCGTCCTTGGTGGGTATTATGCGAACTGTGCACCTAGGTTTCTTGCAACCTTCAGAAAATTTGCTTGAAAGTTTCCTTGCTTGCACTACGGCTATGCTAGAAAAGAAATAAATTACCCTAAATTCATATGAAAATACTAGGATTACCTGTGTTAGCAAGAGCCCCGCATAGGTGAAATATGTATTTTATTTATGGGTAGAAGCTAATACGGCAAGACTCCTGCACAGTACACTATGCAGGAGTCTTGGTAATACCTATTTTTTAGCAACGGTTATTGAACAGTTTCGTGCCCGCTTTCTGCTGTGGGCATGTTGGCGGTGGCCATCATTTTAAGGGCAATGTCTTTTACTGTATCTGTTTGACGCCATTGAGAGAAAAAGTTGCGCCATGCGCCAAATTCTAAAAAGCTTTCGTCAAGCTGTTCTTCATGTGCTTGTACCCAAGTATTAAAAAGCTGTAACTCTACCTGAAAGGTAATGCTGTCAAAAATAGTATTCGACATTTCTTTAGGAATGGTTTTGCCATCCACTTCTACCAACACATGTTCGCATACGGCGGCGCGGGAAGAGTCAAAGGTAACTTCTTTGTTATTGACAGATTCTGCCAAGGGGTACAAGTGGGGGTAAAGTTCTTTAATGCGGTTAACCCCTTGTTCGGGTATGGTGATAGACAAAGCATCCTTACCATCTTCTTCGGCAATAAAGTAAAAACGTAGCCAGTTTTCAAACATAACTACTTCTAAAACAGCATCGATGCTTTGGGTAAAAGTATCTTTTGTTGCGGACATGGTGAATTCTCCTTAATAACCTCAAAAAAATCTTTTTAGCACAGTGCGAGATAGTAAACTCCCCTCTTGCCTATGTCAATGCTAGCTTGTATTATACCCTCATGATTGATTATGAAAAAAGCCTTAATAAGGCACAACATGCCGCGGCCACAGCTGCCGATGGCGCTGTATTGGTTATAGCTGGCGCAGGTTCGGGCAAAACACGTACTATAGTATATCGCTTGGCATGGCTTTGCGAGCAGGGCGTAGCGCCTACTTCCATGCTATTGCTTACCTTTACGCGCAAGGCCGCACAAGAAATGCTTGAAAGAGCATCGTTATTATTAGAACGTGGTCTTATGGGGGTTCAAGGGGGAACCTTTCACGCTTTTGCTTACGGTGTACTTCGCCAATATCGACCCGCGTGGTTAGAAGGGCGCCATTTTTCCATTATGGACAGTGCAGACATTACCGCTGCCATTGCCCATTGCAAAGATTCTTTAGGCGTGAGTAAGGGCGATAGATCTTTCCCGAAAAGCCAGACCATTGTAGGTATTTTAAGCAAAGCACGTAATAAAGAAATTTCTATTGAAGAAGTGTTGCGCCGTGAAGCAACGCATCTTTTACCCCATGGCGAAGCCTTGGAGAAAATTGATAAGGCCTATACGGAGTTTCGGCGTACTCACGGCTTGCTTGATTATGACGATTTGCTTTTTGAACTAGAAGTATTATTGCAAGAAAATAGGCCGGAAGTGCAGTATTTGCGCCAGCGCTATAGTCATATTATGGTAGATGAATATCAAGATACGAACTTAGTGCAGGCACGTTTAGTACGCCTTTTGGGGGCTAAAGAATACGGTGGTTCCGGCAATGTGATGGCTGTGGGGGACGATGCCCAGTCCATTTACGCCTTTCGCGGAGCCAACGTACAAAACATTTTGGATTTTCCCAAAAACTTTCCCGGTACTGAAGTCATCACCCTCGAAGAAAATTATCGCTCTACACAGCCCATCTTAGATGTGGCTAATAATTTATTGCGCAATGCGGCACATTCTTATGATAAAAAGCTCTTCACCACAAAGAAGGGTGGGCAATGTGTGACCCTGTACCAACCTGCCAGTGATCGTTCGCAGGCAGATTTAATAGTAAAGCGCATTAAGGTTTTATTAAAAGATCATTTGCCCCATGAAATTGCGGTGCTCTTTCGCGCTGGTTTTCATTCCTACACGGTGGAAGCTTTGTTACAGCGAGAAGGTATATCTTTTCGTAAGTACGGGGGCTTGCGTCTTTCTGAAGCCTCTCATATCAAAGATGTTTTAGCGTATGCACGGCTTATTATAAATCCTTTTGATATGTCTGCCTTTGAACGTGTGGCTATGTTGCACAAGGGTATTGGCAAAAAAACCATGCAAAAATTGTACGCTGTGGCTACCACGGGAGATATGGCCGCCACAGAAAAGTCTTTTGCGAAGTTTCCAGACTTCTTAGATGATATGCGCTTTTTAGATACGTTGCGCCAATCTGCCCAAAAGCCTGAACAGCATATGGAGGCTTTGCTCACGCAATACAAGCCACGGCTTGAAGCGCAATACCCTGATGACTGGCCGCGCCGTTTACAAGGGCTAGAAGAAATACAACAAATGGCTTCCTCTTATAAAGAATTAGATCTTTTTATTGCTGATTTAGTTTTAGAAGCCTCGGAAGATAAAGAGGAGGAGGAGCAATGCATCACGCTTTCCACCATTCACTCTGCCAAGGGTTTAGAGTGGAACGTGGTACTTTTACTAGACTTAGTAGAAGATCGTTTCCCTTCGCGGCATGCTAATACAGACTTAGAAAGCTTTGAAGAAGAGCGACGTCTTATGTATGTGGCCTGTACCAGAGCCCGCCAATGCCTAGAGCTTTATGCGCCCTCCACCATTTACATGCGTAATGCCGGTGCTATGCCAGCCAGTCCCAGTCCCTTTGTGCGTGAGTTTCCCCATGGCCTTTGCGAAGAGTGGTTTGAAAGTTATAATGGCAAGCTGTGTAGACGAGGGGAAAATAATGCTTATATGAGGAGTGATGGGCACAGTCCGTCGGCTCCCGTGCGTTTGCTTCCCCCGCGTGATAAATTAGAAAAACAGCCTGCGAATCTGGCTGGAGCTTCGGCGATATCCGCAGAAGGGGGTGCGCGTTTGGGCTATTGTCATCATAAAATTTTTGGACGCGGTAAAATGATAAAGTTTTTGCCTCCGGACAAATATCAAGTGAATTTTTCCGGTTTTGGCGTTAAAACTATTCTTAAAGATTTTCTACGTTTAGAAGAATAGAGAGAAGTATGACAGCGCTTTCAGAAGACCATATTTTAAAAACGCTGGAAAACTATTTTCCCAATACACATCCTTCCTTGGTGCTTGGTCGCGGGGATGATTGCAGTATTGTGCGTGTGCAAAATAGTATATGCGTAAGTACAGACCTTTTTATAGAAAATGTCCATTTTCGCAATGCTTATTTTAGCCCTCAAGAGGTAGGGCATAAAGCCCTTGCCGTGAATTTAAGTGATATCGCCGCCATGGGAGCACGCCCCTTAGGTTTTAGCCTTGGCCTCGGACTTCCTGCGCATACAGAAATGTCATGGCTGGAAGGCTTTTTTTCCGGTATGGCACAATTGGCTAAAAATCACTCCTTGGTGTTGAGTGGCGGTGATCTTTCTAAGACTGACACCTTGCATATCTGTATCACCATTTGGGGCGAATGTGTAAATAATAAACACCTTGGTGAAACTCCCCTGTCTTTCTTAACACGCGGCGGTGCCATGCCCGGTGATACCCTTTTTGTGGTGGGAGATGTAGGATTGGCGCGCATTGGTCTAGAAGAATTAGAAAAGTACGGAACAAAAGCCAAAAAATATTGGCCTGCTGCCTGTGAAGCGCATCTTTTTCCGCAGCCGCTTATAGAAGCAGGGCTTATTATAGCGCGTTCCAATATTCAAATGCGCTCCCCTGTGCTTATGGATATTTCTGACGGACTTTGCCGCGATGTACCAAGACTTTTGGGACAGCAAGGACAAAGAGGCTTAGGGGCACAAATTGTCATTCCCACAGCTACGTTACATGAAGAGGTAGTGCGCCATGCTCATGAGCATAAACGCTGCGCTGTGGAGCAAGCTTGGCTTGGCGGTGAAGACTATGCCTTGCTTGGGGCTTGTGTGCCCAAATTATTACCTATCTTACATGCCGCATTGCCGAAGTTGCGTAGCATCGGTACTCTTACAGAATGTGGGTATATAGAACTTAATGGAGAGCGCGTGCAGTCTGGTGGAGGTTTTGACCACTTTGGCTAAATCGGGTGTTTACAAGCGTGTTGATTGATTTTTTTCCTGAGCGGGGGAACTTTTTTTAGGGAAAAGAGCTCCCCCGCTCAGACACTCCCTTTCAAGAAAACTTATTGTGTCAGAGCTTTATTTTTACAAGAACAGTTGTGACACATGAGGAATCGTTTAAAAAATACTCCATTGCGTAAATCGTCATGTGCAGGGGCTTTGCTATGCAATTTATTGCGCCGAGAGCGTAAATTTGCTAACCACTATCTCGTGCTGATAAAGCACCCCAAAAGCGTATTTACAAATCATCTATGTAAAGCGCAGAGATTACATAAAAAGGAATTCATTACCTATGCGTAGTAAAAAAATGACCGCCGGTTTAGAAAAAGCCCCGCATCGCTCCTTGCTTTATGCACTTGGCCTGACCCGTGAAGAAATGGATCGCCCCTTAGTGGGCATAGTCAATGGTGCCAATGAAATTGTGCCGGGGCACATTCATTTGCATCGCATAGCCGAGGCCGTCAAGGCCGGAGTGCGTCTTGCCGGAGGCACCCCTTTAGAATTTCCTGCCATTGCTGTGTGTGATGGTTTGGCCATGAATCACCAAGGTATGCATTTTTCTTTACCTTCACGTGAAATTATCGCTGATTCCATTGAAATTATGGCATGTGCGCATCCTTTTGATGCTTTGGTGTTTATCCCCAACTGTGATAAAAGTGTTCCTGGCATGCTTATGGCTATGCTGCGCCTCAATGTTCCTTCCATTCTTATTAGTGGTGGCCCCATGCTTGCCGGCTTAAAATCTGAACATTTAGATAAAGATAGTAAAACAGATCTTATCACTGTGTTTGAAGGTGTGGGACGTGTAAAAAGTGGTCTCATGAGCGAAGAGCAATTGGAAGAATTGGCTGAAGGCGCCTGCCCCGGCTGTGGCTCGTGTGCCGGTATGTTCACAGCAAATTCCATGAACTGTCTTTCCGAAACCATCGGTCTTGCCTTGCCAGGCAATGGTACCACCCCCGCCGTTATGGCATCGCGCATTCGTCTTGCCAAGAAATCTGGCATGAAGGTTATGGAATTGCTAGAAAAAAACATTCGCCCTTCCGATATAGTCACTCCAGAAGCCGTAGGTAATGCTGTGGCTGTAGACATGGCTCTGGGCTGTTCTACCAATACAGTGCTACACTTGCCTGCCATTTTCCGTGAAGCAGGTCTAGAATTATCTCTGGATATTTTTGATGAGGTAAGTCGAAAAACTCCCAATCTTTGTAAACTTTCTCCTGCCGGGGCGCATCATATCGAAGAATTGCACCTTGCCGGCGGCATTCCCGCTGTGATGACAGAGTTACGCACCTTAGGCCTTATTAACGATACCGCCTTAACCGTTACCGGTAAAAGCGTGGCAGAAAACTTAATTGACATTAAAGCCGGTGTTAAGAATGACGAGGTGATTCGCAAAGTCGATAATGCTTACTCCAAGCAGGGGGGCATTGCCATTCTTAAAGGTTCCTTGGCACCTCAAGGCGCTGTGGTTAAGCAATCAGCCGTGGCTGAAGAAATGTTGTGTAGAGATGTTCGCGCTCGTGTATTTACTAGCGAAGAAGAAGCCATGCAGGCTATTCTTGCCGGAAAAATTCAAAAGGGTGATGCTGTCGTTATTACCTATGAAGGCCCACGCGGTGGCCCCGGCATGCGCGAAATGCTTTCCCCCACAGCGGCCATTACCGGAATGGGCCTTGGTAAAGATGTGGCCTTACTTACAGATGGGCGCTTTTCCGGCGGAACCAATGGCGCTGCTATAGGACACATTTCTCCCGAAGCAGCCGACGGCGGCCCCATAGGTCTTGTGCGCGAAGGTGATATTATTCGCATTGATATTCCTAATCGCATACTTGACGTACTTGTAAGCGAAGAAGAACTAGAAGAAAGGCGCAAAAAGCACGTGCCTATAGTAAAAGAAATCACCTCTCCTTTCCTAAAACGCTATGCTCGTTTGGTAAGCTCTGCCGCTACCGGAGCTGTGTATAAATAGGCAAAGAGGAAAGTTTTACTTTTGTGGGGGGAGCTTTTTTTAGGAAAAAAAAGC
>CAYJAD010000059.1:0-334 GCA_964368075.1 uncultured Desulfovibrionaceae bacterium | reverse complement strand
AACCGCATGGCGGGGTGGGGTCGCGCCCCCCCCCCCCGGGGGTTATAAAAACTCAAAACCCTCAATTTTTTTTTTTGGGGGGGGTTTTTTTTTTTTTAAAAAAAAACCCCCCCCCCACACCCCCCTCAAAAAAACCACAATGTCGTATTAAAACCTCTGCACAGTTATTTTCAAATGCAACTTTATCAGAAAAATTTTAAAAAGAGCTCAAAGTCTAAAATCAAGCGTACAGGCGCTTTATATGAAATGATAAAAATAATGCCGTAGTGATGTGGTTTTTTTGAGGATGGGGGTTTGGGGGAAGGAACTTTTTTTTCCTAAAAAAAGTTCCTTC
>CAYJAD010000058.1:0-15395 GCA_964368075.1 uncultured Desulfovibrionaceae bacterium | reverse complement strand
TTGTGGTGTCATTATTAGCTGTTGTGCCAGCTTTAGTTGTTGACGAAGCTCCAATGCCATATGTTCGTATTCCTTTTCCCTTCTCAAACAATGAGCGCCAGCAAATGCGCTCTTTCAAATACTATGCCACAAGCTGAAGACCTATGCAAGTAAACAGAGTAAAAAAAGAAAAGTATTTCCCATATAGTAAATAATACAAAGCAGATAATTAAGATATATTTTTTTTAAAAAGTACCAAATAAAATATCAAAAATGCCGCCAATTAAGTCAAAAACACCTGTACCCAAGGTTCCTATGGTGGCTAAAATTACTGCACCGTCATCTAAATCGCGCTTAGGATTATCTAAAGCCCCATAATAGCGCACAGGAATATCAACTACCTTACCCACATCGGCTACCAAACGCATATCTAAGGTATTTTGCAAAAGATCCAGATGCCCATTTCCCACCACTGCAATGTCAGCCCCGTGTAATGCAAAACGCTGACTTTGCAAAATACCGCGAATTAACGTACCATTATCACTAAAAGAAGTAATATATGTAGGCTTACCGGAAAGATTGCCTCTGGCATCTCGCGATTGCATAAAGCCTCTACCCACCTGCACAGACCATGTACCCTCAAGACCAGCTAAAAAGTTTGCTAACAAAGGCCCTTTCAGGGATAAAGACAATTGAGCCGGCCCAGAAAGAGCTGTACTCATGCCTAAGTCTTGCGTCAAAGCAAAGAGATTAACTCCATGGGTTTCTGCAATAATATGAGATTGCAAGATCGCATTGTGCAATCGCCCGTCAAAAGATGCCTTTAAAGAACCTTCATACAGAGTTCCTCTTATAGGCTTACTTACTATGCGCGAATTTTCAATTTTTATTGGTATGTTCACATTGCGAATATGTAACTTTTTAACACGTAAACTTTTAAGGCGCACTTCCCCTTCCGCGCGAAGTTTTTTCAGCCAATCCCAAGAGTTGGCGGCCTTTGTGCCACTTGCACCTTGAGCACCGCTCTTGCCTTTATTGCTGCCGGCAAAAAAAGTATCATAATCAAAGGCATTCAAAGCCAAATCAAAATTCCATGCAGATTTTTGTGAAAATGAACGGCGCACATTCCCCTGCAAATGCATAGTGTGTGCTCTTAAGTTCAAGGCATCTAAACGCAATGTATCTTTAGCGTAGGCCAACTTAACACTACCTGTAACTCTTTGCGGAAAGTGAACAGGTAGCCATGCTTGCCCTTGTGCGTTTACGCGCCACAACAGTTCTGATAAAGAAGCCGTAGAGCCTTGTAATTGCGCCGCCCATGAAAGGTCTTCAGACATATCTAGCATGCCGCTACCTGTAAGCTGTAAGGAACCAAAATTGGGAACAGAAATATGCGCAGCGTTTACACTAAACTCTTGTAATTTAGTATTTAAAGAAAATTTCCCATCAATATCTGCAACAAAGTTCGAAGATATGCCTGTCAGGTCAGGATCTAAAGAAAGGTTCACTCTAGCTGGAATATTACGCAAAAGTATAGTGGAGTAATTTTCACCCGCCAGCTCCACAGCCCCGTTCCACGATGCTTTGGCAGACATACCCTGCATTTGTAAAGAAGTATTCCATTGTCCATTATACATTATATGTGATGGAAGCGCAGCACCTTGTGCTTTATCCTTAGTGCGTGCTGAAAAATCACTTGCCAGAGTAAAGCGTGAAAATGGGACCGTTTCCCCAGAATTGCCATAAAAACGACCACTGTCCACTCGCAAGGCGGCCATACCATTCTTAGAAAGCAAAAAGTCTTTGAGCGTACTGCCGGTGGCGGTAAATGTTGTGTCGGCACTTATGCGCCCATCAAAAAGTTTACGGCCTAAAAGGCGTTGCACTGGCGTTGCGCGTATATTACGCAATATACCTGTAATATCGTAAGCACTTTCCTTTGTAGCTAAAGAATATAATACCACTTTGGCTTCTGCCCGCCCATCATAAAAATTTTCTGAGCCAAACTCTAATACAACGGCATCTTCATATTTTTGTGGGATTTTCTCACCATCTTGCCCTGCAGGGGAACAACGGAATGACATAGATTCCATGGGTAAATCCCAGGCCAGCAGCTTTTTTGTGCTTATTCGTATATCATAGCCAACTGTATTTTCGTGAGAATCATGTAAGTTGGTTTTATCTGACAAAGGCACCAAAGGAGGCTGAGCCCAATGTAAAGCTTGTGCTTGCTTTCCTTCAATTTCCGGATATACATCTTTTAGTTGCAACTCATTGCTTTCAATATCTAAAAAAATAACAGGTTTAGACCACTGCTTTACCCCGCCCTTACCGGTAAAATGAGCAAAGGCAGCCACAGCCTCTAGAGAATGCACCTCTAAGCCTTGAGCATCCAGTTCAAAATGTAACGTACCTTTAAGATTATCGAGGGTATTTTGTATGCCTAAAGGCAATTGCCTGGCAAAAGAAAACCACTGAGGTAAACTTAATTGCTCTACAGCCAAGCTTCCTTTTAATACAGGCTTTGTGTTATTTCCTGACTCTCTATCCCCCTTCATAGAGAGGGAAGCATTTAATACAGCTACATCTTCACTAATTTGAGTGCGCACATCCTTAAAAATTATACTATCTTGTATATCCCCTTCCAGTGCACCGCGTGAATGCACGGCAAGGTCTGCCCCCTGCCAAAACAATTGGGTTTGCACATCCCAATAGAATTTTAAAAGGGAAACATTTTCTAAAGCGGCTGTTTTTGCACTAAAAAAGTCTTTGTTTGCTGCATCGCCCACTAAGGGTAAAGTATAGCTTGCAGTAAGTGTCATCTTCCCTTGGCGTATATATTCCGCCATGGAAAGTTCCGTTTGTACTGTGGCATGTAAAGTTTCATGAACATCGCCGGAAAGCAGGAACATGGAGTTTTTCAAGCGGGCATAAGGTTTTTCGTTCAACAAAACTTGTAAAGACGCCACGCCAAAATTTCCCTTTACATATCCTAAGGGGCCTAAAATAAATGAGGATTGAACATTTTCGCATTGTAACAGCATGGTTTGCTGTTCAAAAACAACTTTTCCATGCTTTATATCTAAAAAAGAACCAAAAAGATACGAAGGAATATTTCTTACATAGGTGTGGAGCTCATTTTGCAGAGATTGCGTAAGCTCAGAAAAAGACAAATCAATTTTCTGCTTTTCAGAAGAAAATACAAAAGATTCCTCTTGGCCATTTTGTGAAGCTTCTGCCTGTTTCCAATGCAAAATTGGTCGCCAAAGAGAGATATGCCCCAATGAATAATTCCCATCAATAATATCCCATAAAGAAGGCGTTACCGTGGCATAAGCCACATCAAGGGTAAAGTTTTCTTGTATAAGGCGCACATCCACAAAGGATAATGCCGGCATAGGAAAAACAGTCACATTTACCGCAGAAAAGCTTGCCTCCACACCAATATTCTTCTTAAGCTCTTGGGAAATTCTTTGACTTACTGCATCGGGGTACATCTTTAAATAGGTGTACAAGCCCCCAAAAACCATGACCACTAATAACACGAGCACCAAAAACACATACAAGACTATGCGCCAAAAAGAAAAACGCACTTTTTGTGTTGTTGCAGAAGAAGAGTTTAAAGATGTAAGCACTTGACGACTTTCCAGTTAAGCTATAGGTATTGCAAGAGGCTGTATAATCTATTGATAATGCTACTAGGTACTACCAACAAAATCCCATGTGGAACTTTCCTTATATAGTGTTCGGTTTTAGTATGCAATAATTAATGAAATCCATCAATATTTTTTCGCGAGGTACACTTTGCAAAAAATTTTCTGGCTGGGAAACCCTTATTTTCAAGCCTCATTACCTGCGTATGACTGGCATGTAGCTTTCCATAACTTTACGGATATGCGTATTTTCACATGGGATGATATTGTGCGCCTTGCAGGTTTTGAGCCGGATATCTTGGTAGTGGCAGATAAAAGCTTGCCCCCCTTTGTGCTTGGCATGGAAAATTTTCCTTGTTTTACCATCTTATATGTGGTGGATTCACACATACACAGTTGGCACCCCTATTATGCGCAAGCTTTTGACGCCTGCCTTGTAAGCCTAAGGGATCATATCCCCTTTTTTCAGAACAAATATATACCTTCGCAAAATATTCACTGGTCACCTGCTTTTGCAAAAGACGACGATAAGCCAAATTTTACAGCCAAGCAGCAGTGGGACTGCCTTTTTGTGGGTACTGTAGATGCCGAAACAACCCCTGCGCGAAAAGTTTTTCTTGAAGAGCTACAAAAGCATGTCCCCCTGCACATCACCCAAGGCCGCTATGCAGAGCTTTTTCCTCAAGGAAAAGTTATCCTAAATTATTGTGAATATGGCGATGTAAACTTTCGTATTTTTGAAGCTTTAGCTTGCGGGTCTGCATTGCTTAGCCCTTGGGTGGAACATGGCGTTACAGAGCTTTTTACCCATGAAAGAGAAGTGCTTTTTTATGACAAAGACCAAATGAGTGATGTCATAAGCAAGGTAAATTTTTTACTCAACCATGAAGGCAAAAGAAAAAGCCTTGCAGAACAAGGATACCACACTGTAAATACACAGCACAGAGCCACACACAGAGCGTATTCCTTTACAAATTTTTTACAAAAGCTGGGCATGGCACATATGCAAGAGTGCGTTGACAAAAGACGCAACAATGCTGCGAACATTTTACATCTTTATTTACGCATGCTTTACTTGCACATGGCAGAAACAAGCCCACTTCCTGCATTACGTAAAGCGTATTTACAAGCAATCAAAAAGTAAGCTCTCACGATGAGACAAGAATACAAAAGCAATCAATAACAGATTATCTCGAACAGCTCACCTTTGTTCATATTACTTCCGTCTTGGAGGCGGCATAAATAAATCTAAATTAGCCCCTTCAGAACGTACCATTTGTCTCTCTGGGGCTGGTCGCGACAAAGAAAGATTGTTTACTCCATTACCCGAAAAATTTTCTTCGTATTGAGGTTGTGGAGACTGTGGAGCTCGCAGTTCTTGCCCCCTTGGCGCGGCATGCGTCGTTTGCCCCACGGGTCTTCCTTCATAACCTTGATAATCCTGATAGTGTTGGGCGCGCACTTGCTCTTCCTGACGCGGCGCCAATGGCTGTGCAGAAGGTTTAGGGGCTACGGGCTTAGAACTTAAAGGCACACTCAAGGCAGCAGATTCTCTGTTCGTGCGCATGGCTGGCTTTGCTTGCATGTCTGCGCTAAAGCTTTCGCCTCTTGGTGCTTCTCTTTTAGCCGCACCACGTGGAGCTTGCATTTGCGAAGAAGCATTGCCTTTAATTCTGCGAACTTCAGGTTTCCCCCCTTTGCCGGAGCGCCCTGTCATTTCCAGAAGGAGGTTCTCAACGTTTTCCAATTGCGCTTTGCTTGCGGCGAGTTCTTTACGTACTTGTTTTAATAATTTTTCTTGCCCCACCAAAGTAAAGACAAACATGGAAAAAATACCCAAAAAAAATAAAATATCAAAAATCATAATGGACATATGAAGGCCTTTTGTATACCTGTTTAGTTGCTGTGCGTAGAATAAAATAACAGACTGTGAAGCACTGCCCGTTAAAAATATATATAAGCTATAAACAACGTACCACAAATACAGCACAAACGCAAGGATTACTATGAGTAGCACCCCCTTACGCCCACATCTTGTCATGGCTGATGCTCAAGGAAACATTTATGATCACCCCGACTTACTTATGGTTTGTCGCACAGGTAATCAATGGGCTCTACCAAGACCAGACGAACTTATGCCCCTACCGCCAGAAAGCGAACTCTTTTTTTTGCCTCAACGTCGCGCTGTGGGGCTTGATACAGAAAGTGGGGAAATGGAAGTGCTGGAAGATTTAGCTGTAGCTGCTTTTGCCGCGCCTGCGCATACATTAACGGCGCATCCGGCTTATGCTACAGACCCTAACGCTCCTCTATTACCCCTTTTTGCCTATGGAGCCGTAGGTTTTGCCAACGGACGTTTTTATATTTGCGCAAAAAAAGTTGACACAGATACAAGACAAGAATTTAGAAAAGTCAAACGCAGCATACTTACCAAAAGTGTGCGCACCTTGGCAGAGCAATACCCCCACAATCGTCTTATCCAGCACATTTTACACAAGTGCGTTTTACAATACGATTGTCCTGCAGCACGCAATTTAGCCTTGGGGCGTCACGAAGCCCCCCTACCCACATCTCGCACTTGCAACGCTCGATGTATTGGCTGTATTTCGCAGCAAGAAGAAGATTCTCCCATTGTAACCACGCCGCAATGCCGCCTTGACTTTTGCCCCAGTGCCGAAGAAATTGTGGAAGTGATGCGCCACCATGAAAGCCAAGAAAAAGAAAGACCCATCTACTCCTTTGGACAAGGCTGTGAAGGCGAGCCACTTACCAATGCTTCCATTTTAGAAGAAGCCATTGACACCTTTAGAAAGAATGGAGGCAAAGGAACCGTTAACCTCAATTCCAACGCTTCGCGCCCCGATGCTATAGAAAAACTTGCCAAAGCAGGCTTAACTTCCCTACGTGTAAGCATGAATTCTGCACGAGAAGCCGTGTATACAGCCTATTATCGCCCGCAAGGCTACACCTTAGAAGATGTAAAAGCCTCCATACGCATAGCCAGAGAGCTTGGTGTTTTTGTTTCCTTAAACCTGCTCTATTTTCCAGGCATTACTGACACAGAAGAAGAGCTAGAAGCCCTTATGCATTTGGTGGGCTCTTGTGGCGTCAGTTTTATTCAATTGCGCAACCTTAATATTGATCCTGAAATGTATTTGGACATTCTTAAAGACATTCCCATGGGGCCTTCTGTGGGCTTTACCAATTTTAAAAAGCGCTTACGCAAAGCTTGCCCATGGCTGACCTTTGGCTATTTCAACCCATGGCTAGACACAAAAGCGCAAATCAGCGCCCCTATGCCAAACATATGGCAAGCGCCTTTGCCCGTGGCCAGAGGAGTTTTAGGTGCTAAAGAAGAAGACAATGCAGATTAGCGGCCGCTGAAAACTTGCTTCAAAAGGCTTTTATAGATATTTATTTTATTGTTTTCTTACAGAACTTTAAGGACAACACACATGCTCTTCCCCCTTGGTTCCCTCATTAATGGTCTTGCCATTATGGCCGGCGCTTTACTTGGCGTTGCCTTTGGCGCACGCATGCCAGAAAAAATGCGCGAACTGGTTTTTCAAGGTATAGGCCTGTGTGTTGCTGTGCTGGGGCTTAAATCAGCCTTAGTGGGAAACAATGCTTTGCTTACCATTGCAAGTGTAGTGAGTGGCAGTATTATTGGTGAACTCTTATGCATCGAAGATCGCTTATCACGCCTTAGCGACACCCTAAAAAAATGGATAGGCTCTACTAACCCAAAGTTTACTGAAGGTCTCGTCACCGGATCTTTACTTTTTTGTATTGGCGCCATGGGCATTTTAGCATCCATCGAAGAAGGCCTACGAGGCATGCGCCATATTGTGCATGCCAAGGCTCTTATCGATTTTTTTGCCGCTCTTATTTTAGCAGCCAGCTTAGGGATAGGCGTTTTTTTTTCGGGGCTAAGTGTTTTTATTTATCAAGGAAGCATTGTTATTGCTGCCTCTTTGCTTGTTTCCCTTTTTACAGAGCCTGTTCTAACTGAGCTTAGCACCACAGGCGGTATTTTAATGTTAGCTATAGCTACAAACATACTAAAACTTACAGAAATTCGTATAGGTAACATGCTCCCCTCACTGATTATGGCAGTTTTTTTCACAATATATTGGCCTTAGACTAGACAATGATAATGTGCGGTATTATACTTTAATACATGCATTCCGCATTCATCAATAACACCGACAAAGTTTTTTTAGTGACAAACGAGCACATCTTGTATATCTTCCCCCACCAGAAAACATCAGTGGTCGTCACTACTATTCTAATTTCTTACCTATTTGCTTTTAAGATTATTCACCTGTAAGAACTTGGGAAAATATCCTATGCAAAAAATTATCGCTTCTCTTGAGAACTTCTTAACTACGTTAGGTTTAGGCATTCGCGCTAAACTCATTGTTATTTTTATCATTATCAAAGTTGTTCCACTTGTACTCATTGCCTTGGTTGCTTGGCAACAAGCCATGAATCTTGGCACAGAAATGCAACAGCGCACCAGAGCTTTGGCCGATAAGGCAGTCTCGGAATTGACTGCAGCCGGCAAAGTGGCTGTTAATGACGCCGTGGAAGCCTTGGATGATAGAGGAACACAAGAAATTGAGCGCCTTACCACAGATACAGCCCATAAAGTAGCAAATTTTCTCTATGGCCGAGATGACGATTTACGCGTTTTAGCTGCCCTACCTGCTGAAAAAAGTATTTATCAAGCCTTTGTGGATAACATGAAAAGAAATGTTATTGTACAAGGTGAGTGGACCCTCTCTGAAGATAAAACAAAATGGATTTCTACCACCCAAGAATCAGAAATGAGGGAGCTTGTTGCCTCCTCTGAGCAAAACAGCAATCGTTTCCACTATCGTAAGCCTGATCTTTTTACATATGAAGCCAAGCCTTTATATTTGGAAGCCACCTTCATTGGACTTGATGGTAAAGAACGCGTTAAAGTTACCACCTCTGACATTATGGACCCTGCCTTAAAGGACATCAGCAATAGAAAAAACACCTTCATTAAGGCCGAGACCTATTTTGAAGAATTAAAAAAGTTGAAGGCCGGCGAAATTTATGTGTCCAATGTTATTGGCGCCTATGTGGGTACGCCCTTTATTGGCCCCTACACGCCTGTCAATACAGAAAAGCGTGGTCTGCCTTTTGAGCCGGAAAAAGCCGCCTTTGCAGGGCCAGAGAACCCCCATGGCAAGCGCTTTCAAGGTATCATTCGTTGGGCTATGCCTGTGGAAAAAAATGGTGCCATTATAGGCTACGTTTCTCTTGTGTTAAATCATGACCATATCATGGAAATGCTCAATCATTTGACCCCTGCCACAGCACGTTACACAGAGCTTTCTGACCCCATTGAGGGGGATTATGTATTCATGTGGGATAGCAAAGGCCGCAACATCGTGCATCCACGCCATCACTCTATTACGGGCTACGATCCTGCCACAGGCGATCCCCACGTTCCTCTCTTAGATGATGCTACATATAAACGATGGCAAGCTAGTGGTGAAAGCTATGTGAACTTCATTAAAGATGAACCCACCTTTACTAATCAAAGTCGTGAGGTAAAGCCCTCTTTAGATTTAATCAAGCAAGGTATTGTAGGACTTGATTGTCGCTACTTAAACAATGCCCCCCAGTGTACAGATTGGTACCATGCTGCCCGCGATGGCGGTTCTGGATCTTTCCTTATTCTTTGGTCCGGCCTTTGGAAGCTCACCACCACAGCTGCTATTCCCTACTATACCGGCCAGTATGGCAAAAATGAGTTGGGCTATGACAAACTGGGCTTTGCCATTATTACCGTGAGTTCCGGCGTTGAAAATTTCCATGCACCAGCCATTAAAACTGAAAAAGAAATTGAAAGAATCATTACTAACACAGACAAAGAGTTAAATGCTGAAGTTAATGAAACATTTGAAACTATTAATAAAAACCTTTGGGCAACAACGGTAAGTCTTTCTACGTCCACCATAATCATGACCGTTCTTGTCATTCTTATTGCTGTGTGGATGGCATCTGCCATGACGCAAAAAATCACCTACCTTATTAATGGTATTACGCGTTTTCGTAATGGAGAGCGCCATTTCCGTTTCAATTCACCGGTGAAGGACGAATTGGGTATCTTGGCCGACTCTCTGGACGATTTGGGCAAAAGTATTGAAGACAGTGTCAAAGGCCCTGCCACTATTACGGATTTAGAAGGCAAAGTCATTTATATGAACAGCCAAGCTTTGACACTGCTCGATAAAAAACTTGAAGAGACCGTGGGACATTATTACACAGATATTAGTATTTTTGATAACTCTACCAACCCAATCAACGCTTTTAAAGATGGTAGAGACCAACCTGTGGTACTTTATGTACCCACGCATAGATACTACAAAAGCAATCCGGCCTACTACAACGATCGCGAAGGAAATGCTGTTGGCTTTATCATAATACTAGAAGACGTTACAGACCTTATCAGCGAACAAGAACGTATTGAACGCGAGCGCGCTTTGTTGGATACGGTCATTTCTTCTTCCCCAGATCTTATTTGGTACTTAGATGCCAACGAAACGTATCTTTTTGCTAACCCACGTTTTGCTACATCTTTCAACAAGAACCTTGATGAAATCCAAGGATATAAAGCAAAAGACGTTCTACCAGCAGCCGTCTATGCTTTATCTCGTGAAAATGACCTTGAAGCTATTCAAAGCGTTTGTGCTGTTCACTCAGAAGAAAAAATTACTTTTGCTGACGGTCACGAAGAAATTTTAGACGTGGTACGTACCCCTCTGTTTACTGCAGATAAAAAATTACGCGGTATTCTTGGTGTAGCTCGCGACGTAAGTCAGCGCGTTGCCGTAGAAAAAGAATTGCGTCAAACACAAAGAGATCTCATTGGTGCTGTGGCGGAAGCAAATAAAGCCAGCGAATCCAAAAGTGAATTCTTGGCTCGCATGAGTCATGAAATCCGCACCCCTATGAATGCCATTATAGGCATGACAAATATTACCAAAAGAAAAATTGACGAAGATTGTAAAAAAGATGAGTTTATGCCGCATATCGCTCAGATTGAAGCTTCCTCTATGCATCTATTGGGATTACTCAATGACATCTTGGATATTTCTAAGATTGAGGCCGGCAAAATTGAACTTTCAGAGGACACGTTCTCCTTACCAAAGCTTGTGGAAGATGTTGCCAACATCATACGTCCTCGTTGTAGTTCAAAAAGTATCGTTTTCAATGTTTCTCAAACAACATTGGTTTGTGATAAATTTGTTTCGGATAGTTTGCGCTTACGCCAGATTCTCATAAATTTACTGGGCAATGCAGTAAAATTTACACCAGAACTTGGACAAATCGACTTCTCTGTGGAATTGAAAGAAAGCACAGATGACAAAGATCTCATCTATTTTTCTGTGCGCGACACCGGCATTGGCATAGCCAAAGACAGCCTGAGAACGCTTTTCAACCCCTTTGAGCAAGCAGGCAATCATATAACTCGCAAATATGGCGGCACAGGGTTGGGGTTGTCTATCAGTAGAAGTATAGCCTTATTACTTGGCAGTGACATCATAGTACAAACAGAAGAAGGAAAGGGAAGCGAATTCTCCTTTACCCTGTGGTTACAAAAGGACCAAGAAGCCATTGCACAACAAAATACAAGCAAAGACTCAAATGAAATTCAACCAGGCAAGCGCATTCTATTGGTAGACGATGTGGACATCAACAGAATCATTGCCATGGAACTGCTCTCTCCTTTTGAGTGCATTATAGATGAAGCCAATGATGGAACAGAAGCCGTAAAAATCTTTTCTAACTCCAAAGAAAATTTTTATGACCTTATCTTCATGGACATCCAAATGCCCACCATGAATGGATATGAAGCGGCCAAGAACATTCGCGCTCTAAACCGCCCTGACGCTAACACAGTGCCCATTGTAGCCATGACAGCCAACGCTTTTAGAGAAGACATAGAACAGGCCATGGACAGTGGCATGAATGCTCACGTGGCGAAGCCCATTGATATGGAGAAACTTATTGAAGCACTTAAAAGATTTTTGTGCTAACAATACATAATAACAAGTTGTTACTGCAATGATGAAAAAACAAAATATCAGAAAAATAAAAGAATACTTTTTATAAAGTATACATAAACACATTCCTATTCTCATAACTGAAGCCCTTTGTACAAAAGAATACAAGGGGCTTCTTTACATTTATGAGAAAAAAAAGTATACAATTTCGCATTGAGAGTTATGCTACATTGTACTCAAACAGACTTAAAAATAAAACTTACCTTTTCAGTTAGATATGAGCACAAAAATGGTATCCCAATTAATAAGGGGGAAGAGCACTGAGATTTACCATAAAAAAGCCTCAGAAACCTACTGTTTCTAGAATGCGCTTGCATAAAAATATCTCAATTAATTTCAATAAAAACAGACAGTTTGAAAAACAAAAAATCTGAGCTTGAAATTATTTTCACTTTTTTCATCTTATGCATTGACATCTGCGTGAAAGAGTGTTCTTCTAACCTTGTGGTCGCGTCAAAGCATCCCAAATGTCTTGGACTGTTTTGTGACTAAATATTTTTTTTGAGAGGATGTTTCCATGCCTAAATCTATCTATGTTGGCAATCTTCCCTGGTCCGCAACTGAGGACCAAATTCAGGAGCTTTTTGCCGAATACGGCACAGTTCTTTCCGTTAAATTAGTGAGTGATCGTGATACTGGCCGTGCACGTGGTTTTGGCTTCGTCGAAATGGAAGATGCTGATGCACCAGCCGCTGTTGAAGCCTTGGACAATGCCTCTTTTGGTGGTCGTACGTTACGCGTGAATGAAGCCCGTCCACGTGCTCCTCGTCCCTCTCGCTATTAGGGCAGCACTAATGCTAGAACAGTAAGTTGAATTTGCTGTAACAATTTTACATGACCGTTAGTCTTGCTTGTCAATTCTAACGGCCATATTTATGTACGGATTGACTTTGTTTTTAAACAAGGTCAATGCCCTGCAAAACTTAAATGGCAAGATGCAGTTTGCACTGTGGTGCCATTTTCGTTTTTTATACCTATTTCATAGACTTTAAAGGATGATGTCTTAGACTTATCTTTAGACTGGCATACATCAAGGAGTTTTCGCCATGCTTAATCCAAAACAATGTGTATTGCATAGCGGTGGAGCCTCAGGAACAGAAGAATTTTTTGGCTCATTAGCTGAGCAATGGGGCATAGAAGAAGTTAACTATAGCTTTGAAGGCCACCAATTGGCGCGCTCTCGTGGAGTACGCATCCTTACCAGTGAAGAGTTGGCATTAAAAGACGTCAGCCTTACTTATGTTTCTAAGCTCATGAGTCGCGAATATACCCGTGCACCGCTTTTCAGAAAAGTTTTACAGTCCATCTGCTGGCAAGTTAACGGCGGCAGTGAAATTGTAGTTATTGGCGAAATTCAAGCCGATGGTACTGTGAAAGGTGGAACAGGCTGGGGCGCTGAGTTTGCCAAAATTTGCAATAAGCCACTCATGGTTTTTGACCAAGGTAAAAAAGAGTGGTTTACTTGGGAAAAAGATAATTGGAATGTAGAAAAAGACCCCTGCATTTTGCGGCCTCATTTTACAGCTACTGGCACACGCTTTTTAGAAGACTCTGGACGCGAGGCTATTAAAGACCTCTTCGCAAGATCTTTTGAAAAATAATTGACAAAAGAGAACATCAAGGGTTTGGGCTAAGCTCAAACCCTTTTTTTTTATCATAGGTATATCTTTGAAAGCATCGCCTTCTTTTTTGAATCTTGGTTCGGGTATTTTAGCCTTCACCGTTTGGGGCTCTCTAGTTCTATTCTGGAAAACCCTTGATAACGTGGCCGCCTTTGAAATTCTTGCTCACCGCATGACTTGGTCATTGGTTACAGTTTTTTTAATTGCACTTGCTTGTGGTTATATGCAAGATATACGAGCAGTTTTTCAAAATAAAGCTCTACTATGCAAAGCGTTTATTGCTTCTAGCATTATAGCCAGTAATTGGTTTTTATATATTTGGTGCGTAACGCATAACAAAGTTATAGATGCCAGCCTTGGCTATTTTATTAATCCTTTGCTGTCTGTACTACTTGGTCGGATTTTCTTCAAAGAAAGGCTGACACGCCTACAAGGCCTTGCCATAGCCATTGCCGCATTTGGTGTCTTGTATTCCGTGGCTGCATATGGTCAATTCCCCTTTATAGGGCTTGCTTTAGCCGCCTCATTTGCTACCTATGGCTATATTAAGAAAAGTATTAAAGCCCATGTCATTACGGGCCTTTTTTTAGAAACAGCCTTACTTTTTCCTTTCTCTTTATCTTTCCTCTGGTGGCTTGGTTCCACAGGTCAAGGGCACTTTCTTGAATATACTGTATCAACACAACTCTTACTTATGAGTACCGGAATCGTCACTGTAATTCCTTTACTGCTCTTCGCTTATGCCAGCAAAAGAGTGCAATTGGCAACCCTAGGCCTCATGCAGTATATTGCCCCTACAATCAACCTCTTTGTGGGCGTATACATCTTTCATGAGCCCATGAGTCAAGCTACGCTTATTACGCTTATTTGCATTTGGATTGCCCTACTACTTTATACATGGTGTAGCATCGATCAGTATAGGAAGTTACAAAAAAATGTACTCTAGAATCACGCTATTTCTACAAAAATCTTATGGAGGCAATGCACCTATAAATCAGAAATTGGCGAGCTTCACTGCCCCGAGCGGCATTTTTATGATATCAAACTAAGGTTTTTCTGTGACGCCTACTAAAATTTATGCGAAAGCGAAAGTCTTTCGCCACGCAAAGTGAGCCAGAATTCACTTTTTGCGTGCCTGAAGGGTCATTTGAAGTCAGTGTGTCTTTCTGAAAAATGCGTGAAAATGCATTTTTCAGCTTCGATTATTTAGATAGCATACCAAAAGCTATTACATTATTGCTTAGGAAATGATAGGTGGAAAGCCCCCTTATGTGAGCATACTATAACTTTTTCGTAACAGTAAGAATTTTCAGCATAAAAAAATTGCACCATATCACTTACTACAGCGACCTTTTGTCCTTTCTTACCAAAGTGTTTTTCCATTTCTTCTTCAGAACACATGATTGTAATTTTTCTACCGTCATCCTGCTTAATGATAGTCCAGGGAAGATCGCCCCATTGGGTTTCTACATAGATACCATGCGCAGTGGCAACAGGTTCCAGATTTAGCGAAGGACAATCTTGCTCACTCATGGCAAAAGAAGGAAAAAGAGTAATACTAAGAAGTGTGGCTAAAAGAGTTTTTTTCATATTACCTCCTGAACAGTTTATAAAAAAAGGGGAAAAGACCTAAGTCTCATCCCCCTCAATATATTTTAATTAAAAAAAATATATTATTCTTCGCCTTCTGCTGCAGACTGCTTACCAGCACCCTTAAGGCCATACATGGTTGTGGAACCAGAAGACCAGAATTCAAGCACTTCTTCGTTCACAAGTTTAGTCAAAACTTTCTTCACTTCGCGTGGGCCTTTGCCTTCAAAAAGAGGAAGGAAGTCTTGGAAGTAAAATTTGGATTTACCAGTTTTGCTTTGCAAGAAGTCAACAACAATGGTTTTTTCGTCGCTCATGTTTTTCTCCAGATTTGACGGACCGGGCGGTCAAAAAACCGCCCGGGTTAATGCAACCTTAGGCTTAGAACTTAAATTGCGTGCTTTGACGCCAAGTGTAGTAAGCAGGATCGCGGAAGTCGTCGATAA
>CAYJAD010000057.1:0-15750 GCA_964368075.1 uncultured Desulfovibrionaceae bacterium | reverse complement strand
TTGCAAGGTGAGCGCCCCATGGCCAGCGACAATATGACCAAGGCTCGCTTTGATTTAACCGGCATTCCACCAGCACCTCGTGGTGTACCGCAAGTGGAAGTGTCATTTGATATTGACGCCAATGGTATTGTTAACGTATCTGCCAAAGACCTTGGTACCGGTAAAGAGCAATCTATTAAAATTACTGACTCTTCTGGTTTATCTGAAGATGATATACAACGCTTTGTGCGTGAAGCAGAAGCTCATGCCGGCGATGATAAGAAGAAACAAGAGCTTATTGAAGCTCGTAACCATGCAGATAGTCTTATTTATGGCACTGAAAAGAGCTTGAAAGACTTAGGTGATAAAGCCGATGCCGCCATGAAGGGCGACATCGAAACAAAGATTGCTGCCTTGCGTGGTCTTATTGAAGGTGAAGATAGTGCCGCCATTAAGGCCGCCACTGAAGAACTTGCACAAGTATCACATAAGCTTGCTGAGCAATTGTATCAGCAGCAGGGTACCGGCGCCGAAGGTGCTGGTGGTTGCGGTACAGGCGGTTGCGGCGGTGCAGCACAAGGCGATGCCAATAAAGATGATGATGTCGTCGATGCTGAATATACCGAAGTAAAGAAATAATCTTCGGCTTATAGAAAATACTTGGGGGGAGGCTTTGCTTCCCCCTTTTTTTCTGTGAAGAGGGCTCTTGCTCTATATATATAAATGACATATACTTAGATGGTATTGGTGACGGATTGTGTATTCCCCTCGTGAGGGCTGAATGTGTATTCCTTTTATTTTTTAAGGGGTTTTTATGTTTTTTTGTAAAAGTTATAAAAGTATTCTTACTGTGGGTTGCTTGTGTTGCGTCTTGTGCTTAAGCGGATGTTTAACCACATCCCTGTTACGTAACGATAGCGCAGCAACGCCGTCAGCTCCGCCTAAGCCAACGCCTGTGGCTCAGCCGGCAAAGGCGCCGCCTCAGGCTGCACCTGTAACGTTAAGTACGCCTGCTCCCGCTACGGCCCCCAAGGTTACAGCAAAAAACCTTACTCCCTCAACGCCAGCAGCGCCCGCGGCACAGCCGTATAATAACAATGGGCAGACCTATCCTCCCATGCAGGCCAAAGACGGTCAAACGTTGACTACCTATTGATAGCATAATATTTATCGCTACCATGTTTTTAAATACAAAGGATTTTTATGAGCATTACTCCTCAAGATGTACAGCGTATGGCAAGCCTTGCTCGATTAAGCATTGATGTGCCTACACAAGAGCTTTTTGCTAAGCAATTTGCAGATATTATTTCCTATATGGATATTTTGGCCGAGGTGGATACGCAAGGTGTTGAGCCCCTATACAGCCCCTCAGTGCATGCGACTCCGTTGCGTGAAGATGCGGCTTGTAATACGCCAAAACGTGACGCTGTGCTTTCCAATGCCCCTCAAAGCGACGGGCAATACTTTGTTGTTCCCAGAATTGTATAAAAGGTCATTATGAGCATACATACATTATCACTTGCCGCTGTTCGCAGTGCATTGGCCCAAGGAGAAACAAGCGCAGAAAATGTGGTGCATGCCGCCATACAGCGCATAGAAGCTACAGAACCCAAGGTGCAAGCGCTACTAGCTTTGGATACAGAAAAAGCTTTGGAACAAGCAAGGCACATGGACGCAACAGAGGAAGTGCAAAGAAAAGATTGCATAAGCAAACCCTTATGGGGCGTGCCTGTTACCGTGAAAGACGCCTTGTGCACGCGTGGTGTAACCACCACGGCAGGATCTAAAATCTTGCACAATTTTGTCCCCTTTTATGATGCTACTGTAGTGCAAAAATTGCGTGAAGCCGGAGCTGTTATTTTGGCAAAAAATAACATGGACGAATTTGCCATGGGCTCCACCACAGAAAACTCTGCCTTCAAAACTACCCATAATCCGTGGGATATACAGCGCGTGCCCGGCGGTTCTAGCGGCGGTTCCGCGGCTTCGGTAGCTGCTCAGCAATGCTATGCTTCTTTGGGTACAGATACCGGTGGATCCATTCGTCAGCCGGCGGCATTATGCGGTTGTGTAGGGATAAAGCCCACTTACGGACGTGTGTCACGTTATGGTGTTATTGCCTATGGTTCCTCCCTTGATCAAGTGGGGCCTTTGGCGCGCTCTGTGGAAGATTGCGCCATTATGCTTGAAGTTATAGCTGGGCATGACCCACGCGATACGACTTCAGCTCCGCACCCAGTGCCTTCTTTTACGAAGGCTTTGCACAGTCGCAAAGATTTGCAAGGGCTTAAAGTGGGTGTGCCTAAAGAATTTTTCACCGCCGGACTTGATGCCGAAGTGGGCGATGCCTGTACTGCAGCTTTAGAACAGATGAAAGCTCTCGGTGCAGAATTGGTAGAGGTAAGCTTGCCACATACCACGGCTTCCATTGCCACGTACTATATTGTGGCCATGGCTGAAGCCAGTTCTAACCTTGCTCGTTTTGATGGCGTGCGTTTTGGTTATAGATCGGATAATGCACAAAATCTTGCTGATTTGTACATTCATTCTCGCAGTGAAGGCTTTGGTAAGGAAGCGCAACGTCGTATTATGTTGGGTACGTATGTGTTGTCTTCTGGTTATTATGATGCTTATTTTAGAAAAGCTGCAGAGGTGCGTCACGTCATACGCGAAGACTATCGCAAAGCTCTTGCTACTTGTGATGTTATTTGTGGCCCTGTCTCTCCCACAACGGCGTGGAAATTAGGCGAAATGATGGAAAATCCTTTGCAGATGTATTTGCAAGATATTTATACACTGTCTTTAAATTTAGCCGGACTGCCCGGACTAAGCCTGCCTGTGGGACTTGGAAAAGCAAGTAATATGCCCGTGGGTATGCAAATTTTGGGTGCTGATTTTGAGGAAGAAAAGCTATTTTCTGTAGGTCATGTATTGGAAAAAGCTTTGCCTCGTGTAGGTGCTCCGTCCTTATAGGCTGAAGAAATACAGCACGTATGTAGAAGTAGAGATTATTTTACACCATGGGGTGTGGTAGGAAAAAAGAAAGAAATATACACGTCATAAACTTTGCTTGCAAGAGTAAGAGAAGTTAAGGGTTGATTTTTTCTACAGTATTGCCCCCCACCGGATTAGCCGGCCCGTCATATGGCATGGCGGTGCCGGTTTTTGGTGTTATGGCGGGGGGATTAGCTGCCGGTGGAGTTGGTGCCCCAGTTGGTGCCCCAGTTGGTGTAGGATCGTTAGTTATCTTTGGAGTTGTAGGGGCGGCAGTGGGCTTGGTTGCACTGTCTTGCGTAACCGCCTTGGGAGCGGGGGCCGCTGCCGGTGGTGCAGCAGTAGTCGGCTTGGGCGTAGGTGCAGGCTTTGGTGACGTCATAGCAGGTTTACCATGACCGCTCAACTTCCACGCTCTATTTAAGGGTGGTTCCACGGTAATGGGTTGCGATTGTGCCCTAGTTTGACGTGTGCGCTTTGTTTGCGCCTTGGGTAACTTATCGGGATGCAAAGGGGGTAGATGTACATTGGCAGGATCAAGTACAGGTCTGCCATTGGTATACATTTGAGTGGGGCCGGATAAAGCGTCGTATTGTAAACGTGCGCCGCCTTCCCTCATCCAAATGGACTCTTCGGGGCCATAGCTCTGATGGGGAGCAGGCATAGGAGCTGTGTAGCGTGGGCGTGAGCCTTCGTAGGTTTTAAACTCAGGGTAGGCATTGGGATTCATGGTGCGCATGGGTGCCACAGAGGTGTTAGGCGCTGGGGCGTACTGTGCTGGAGGTGGCGGTGCCATATAGCCTTGTTGTCCACTGTGTGGAGTAGGCATTTTATATACCCCATCGGCAAAAACAGGCAATACCATGAGCATATACATAGCAAAGCATAATAATAAAATTTTTATGGTACGAGGTGCGTGTAACATATTTTTCTCCTGTAAAGCACAGTCAAATACTGCTTGCTAATTCTTTCTTTCATGGCATAAAAATTTTCTTTGCCTATGAACAGCTTTTTTTATGTTAAAAAAATTATTTTCATCCAATAATGTATATATCGGCAAAAAAAATATTTTATTTAGGTAGTCAGCATAGGCTTATGAAATTTTTCTGATAATGATTTTTCGGGCGAATATTTTCCAAAAACAAAAGAAAAATATAAAAGAACTTGACATGCGAAAAGGCTATGCATAGCATGCACCAACAATAAAGGATGATTTATGCCAACAGCACACGTATTTTTTTACACCTATTATTATTACCCACTTACTTTTAGGTAGGAAGGGTCTGTGCTGTTATCTTAAAATAAGAGATAAAAATATCATACAAGCCGCTTCCGTATAGGGGGCGGTTTTTTTGTTATGAAGTAGCATTAGAACAAAAGAGGATAAAGCGTATGGAAATTATCATTTGGGTTGTTTATTTAGCCGTATTTTTTGCCTTGGCACGCATGGGCAAGGGAAAAGATGTGGTCTTGAGTGGAAAAATAGGTTTTGGTGTGCAATCTCTGGCCTATGTAGCCGCATATATTTCTGCTGTGGCTCTCATTGGCTTTGGGGGGCTTGCCTATAAATACGGTTTACAAATGATGCTCATTGCTTTTGGTAATGTGCTGTTAGGGACATTATTTGTTTACTTTGTACTGGCATGGCCTACTAAACAATTACAAGTTAAGCTTCAAGCACGCACGCCGGCTCAGCTTTTGTCTTTAGGGCACAATGCGCCATTTTTACGCAAGATTTTAGGCTTTATTTTTGCTTTCTTTCTCTCTGTATATGCTGCGGCCGTCATAAAGGGAGCAGCGCTCATGCTTTTAGAGATTTTCCCTTTTGGCCGTGAAATCTGTATATGGGTTATAGCTGTGGTGGTGGGCTTAGCCGTCCTTTGGGGGGGTATGCGTGGGGTTCTTCTCACGGAGGCTATGCAAGGCGCTGTGATGTTACTTGGTATTGGTATTTTAGCTTATGAAGTTTTATCGTTAGTCGGTGGCCCCGTGGAAGGTGTACGTGCTTTGGCGGCTCTTGCACCAACGCCAGAAGCCAATAATGGTTTTGCGGCTTTGTCTTCAGGAGATTCTGGCTACTTTATTTGGTCGCTGGTGGTGGTAACATCCGTGGCTGTGTGGGCTCAGCCACAAATGATACAACGCCATTTTGCTCTGCAAGAAAAAAGAGAAGTGAAAAAAGCGGCTTTTCTTGCTTCCGGTGTGCTTCTACTTATTGTAGGTAGTATGTATTTTATTTCTTCTTTAGCGCGTTTAATTTTGCCCGAAGAGCAAAGCACAGATGCTGCTATTCCCACTCTTGTACACATGCTTTTACCCGGAATTAGTAAGCAAATTTTTAGCTTGGCAATTATTTCTGCTTCTATATCTACGTGTACGGCCTTGTTTCATATAGCGAGTGCCTCCCTTACCGAAGATATTTTCTCCAAAAAAGCAAATAAAACAAATTGGCTTATGGCAGTGTTTTTTTGTGTTCTTGTGGCAGGATTTACTGCACAAATTGAAGGTAAGGTAATATCTCTTATTTATACCACAAGTTGGAGCGTCATTGCTGCCACAGCCTTTGTGCCCTATTTGAGCTTGGTGCTTTTTAAGCACTCCCATGGCACGGCGGCCACGGCATCAGCTATGACCGGTGCTCTTTCTTGTATTGGTTTTTATATCTTTGTTTCCCCAAAGACAGCCGTTTGGACTTTAGAATTTATTCCGGCTTTTATGCAACAATGGCCTCCTTTTGTGGTAGGCTTAGCTCTTTCTGTTATGGCATATATTTTGGCAAGTTTGCGAGTGCCAGTAAAGGTAGCTGCGTAAAACCTGTTATAATAGCCTTTACGCATGTTTGGATAGGCTGTTAAATCTGTGCTTATTAGATACTTTTCATCAGATAAAAATATGGCTTGCTTCATCGCTAAACGAAGCAAGCCATATAATGAATCTTTAAATTATTAATATGTTTTTCAGTGCCGACTATGTAATTATTTTTTTAACTCATTAATGAGTTTTGTCAGCTGTTGCGTTTGTTCGGTTAAAGCATTTACGGCGTGAGAAGCTTCAACCATGGCATTTGTCGTTTCGCTGGCAATACTATTTACCATAGAAATGGAAAGAGAAATTTCGTTAGACGTTGCTGACTGCTCTTCGCTTGCTGTGGCTATGGCTCTTATACCATCAGAGTTATTTTCTGCCATTTCAACAATACCCTGTAAGGCCTTACCGCTTTGTATTGTAAGTTCTGCTGCTTCTTCAATGGCAAGCACAGCCACATCTACCTGTTTTACATTAAGTTCTGTACTTTGTTGAATGGCGTTAATTGCATTTGCTACGTCAGTGGTTGACGATATAGTTTTTTCAGCAAGTTTACGCACTTCGTCGGCAACCACAGCAAAGCCTCGTCCGGCTTCTCCAGCTCTGGCGGCTTCTATTGCGGCATTGAGGGCAAGCAAGTTTGTTTGGTCGGCTATGTCTGAAATAACCCCCATAACTGTACCAATTGAGTTGGCTTGTTCGGCAAGACCACTCATGTTTTCGCGTAATTTTAAAGATTGTCCTTTAACTTGGCTCATAGAATTTTCACATTTTTTAGTGATTTCAGAACCCTCATTTGCTTTTTTTCTCGTATTATCAGCAAGCTCAGAAGAAGCGTTTGAATTTTTTGCAACTTCTAAAACTGTGTTGTTCATCTCTTCCATTGCTGCAGCCGTTTCAGACATACGGGAAGACTGTTGTTCTGAGCCCTTGGTTGAAGTTTCAATTTGGGCGGATAATTGTTCAGACGCAGCGGCAATATTATTCACTATTCCCTCAAGCTGATTAGCTGCCTCAAGTAATCCTTGTCGTCTTGCTAGTCTTGCTTCTTCTGTGGCTTCTTCAGCAACTTTTGCTGCATCTTGCGCTTTAGTCATTGCTTCTTCGGCTTGTGTCGTTTTTTCATTTGATTCTGAAATCATCTTTTTTAAACTTTCAGACATGAGAGCCAAATTTTCTGCAAGCACAGAAAATTCGTCTTTACGTTTTAGAAAAGCATGATAGGCACTTAAATGCTCTGCACTCATTTCAAATTGACCGGCAGCAACCCTTTGAGCAAAAACAGACATGACTCCAGCTGTATAGGCGATTTTTCTTACTACTAAGAAAATAATCAGAGCAATTAAAAGTAAAGTTATGATACTTCCGACAAGAATATTCCATTCAATTTGTCTTGAATCGGTTAAGAAGTCATTTTGAGAAGTTCCAATGGCAAGAACCCAGTTTAAAGAGGGTATTTCTGCAAAGCAAACAAGCTTTTTCACTCCTTTCCATTCATATACAGCGTTACCGGTTTTATATTTTAGCAGTGGACTTACAGCGTTGTCTGTGGACAAGTCCTCACCAATATAGTCTGGGCTGTTGGCGGATATGAGTAAAACACCTCTCTCGTCAACCACGTAAACATCCGTTGAAGGAAATAATTTTATAGTGCTCGTTGTTTCGCTCGCTAATTTTTTCAAGTCAACAGTGAGTATTATTGATCCAGCAACTTCATTGCTATCAGTTTTATATACAGGATATGTTATTCTAAGGTTCAAGTGATTAGCTTTTGAAGATTCAGCAACCTTCATTGAATTCTTTGCGGAGGAAAGAGCGGTTTTAACGCCAGCATAATCTACAACACTTCCCAATTGTTTAGAATCAGTGGAAGAAACAATTGTGCCTTTTTTATCTGTGAGTGCTATGTTGGAAATATCGTTAAAATCAGCAGTTAATCTGGTATAGAGTTGGTTGGAAATATTTTGTACATCTTTGAATTCAGCAGAAGCTACCTCGCTGGGTTTTTCTAAACTAGCTAGGGTGGCTGCGGCTCTTGTACTTGGTAGTTCACTTACAGATTTTGTTATACCATTGAGGTACTGTATGCTTTTTTCAAGCTCATTGGCTTGTTTTTTTGCCAAATGCATTAACTGTTCGTCTGCCATCTTAACGAGAGAATTTGACGACATGCTACTCGTAAGAATACCCAAAGCGGAAAAGCCGATGGTAATTGGCACCAAAATATAAAGCAACATTTTTCCCAATAATTTAAATCTCATAAAGAACCTCTCTGGTTGTTTTTGGCTGATTATTATAATTCATCTTTAACAATAGGCACTTGGTTGATTTGAAGCGGGTATAATTTCGTAAGTCTTTAAAGAAAACCGTAAATATGTGTTTAAGTAGTTATGTTTAAAGCTTTGTTGAGTTACTGGATATTTTTGGGTCTGGTTGAGAAAAATGTTTTATGAGTTTTTTGGCAAAATAAATATACTTGCCTGAATCCTAAATGCGCCTATCGGTAATGTACAGAAATACTTTATATTTGCTTTTAAGCTTGTTTGGTCGCTTTTTTTATGTATATAAAAATTTCTCTTAATCAACACTTGCCACAAAGTGGCGCCTTGTTTATGATATAGCCATGTCAAAAATAATAGCGATTTTTCTTCCCCCCTTGCCACAATTTAGTGGCGGTATGGTGGTTTTGTTGCAATTGGGAAATCACCTTGCAAGTCTTGGGCATTCAGTAGAGTTTGTTATTTATGAAAGTGAAGTGGGCCACGGCAATGTGCATCTTTACGGGCGTACTGATTTACCCGTAAGGTGTTGGGATGATGTCCAATTGACTAAAGAGCATATTTGGGTGGTGCCCGATGGCTGGACTAACGCCTTGGTTCTAGGTATTCATGCTGGTGCGCGTTGTGTTATGTATATGCAAAATTGGAGCTTTGGTTTACGCACGTTGCCAGAAAATGTTTTGTGGCAACAATTACCCGTGGACTTTGTCTATGTATCAGAGCCCGTACGCTATTGTTTGCAAACTATTACCGGTAAAGACGGTCCTATTTTACGTCCCACCATTAATGAAAAACTTTTCTTCCCAAGCTCTATTAACACCCCTAAAAATTTAAAAGACCCTGTAGAAAGCATTGTGCGCATTGCTTGGATGCCTCGTAAAAATAAAATTATGGGTGAGCAAATTAAAGATGCTTTAACACAGCGTATGTCTTGGCTTTATCCGGATAAGAAAGTGCAGTGGGTAGAAATTCATCGTATTCCCTACGAAGAAGTGGGCGCCATTTTGAATACATGTCATATTTTCCTAGTAACAGGCTTTCCAGAAGGTTGCCCTTTGCCCCCCTTAGAAGCCATGAGTTGCGGTTGTATTCCTGTGGGCTTTAATGGTCTTGGCGGTTGGGACTATATGCGCTCTTTCAACTTGCCGGGAATATACATGCCCTTTTTGGCAAAGTCGTGGTTTCCCTTACACGATGCATTTAGTAAAGATTTTAAAGGTAATGGTTTTTTTGTGGAAGATGCCGATGTGCTTGGGGCAAGCCTTGCTCTTGAGAACTTGGTTTTGTTGCTGTATCAAGGTGGCCCACACCTGGAAACTTTGCGTAAAAATATTAAAATTACCGCTGCGGCCTATTCAGAAAAAGAACAAGCTAAACAATTGGAAAAGTTTATTTCCTTTGTATCAGGTTAATACATAGAAATGTCTAAAAAAAAATCTGTATGTGTGCAGTCTTTGGCTCAAGAGCTAGGACTTTGTACAGCCCCTTATTGTTGTGGCGTTGATAGCCACGCTCATTTAGATTCTAAACAGTTTGACGAGGATAGAGAAGAAATTCTTGCCAGAGCCACAGCCTGTGGCATAAGCCATATAGGGAATATTTTCTTAAATCCTCAAGAGTTTGAAAAGCGTGCCGCGTATTTCGCTGCGCATCCGCAAGTGTTTTTTATACTGGGGATTCACCCTTGTGAAGCTATGCATGGTACAGAAGAAAATTTTGCCCTCATGGAAGCACATTTTAAACGCGAAAAGCGCTTGAAGGCCGTGGGGGAAATTGGGCTTGATTTTTATTGGGATGACTGTCCCAAAGATATACAGATGCAGGCCTTTGTGACGCAATTACATTTGGCAAAAAAACTTGCTTTACCTGTGGTTATCCATAGTCGCGACGCCACAGATGCCACTATTGCTCTTTTGGAAAAAGAAGGCTTTAAGGACTATCCTGTTCTCTGGCATTGCTTTGGGGGAACAGTACAAGATGCCAAGCATATTGTATATAATGGCTGGCATCTTTCCGTGCCTGGCCCTGTGTCTTATCCTAAAAACAGCGATTTGCGCGAAGCTGTACAGTATATTCCCTTAGATAGAATTTTATTGGAAACTGACGCTCCTTATCTTAGCCCGCAGCAATGGCGCGGTAAACGCAATGAGCCAGCCTATACCGTTGCTACAGTACAAGCCATGGCTGAAGCTAAAAATATGGACGTAAAAGAATTATGGAAGCTGTGCGGAGATAATGCACGACGCTTTTTTAATGTCGTATAAGTTTTTAACAGCATCCCCTATTATAATCTAGGTTCAGTATGTAAAATTTCTTGCAGGCGGGCATGGGCTTTTTCTGGGTCCATGCCTTGTTTTTGTGCTATGTGACTTAGATTTTCCACAGCATCGCAGGGCCGAACATACAAAGGTTCTAGGTCATGTTGATGGTAAGAAGCTTTGTTGGCTAAAAGGCAAAGAGCTAAGGGGCTTGGCTGCTCAAGTTGGAGTGTATATAGAAAAGGTTGGCTTGGGCAAAGCTCTTTTATGTTTTGTTCATGGCGTAGATAGCCGGAGCCAAGCACAAATAGAGGCGTTTCAGAGGAAACTTGAGTGGGCTTTGCTGCAAAAATTTCCATGGGAGGGCAAAGAAAAGCTTGTTGGCACTCTTGCGGAATCTGTTGCGGCTCATGGGTAAAATACTGGCAATGGACAAGGTTTCGCTTGGCATGGGTGAGTACACAAAAGGCAAGTGGTCTATCTGGCCAAATGTTTTGCACCTGCAAGGCAGCTGTTAAAGCTAAAGCTTGCATATAATCTATTCCGGCATTGCTGGCACCGGTAATGCGACGTATGGCGGCAACAGTGCCCATGGTGAGGCGTATGCCAGTAAAGCTGCCTGGGCCGTGCACACAGGCAAAGCGCTGAATAGCATGCGGTTGAATTTTTTGTAGGCTACAAAGCGCCTGCAATGCCGGCGTTAATAATTCAGCGCCCTTGGTTGGTGCATGCCAGCTTTGAGCACATACAATGAGGGGATGTGCCGCGGGTTGTTCTTGATAAAGAATTATATCTAATCGTCCTTCGGCGGCGTTAAGCACACAAGCAAGGGCAGAATCTGTATTTGAAGAAGTATTCATAGGGGAAATTCCTGCACAATGCCTTGTGCCGAGGATTTTATGGTCTTTTGCCCTGCACCAATATCTTTTGCAATGTTTGTAAGTCTACAAGCGTATGCTTAAAAATATCAGTGCAGGGCACATATTTAGCAGATTTACTTAATGCTGGGCAGTGCAAAAAGCACGTAAAAACCCTAGCTCAGTAAGTTTTTATGTCCAATAATCCTTAACAATACGCCAAATATCATTGAAGGTACTCAAAATCATAAGCGATACCAGTAAGGCAAGTCCCACATAGGCCAACGCGTTACGAATGACTTGAGGAACAGGACGGCGAATAATCATTTCTACGGTATAAAAGACAATATGTCCGCCATCTAGCATAGGTATGGGCAAGAGGTTTAAAATACCAAGGCTCACACTAATAAGAGCAGCAAATGCCAATACAGGTGCTAGCCCCCGTTCGGCTTGTTGCCCCACTTGCTGTGCAATCATAATGGGGCCGCCCACTTGGTCTAAAGGAATAACGCCTTGGAAAAGTTTTACAAAGCTCATGGCAGTAAGGGAAACCATGCTCCAAGTGCGTTCAGCACCTATGGATGCGCCATGCCAAAAAGTGACAGGACTATGGTGTACTTCTCCGGCGGACTGCACCCCAATGGCGTAAGTATTTACTTCTTCGCCAAAAATATTTTTGTGTACTGCAGTTTTAGCTTGTACGGTGAGTTCTTCTTTTTTTCCTGCGCGTAGCAACTCTATACGCATAGGGGTGCCTTTACTGGCACTAATGGCTTCGGACATGGCAGTCCAGTCTTTAATAGTATTACCGTTAATGGCTACAATGGTATCACTGGCCTTTATGCCGGCTTTGGCCGCGGCGCTATCTTCCACTACCTTGCCTATGACGGGTAATACATGCTGTTCACCATAGCCAAAGGCAAGACCCCAGCATATAATCCAAGCCAATAAAATATTAGCTAGAGGCCCGGCGACCACCACCAAAAGGCGTTGCCATGCAGGGCGCAAGGCAAAGCTTTCTTCTTTGGTGAAACCTTCCGGCAATTCGTCGGCGCGATCCTCATCTACCAAGGCACAATAGCCGCCAAGGGGAATGATAGATAAACAATATTCTGTTTTTCCCCATGTGTATTTAAGGAGTTTAGGGCCAAAGCCCAAAGAAAAGGTAGTTACACCCATGCCAAAAGCACGAGCCATAAGAAAGTGCCCCAGTTCATGGAAGAAAATGAGACCTCCAAGAACAATAAGAACTGATGCTATAGATTCAATCATGATTTATCCTGTATAATCACCAAGCTTTTGACGTGGTGACGGGTTGTGGTGTCAAGAGAAAGAATATGTTGCATAACAGCAGAAACATTTTCTATCTCTTGCCATATATGGAGTGTTTGGGAGTCTTGCGCGTGTTCTTGGCAAGTTTTGCTATGCCATTGCAAGGCACTGTCAACTAAATCGGCAATGTCTAAAAAGGCTATGCGTCCTTCCAAAAAAAGTTCTACTGCTATTTCATTGGCGGCGTTAAGTACAATGCAAGCGTCTTGCCCTCTTTGCAGAGCCTTCATGGCTAATGCCAAGCAGGGGAAGGCGTGTGTGTCTGGTTTACTAAAAGAAAGATGTCCCATTTCCATAAGGTTAAGGGCTTTTACCCCTACGTCAAGGCAATGGGGCCACGCTAAACAATGTCCTATGGGCATGCGCATATCAGGCGTACCTAAATGTGCCATGAAGGAATTATCTTGATATTCCACCAAGGAGTGTACTATGGACTGCGGATGTATGACCACATCGAGTTGTTCTGCTTGTAAGCCATACAGTTGATGCGCCTCAATAACTTCTAAGCCCTTATTCATAAGTGTTGCTGAATCAATACTGATTTTGGCACCCATGCTCCAATTGGGGTGGGCTAGGGCTTGTTCTTTACTGACATATTGCAAAGCCTCTTTGCTTTTTTCTCGAAAGGGACCACCAGAGGCAGTGAGTACCAATTTTTTAATGTCTCCGGCAGGACGCCCCGTGACCATTTGAAAAAGAGCGTTGTGCTCAGAGTCAACGGGTAAGATAACTGCTCCTGTGCGCGTACAGATATGCCGTAAAAGATTTCCTGCCAGCACAAGCGATTCTTTATTGGCAAGACCAATGACCTTGCCTGCCATGGCAGCGGCCACTGTGCCACGAAGGCCAGCAGCGCCCACTTGGGCAGAAAGAACGGTATTTGCTTCTTCCAAGGAGGCCATTTTTTCATAGCCTTCTTGCCCTAAAAGAATGGTAGGATTATAACCGGAATGCAGAGCAGGGCGTAAAAGTTTGCGCAAAACATCCGCGCCGGCTTGATCGTAAACCGCTAAGTAAGGCGGACGAAAGTGCGCAGCCTGTTCTGCCAGTCGCTGCACATTAAAGGCGGCAGCAAGCCCTATAACTTCAAAAAGCTGGCTTTGGCTGAGAATAACTTTTAAAGCATTAACGCCAATGGAACCTGTGCTTCCCAATAAAACAATTTTTCTTTTTTTTTCTACCCATTGGGGAGAAGGAGGTGAAGAAATGTAATTGATAGAGCCGTTTTGTGCTGGCCAAGGATATTGCATGAGGTTCCTTACACTGTATTTTTAAAAGAACTTAAACCATTGATCCACTACGGCAAAGGCGGGCAAGGCAAATAAAACACTGTCTATTCTGTCTAAAAAACCGCCATGTCCCGGCAAAGTAGAACCGGAATCCTTCACATTTACTGCACGTTTTAAGGCGGATTCAAACAAATCACCCAATTGCGCAAAGGCATTGATGAACACACCCAGCAAGGCAAAATGCCACCAAGGGGCACTGCCTAGCCACACGCCTAAAGCCACAGCAGAAAGAACACAACCGACCAAAGAGCCCATAGAACCTTCTGAGCTTTTATTGGGGCTTACGCGCGGCCACAGTTTATGGCGCCCATAGCGTACGCCCACATAGTAGGCACTGGCATCGGAAATAATGACTAAGGCTAAAACAAAAAGTAGCTTTGTGGAAGTAAGGTATGTGGTGGGTAAGAGCAGTAATGGCACATAGGCAAGACCCACCATGAAAATACTTCCCGGTGCAAAGTCATCTTCTTCGTCTATAATATCAATACGAAAAAGAAAGCTTAAAGCCGTTAGTACAAAGCCTGCTCCCAAACAAACCAAGGCATCTTGAGGTCTTTCCAACCATGTAAGAATTAACATGGCCCAGCCAAGACCAATACCACAAAGACGGGTGTTTGTACGGCCTTTTTTGCCCCAAAAAAGAGAATAAAATTCCCAAAGAGCCATGGCGCACGTAATAAGCACCACACTTAAAAGAAAAATACCTCGAACGTGTAAGGCTATGGCTACAATGAGGCCATAGACTATGCCGGTAAAAAGACGTGTCCAACTATAACTTTTAGTTTTCACGGCATTTGCTCCTGCGTTTTTCCGTAACGTCGTTGCCTTGTGGAATATTCTTGTAAAGCTTTGTGCAATTCATCTTCGTTAAAATCAGGCCAAAGGGTTTGGGTAAAGTAAAATTCGCTATAAGCGCATTGGAAAAGCAAATAATTGCTAAGACGTATTTCGCCACTGGTGCGAATTACCAAGTCTGGATCAGGTGTGTTCTTGGTGTAGAGACGCGCCTGAAAGCTTTCTTCTGTAATATCTTGCGCAGGCACTTTGTCTAAAACTAATTGTTTGGCAGCACGAAGAATTTCACGTCGTCCGCCGTAATTAAGCGCCAGATTTAAGTGCATTTTTGTGGGGTTTTCTTCAGTTCCTTGGGTGCGTTTAATGGCGTGCTGCAAAGCAGTTCGTGCCATCAGGGGCAGTTCATCCATGTCCCCAAAAATATGGAGGGCAATGGAATTTTTAACCATTAACGGCACTTCTTCTTTTAAAAAATCCACAAGCAAAGAAAAAAGCATACTCACTTCTTCCTCTGGGCGATTCCAATTTTCATGGGAAAAGGTATAGAGGGTCAGATATGGTATGCCTAGCTTACGGCATTGCGTTACCACACTGCGCACAGCTTTTGCGCCGGCTTTGTGGCCATCGGTGCGCTTAAGGCCGCGCGCTTGTGCCCAACGACCATTACCATCCATTATAATGGCAAGGTGTTGTGGGAGTTTTTCAAACATGAGAAAAGCCCTTCTAAGACTCCTGCACAACCACTGTGCGGAGGATTTGGAACGCTGACGTTAGGCAATGCGGCCAAAAATCAAGCAACCATACCGTACATCAGTTCTTTGTTGCTTGATTTTTGTACTTTTAGTCCTGCATGCTGTTTTATACGAAAAAGTTGAGTGTAAGATTTTTTCGTATAAAAGCCTACGTTCTTAGATGTCCATGATTTCTTTTTCTTTGGCCTGACATTTCTTGTCAGTTTCGGCCACATATTTGTCTGTTAATTTTTGCACTTCTTCCGTGGCTTTTTTCAAATCATCTTCAGAAATTGTTTTATCTTTTTCTAATTTTTTCAATTGGTCATTGGCGTCACGACGTACATTGCGCACCGCAATTTTTGCATCTTCGCTGTATTTACGAGAAATTTTTACTAAATCTTTACGGCGTTCTTCGGTGAGAGGCGGAA